>NZ_JAZETM010000002.1:0-523006 GCF_036864455.1 Alteromonas sp. P256
TGTAAAGTTCCTTCTTAAAGCTAAAAGCTCATAAGCTCAACAAAAGTTATATATTTGTTGCTTATACTTTTACAGACATTGCCTTGACCTCAGTAAATGCTCACTGGTATCTCTCGTTAGTGATTGTATGCCACACGGGCTCGAATTTTTGACTGAACTTATCCAACTCCTTTCAAAGTTCAGTATTTCGCTAATGAGTAAAAATGTACTCCTGTATCGTCGAGGCGTGCTCAATAGGTCATCAAGGAAACCTCTTCAAGCCACGCCACTAAAGGGATTTGCAAAGGTCATTGATATGTTTTTCGAGGTAACTGTGCGGGCCTTTGAATTAAGCTAGAAATCATCAACTGATAGCTCTTGAGGCCCCTCATAAGACTCATCTAGTTCACCACTACCAAGACCAATTCCATATACAAGAGCTGATGAAAACGATTCGTTAGCGTTGCTTACTGTGTGTCTCCAAGGCTCCGTGCTGCCTCCTTTGAACCTATTCAGTTGATGCTCCAGCATTGTCTGTGGCGGCTTTCCTTGAGGTAAGAAATCTGAGTTAATATCTACAATACTGTTTTTCTTAAAAACGTATTTCTTGAGTTCTAACTCTCCAACAAGCCCTGTTAAATCATATTGTCCGCTAGACCACTCTCTTACCTTTGCTGCTGTTTCAAAGGGCCTTTTATTGGTGTAAACCCTGAAACCATGATCTATTGACTCTTTGTTATAAGCCATTTTGTTGGCTTTAGCTGTGGCAACCATAAGGTTTGCCGTGGTAAAACGACCTTGAAACCCATCCCCTTTTGCTGGGTCCCTGTGGCTGATATGGTAATCATAGATTGGCTTTAGTTGACCCCTTACTCTTTTAAAACCTGTGCCCTTCTTACGCTCTTTCCATAGGCCATGAATCCCCTTAATATCATTCTCATCGATAGGCATACTAACTGGTGACTGCCTCTTAGCTGCCTCTGCAAACCAGCGACCAAATTCAGATTGCCAGAACTGACCTCCAAAACAATCTTTACACTTTGTACTCAACCGCCCGTTTGACCTTTTGGCTGGCATTCTACGTTTACCACATTCACTACACTTTCTTGGTGTTACTTTTCTACTCATTGATAATTACTTAATCTTTCTCAGAGACTGCTAAAGCCCTTTGCACTGTTGATAATGACACACCTACCTCAGAGGCAATCTTACGAAGCGATACGCCCTCTGAGCGCAGTGTGTGTATGCGCTGGTGGTTGGATTGATTAACTGGACGCCCACGATACTTACCAGCTTGCTTGGCTTTCTCTATGCCTTCCTGACGTCTCTCTTGAATCATTGATAGCTCAAACTGGGCAACAGCTCCTAACATGCTTAGCATTAAGTCAGACATTGCATCAGACCCACCAGCATTGAAGCACAATGCCTCTCTATGAAACTTTACGTTGATTCCCTCTGAGTTCCATTGGGTTACGAGTGTCTTGAGGTCTACAAGGTTCCTAGCGAGTCTATCAATACTATGAACATGAATAGTATCTCCCTCTCTGGCATATTCCTTAAGGTCTTCTATTGCTGGGCGGTTAGTAGTACCACCACTACAGCGGTCAATGAATTGCTTCTTGAAAGAGAGCCCAGAGTCTGACAACTGACGGTCTGTGTTTTGGTCCGTAGTAGAGACCCTGATGTAAGCTAAATCAGCCACTTCCTGTACCTGTTTGATTCTAAGACGTGGCAGAGGGTAAAGTACCCATAAATAAAAATCAAGTCATAGAGGTACATTTGAGGGCGGTTTTGACTATGCTCGTATGGGTATACCTAATGAATACAGATGCCTTCAAACGATAGAGAGCAAAAAGTAGTTAAATCAATTATTAGACTTATTCATCATGATTTAAGTAGGTTCAAAGTGAGCTCTTGTTGATTCAACGATATCTGAGCTTATTACGGACATGAATTGAAGTTCATTGAGTGCTCTATCAAAATCAAAGTTTACATGTACTCTTGAGACATTCTCAAGGTCTGCTATGAGATCGTCTTTATCGACACTGGCTCCCATTGTAATTGCGTATGCTGATAGAAGAGCCCAAGCTTTTTCATTCGATAAACTTTTATTGTTTATTAAAGGCATTTTAATACGTTTAAATTGCTCTGATTCACTACGAAGTAGTATTTTAGAAAGTGCATAGGTTGCCCCTAAGATATCGATTATATTCAAGATAACGCATATCCAAGAGGTCAATACGAATAAACTATGGAGTGTCAAAACGAAAGGAACTCCATGTCTGGTGTAGATATTACTTTTAGAGGTCTGAAATAGCCTTCTAATTTGTTTGTTTATAGCAGCTTCGCCAGAAATGTGTTCTGTTAGCTTCTTCCAAATGAAAGACACGACAGATGTTAAAACAGCAGAGAGTATTCCCAAAATATAGATTTGAAACCATGGCTTGCTTAGAAGGGAACTATAGCCAAATTTTTGATGTAAGTAGTAACCTAGGACTAATATTGCGCATATAGGAAAAGTAATATAAATATGATAAGGAACAAACTTATCGCTGAACCACTTACCAGTATAGTAAGCTGCTAACATCCCTACAGTTATTGCTATGAAGATACCTTTAACATCAACGTTCCCTTTATCATCATAGCTACTGAAAAGTTCTCCAACAGAACTAGAAGCAATAAAGAAGACTGTTAGGGCTATGATATATGATAAAAAATTACGCATATTTAAGTCCTTGTAAATTAGTGGAGGTAATGAGCGACTTAAGCTGTTAATAGTGTATTCAAAATAAAAGGCTCGAGTTGGCTTCCGTATAGAGAGGATTATAAATTCTTTGTTACCGTGTAATAACTTACAGACTAAATACTCCCTCTTTAGAACCAATACTCTTCACTGTCATTGCGGTTAAGTCCGAGTATTTATCCAAGCCAGTACCCACTTCTAATTCAAGCAATGCATAAGATGACATGTAATGATGTAACTCTAACTCAATGGCACTGAAATTTGTTATTCCCCTCGAAAACTCGAAAATATTGCTAACTAAGGCGTGAGATTTAGCTGCCAGTATCATTGCTACTTTTACTTCCTGACCATGTGGAGATTTACGTGCTTTCCCTTTGCACTCTTCGCACATTTCAGATAATCGTGTATCGAATACTTGAAGGTTGGCTAATACTCTAGCGAGATAATCACCTACATCGTCATTGGCTTGACTAATACATTCTTTGATAGTCTCACGCGCCTTTACGGGTAATTCAGGGTAGATGATCTCGAATTCACTATCACTAGAAACTGCAGAATATTCGAAGTCATCCCATAATTGGTCTAATGACTTTGCTGCGTACTTTAGGTAAGTTGTTAGTTCAGAAAGAGCATCAGGTAACATCGCTCTTGCGGCTTTGAATCGACGCTGTCTTTCTTGTTCAGAGTGGTGCTTAGTGGCTTTAAATACCAGCACACTAGAGATTAACGCCAATACACCCACATTCAAACTCTGCCACCTAGACCAAACCTCTTGAAGATATACCCAGTCGAATTTGACCACAAGTGGCCCAAGCACCATGGCATATGTATACGTACAGAAAATTAAAAGCAGGCTGTAATTATTAGTTAATAAAGTAGCGATGTCAGTCCAACTGAAACCCTTACGGAGCCAATTCTTTATCGATTGTTTTTTGAGCTTTAAAGATGCGCCTAATAATCTGATGGTAATTCCCTCTATCCTTTATATTGTTCAGCAGATTAATTATTCACTAATTTTTTCCTATGGTAAATATTTATACACTTAAGTTGCTACGAGTAAAATTGTTCACAATAATAGGTACAATATGCTGGTACAAGAATCACCAATGCTTTACACTCAAGTTTATGTTTTATATGGTTTTATTTTTGGTCTCGCATTTACGAGGGTTCGAATCCCTCTCTCTCCGCCAAATAAAGAAAGCCCCGTTTCTTTGAAAAGAACGGGGCTTTTTTGTGTCTGAATAACTTTGGTTTATAAACAACCAAAAAAATAAAAATCCCTTCACAGATTTCAAACGTAAAGTCCTAGTATTATTAGTTTTATTGTTATCCGTATAAGGGTTTAGTGAAATGCCAGAGGGTCCTGAAATTCGTCTTGCTGCGGATAAAATTGCTAAGGTTATTGAAGGTCAGCAGATAGAAGATATAGAGGTTGGCTTGCCTCACCTAACTCAAGGCGCTGCCAAGCTAAAAGGCCGACGGGTTGAGCAGGTTGAGACGAGAGGAAAGGCCATGCTTATTCATTTCGATAATCAGCTTTCGGTTTACTCTCATAATCAACTTTATGGCGTTTGGATGACCGCAAAAAGAGGTGAGTTACCCGCTACTAAGCGCTCCCTGCGATTAGCGCTTCACACCAAGGAAAAGAGCGCATTGCTTTATAGTGCGTCCGATATTGGTATTTATCAGCCTGAAGAGCTTCAAGCCCACCCGTTTTTGACTAAAATTGGTCCAGACATACTTCAGACGAATTTGAAGTGGCAAACCCTCAGTAAACGACTTCTTTCAGCGCGTTTCTGCAATCGCAGTTTAAGCGCGCTGTATCTCGACCAGCATTTTGTAGCGGGTATTGGTAACTATTTGCGAAGTGAAATAATGTTTGCCGCAGGCGTGCATCCTGACTACAAACCTAAGCAGTTAAACTCAGAGCAAATAGAGGCCCTTGCCAAACAAACGATAGCGGTAGGTAAGCGAGCGTATAAAACACGAGGGCATACAGTGCCAACGAGTATGGCCTCTGCGCTTTCAAAAACCAATGGAAGCTATGAAAGCGTTCGGTTTATGGTGTTCAATCGCGAAGAACTTCCTTGTAGAGAATGTGTTACACCAATAATTAAAGGGCAGCGGAATGGACGCCGGATATATTGGTGTGAAAGCTGTCAGCCATTAATCTAGTTGAATTACCTTATCCTAAAAACCGGAAAGGGTTTTACTTGGCAAACAACGCAGTAACCCTTTTCATTCGCGCTTTATTTACACCTAGGTCGGACAACCCAAGCCGTGATGCCGACCTAAAGTTAATTTTTGTTTTAGTATTTTGTGATTGTGATAGTAAAAACTCAACATCATCAACAAAGCCAAATAATTGCGACCTGAACTCCACCCTCACGTAATTATCTCGTTCTTCAACTACGGTGCTTCGAGGTAGTGAATGTATAACGCTTAGCAACTTTTCTTTTGCGTTTGCCATTGAACCGTTAAATAGAATTGGTGCCATATCCCTAGAGCCATTGTTCATACTGTTAATGCAGTTAGGAGTAGCAGGGCAGTCTTTAAGCGATTCACCGCTTATACCCAGCTTTGGCGGAGTAACAGAGCAGCCTACAAGCGCTAAAGAACAAAGTAATAAATACAGCTTTTTCATCATTTCTCTTTTAGTATAAATATCACGCCCTAATGTTACACATTAGCACAAGTTTTCCTCTGCATATGCTGTTTGCTCATCAAAGGGCTATAAATGAGGTAAGGGCGTTTCGTCTTCTATGTATCACGCTCAGCGTAAGGATTAGAAAGATTAAAAATCTTTTTAAGAATACGAACGCTAGCATTGCTCACACCAACAAATTTCTTGATCTTAATTATCAACCGATGGCACTAAGTAGTACAATCACGCCGTCTTTTCATCATTCGTTAGTAGAGCTGTAAAATGAAACTCGTTATAAACCTTATTCGCAACTTACTCGGTGCCATCATTGCGTTTTTCGATGTTATTACCCGCGGCACAAAATTAAAGCGTTCGCCAGAAAAACAAGCGAAGGTGGCTGAAGAAAGTCAGAAATTAGCGTTGTACCAATTCTTTGGTTGCCCTTTTTGTATTAAAACGCGCAGAGCAATGTATAAATACAATGTACCCATTCAAAAGCGAAATGTGTCTGAAGGTTCGCCGTATAGGGATGAGTTGTTACAGGGCGGCGGAAAAATTCAAACGCCATGCCTTCGCATCGAAAACGAAAACGGCGTTGAATGGCTGTATGACTCTAAGGCTATTATTGGTTACTTAGAAGAGCGTTTTGTCGAAGCAAAATAACGATGCAACTAATTGCGCTGTCTGAGATGACAGCGCCTTAATTTAGATATGAGCAGTATTTTGAGGTAACTTGTATCCGCTTTGGGTGCTATGAGTGCTGCGCGGTGTTAAGAAGAACAACTATAGTGAGAAATGCCGCCCGCGCCAAAAAACTCTCTGGGGCGCAACCGGTAATACTGACTTTGCACATGTTCTGACTGTTCATCGTATGGCTTGGTAAGCATGTCTTGCAAAGCGTGAATGCGTTCGAAGTCACCTCCTTCCGCCTCTTTATACGCTGGCACCACGAACCATTCACGCCACGTAAATTTTGGGTTGGTAAGCTTCATTCTTCTCGCGCATTCGTCAACATTATATGACTTTTTATCTGTCTCTTCAGACGACTTTTCACCTGACTTTTCAAGCTTGGTTCGCCAATTTTGAAGCCACTCATTCCACTGAGCAACCATACCCTCTTTTAGTGGTGCGTAAAAACTCGTCGTCAGAGCTTCAACATCACTAGGAAGGTGAGATAGCTCTCTGAAAAAGTGGTTATAGTCTGCACCCGTGCGCATCATTAAGTGCAAAAGTTGAAGCAGTAGTTCATTATCATAAACAGCAAGCCCCAGTTTTGCTGCCCACATGCTGTTCATTTTTTGCTGCATAACCGAGGCGAAATTTTCGTTTATATTGCGCAGTGCCTCTAGTTCCTGTGGGGTGTCGGTAAGTAATGGCTCAATTGCACGACAAAACATGCCGAAGTTTTTTTCTGCTGCTACGGGCTGATTAAGGAATGAGAAGTGGCGACCTCCACCCGTCCATGGTTGGTAAGCTGGGTCGAACAGTTCACAAAACCCAAACGGTCCATAATCCAGTGTATAACCTCCCGCCGCGCAATTGTCGCTGTTGAAATTACCTTGGCAATAGCCTACTCGAACCCAGTGCGCCACAAGCGATGTGAGTCTGTCTTGAAACGCGGTAGCAAGGGCGACTAGCTGAGCTTCAAATGGCTGGTTAGTATCAATATCATTCTTATACTCACGCTCAATTAAGTGCTCAACCAGCAGTTTAAGCTCCTGCAAAGCTGAAGGGTGTTGATTGCTCCTCGCCCTTCTTCCGAAAAGCTCTAATTGACCTACTCTTATAAATGAGGGGGCAACGCGGGTTGATATGGCCACGAGATTTGGCACCATCACTTCAGGGTCTTGGGAGTTCGACCCCTCCAAATACCAAGGTCTGTCCACCGTTTCCGACTGAGACATAAATAAGCTGAGGGAACGAGACGTAGGAATGCCTAGTGCGTGCATATGCTCTTGTACTAAAAACTCTCTCACACTGGAGCGCAATACCGCTCTGCCGTCTGCGCCTCGACAGTAAGGTGTTCTTCCTGCGCCCTTTAACTGCATTTCATAGCGCTTTTTGTTAGTCACTGTTTCCAAAATAGAAAGGGCTCGCCCATCTCCATACCCATTGCCTGTTGAAAATGGACACTGCTGAATATATTCAGTGCCATAGATTGACAGAGCATAGCCGGTAGCCCACCCGTGGGGCTTAATTTCAGAGGGAAGGGAAGACATGTCGCCTGAAAACAAGCGCATAAATTCAGGCGTGTGCGCCAGGCTATTATCAAACCCTAGCTCTTCAAAGAAAGTGTGGCTATGAGCCACGTACTTTGGGTTTTCTATGGGTGTTGGCGTTACCGGTACATAATGGCCTGAGAATACTTGTCTTGGGTTGTGTTCACTGCCATCGACTCTGGCATCTGGGTCCATAACAAGGCTGTTGAGAAACGAGTAATCAAGGTGTTTTGCAAGGTCGCTTACCGTTTGAATGGGCTGTTTAGTTTTATTTTGTTGATCATCTGACATTGGCGCCTCTTTAAAACCATTTGACTAGAACGACATGCTACTACAAATGTATTGAAAGACACATCTGTAGTGCAAAACACAACTCGCGGTACTCTATACGCAAGTAGATATCCGAAGGTGCAATGGGTAAATATCTTTTGCAATAAAAGCATCATTTAACGGTAATAATTAAGGATACTTTCTAACGGTGCTAATTTAGGGCTAGGGTACAGTAGTTTATCAACAGCCATTTGCACTAAGCTCATACGCATCACAATAACGTGTTTCATTTGTCGCTATTTCTGGCACAGATTTATACATTTTAAGGCTGCGCTATGAAAAACATATCTTTCGCTCACAAAATTTTCGATGGAGTCATTCTTCTCCTTGGTATAACACTATGCAGTAAGCTTCTTCAATACAGTGTTCTTAGTTATTTAAACCTCCCGTTTTCTATTAACCCTATGTCTTTTATTGGTGAGGCCGACTTAGCGTTAAATGCCTTTTCTCTTTCAAAGTATACATACATTTTTTTCGACTTTGTTTGTTTCGCTTTCTTTTACTTTACGCTCAAAAAAATGCGCTCATTCATTCGTCGGTTACAAAGGAAAGTAAACACATAAACAGGCACCTGGCGTGTTTACTTTTTGATGGATTAAGAGCAACCTAACCATCTAATGTGTTGGCATACTGCTGATTTATATTGCAGAACAATAAGGGTGGGCTATGTGACTGCATGCATGCTTAGGCCGATAAATAAGATGTTTTAGATTATTGAAGTTAATAGCTCGTCGTATTAGCAGGTCGTATTTGCTCGTCGTATTAGTAGGTCGTAGCAGGCTAGCAAAAAATGTCGATTACGTAGCGCCAACCAATTAATGCTCTACTGGATTTGAAACCAATGACAAATAATAAAACTACGAAAATAGTCATACTCGGCGCAGGCAGCGTGGGGTGCTACATTGGTGGGTGTCTAATTGCCGCTGGGGCCAATGTAAGCCTGGTGGGAAGAGCCCGCTTACAACACGATATTGCGCAGCACGGGTTGCGATTAACCGATTGGGAACATCGAAATAGCACGGTAAGCGCAAATGATATCCATTTTACTACAGATAACGATGTACTTGCTGAAGCCGACTTCATATTGCTGTGCGTTAAAAGCTTAGACACAGAGAGTGCGGCGGCATTGATAAAGCAATATGCCTCCTCAAATGCAGTGGTAGTGAGCTTTCAAAATGGCGTTGGCAATGGCGAATTGCTTCAAGCATCACTGCAACAAACAGTATTGAAGGGCATGGTACCGTTTAATATTTTTTATCAAGGTGATGGGCATTTTCATTGTGGCACTCAAGGAAGTTTAGCAATAGAAAATAAAGATGATGTTTGCCAGGAACTCCTTACGCAGCTGCACAATGCAACAATGCCTGTTGATATTTATGATGATTTGACCAGCGTCCAGTATGGTAAGTTAATTATTAACCTTAATAATGCGGTTAATGCACTCTCTGGTATTCCACTTCAGCAACAGCTAGGCAATAGAGATTATCGAAAAGTAGTCGCAGCAGTACAAAAAGAGGCGTTGGCTGTGCTTAAAGCTGAAGGAATTACGCCAGCGCGATTGGGTAAGGTTATACCTTCTTTGATGCCGTATATTTTGTCGCTTCCCAATGGCCTCTTTAAGTTAGTTGCTGCCTCCACGCTAAAAATAGACCCTCAAGCACGCTCCTCGATGTATGAAGACCTAGAGCTCAACAGGCCAACTGAAATCGATTTTCTAAACGGGGAAGTTGTGCGTAAAGGCGCAATACTTAATATTCACACTCCGGTGAATAGTCATATCGTGTCATTGGTTAAGCGAGCTGAAACGAGTGGAGAAGGATCACCGCACTTGTCAGCCGGCGAGTTGATGCCCTGAATAGGACGAGCCATTCTCACATTAAAGCTCCGTTTCTTTGCAGAAACGGAGCTTTTAATTACAAATGCAAAAATGTTATTGCGCACCTTATGACATCAAGTTATGACATCAAGTTTTCGCGCATTTAGGAGAAGCAGAGTCCGTTTTTAAAGCTAATTTTTAGATGCAGCCAATACTATGCGCAGCATTCTGCGAAGTGGCTCTGCGGCACCCCATAAAAGCTGGTCGCCCACGGTGAAAGCGGAAATATATTCCGGCCCCATTGTTAGTTTACGAATTCGACCGACAGGTATGGTTAATGTACCCGTTACTTTGGCGGGGGTAAGTTCTTGCATAGTAGCGTCTCTATCATTAGGAACCACTTTTACCCACTCATTGTGTGATGCCAAAATTGTTTCTATTTCCTCTACAGGAAGGTCTTTTTTAAGCTTAATGGTAATGGCTTGACTGTGGCAACGCATTGCACCAACACGTACGCAAATTCCGTCGATAGGTATTTCTTTTTGCTCAGTGTTGCTAATGCCTAATATTTTATTTGCCTCAGCTTGCGCTTTCCATTCTTCGCGACTTTGCCCAGACGGTAACTGAGAGTCAATGTAAGGAATAAGGCTGCCCGCTAGCGGTACCCCAAATTGTTCACTGGGGTAATCGTCACTGCGAATAAACTCTGCCACTTGCTGGTCGATATCAAGAATGGCGGTCGCTGGGTCTTCAATGCTGGCTTTTACATTGTCAGAAATAGCGCCCATTTGCGAGATAAGCTCTCGCATGTGTTTAGCGCCAGAACCCGACGCAGCCTGATAGGTCATCGGCGATGCCCATTCAACTAAATCTTTTTCAAACAGGCCACCAAGTGCTAATAACATCAATGAGACGGTGCAGTTGCCGCCCACAAACGTGCGAACGCCAGCGTCTATGCCAGATGTAATTTCACTGTTATTAACCGGGTCGAGTACAATAATAGCATCGTCATTCATTCGAAGTGCAGACGCTGCATCTATCCAATAGCCATTCCATCCGGTTGCGCGCAAGTCTTCGTAAACGGCTTTAGTGTAATCACCGCCTTGACACGTAACAATGATATCTTGCTGACAAAGCGCATCAATATCGAAGGCATCTTCTAAAACACAATTTCCATTGTGAGTGCCATCACTTGCGGAATTGTTACCAAAAACTGGGGCAGGTGAGCCCTTTTGTGAGGTGGTAAAAAAGGTGGGCTCAATATGCGCAAAATCGTTTTCTTCTTGCATGCGCTGCATTAATACTGAGCCAACCATACCGCGCCAGCCCACTAAACCTACTTTTTGTTGTGCCATTGAATTGAGAACCCTTGTTGCTAAAATGATAAGTATGGGCTTTGCTGTAGCGTAACATTACCTACGAAAGCCTTTGTTGCAGTATGCTTTGCGCACACTGCGGTTTACCTGTCGTTTTTATTTTTATGCTCGCAGTCTAAGGGTTATTGGGGGCTCTTGCTAGTAGGTTTTTAGACATAATCCTTTCGATTTATTACTTTAATAATTTATGACTTTGTTGTGTGAAGCTTTGCGTTAATGGCCGTTGTGCTTGCATTTGCCGAGATCACTTTTTATGCTCAAACGCCATCGCTTCAATTGAATTCAATAGAAAAACGAGACCTTTTAGTATGAGTGTTGCAAATATTATGTCTAAACGCGTGGTAAGCGTTTATATGGATGACAGCTTACAGTCTTTGCGCGAACTGTTTACTGCAACGGGTTTTCATCACTTGGTGGTAGTGCATGACAACAAACTACAAGGTATTATTTCAGACAGAGACTTATTGAAAGCTGTTAGTCCCTTTGTTGATACTATCAGCGAGCGAATGGCCGATAGAGCAACGCTGGACAAAAGGGCGCATCAGATAATGACCCGCGAGGTTATCACTCTGTCTCCAGAATCATCAATTTTCACCGCTATTGAGCTATTCAATAACAACAAAATTTCCTGTATTCCCATTGTGGATGAAAAGTCGCACCCGGTAGGCATGGTGTCTTGGCGCGATGTGATGCGCTTTATGCAGCAGCGTGTTGAATCGAAGCGCTAACGCTGCGATAGACGAGGGATAGTGCGTTTTTAAACAATCATATAAAAAAAGCGACCAGTCCACTAACTGGGACGTTGGTCGCTTTTTTTCTGTATATCGCTTTCGTTCTTAGCCGCTACTAAACCCTTAAGATTTACGGTAGCTCACTTTAAACAACAGGCTATAAAGCACAGGTACGGCAATAAGCGTTAGCACGGTTGCGAATGATAGTCCGCCCATAATAGTAACGGCCATATCTGCAAAGAACGGGTCGAATAAGAGCGGCGCCATACCTAATATGGTCGTCACTGCGGCTAACGCAACTGGCCTAACACGGCTTAAGGTAGCTTCTACAATGGCTTTTCTAATGGCTAGTCCTTCTTCAATTTGAAGGTCAATCTCTTCAATTAGTACAATGGCATTTTTAATCAGCATGCCAAACAAGCTTAAAAAGCCAAGCAATGACATAAAACCAAAGGGCATATCGGTCGCTAGCAAGCCAGACACCACACCTACAACAGCCATTGGCACTACCAGCCATATGATAAGCGGCTGTCTAGCATGACCAAACAGAAGCACTGATATGATAAACATCACTAAAAAGCCTGCAGGTAGCCCAGCGCCCAATGCTTTTTGAGCATCTCCAGAACTTTCGAATTCACCACCCCATTCAAGATGGTAGCCTGGCGGCAACTCCATAGATTCAATTACTGGACGTATCCTTTCGAATGCCTTTGCGGCGGTTTCGTTTGGCCCAGGTTCACCTTCAACTGTAATAGTGCGTACGCGATCTCGCCGATGAATTCGCATTTCTTCGGTAATGAGTTCGAGACCTTTTGACACCTGTGTAAAGGGCACATATTGGCGTTGCTGTGACGACCAAACCTGCGACTCGCGAATAGACTGAAGCTCAGTATCTTCTGCCTTGCCCATTTTAGCCATGATACTGTACGCGTAGTCGCCGTCTTGCACCGTTCCAAGTTGTACACCGCTACTTGCATATTGCACAGTCTGGCTGAAGTCAGAATGAGAAACACCTGCGATACCTGCGTTATAATTGTCGTACTGGGTATTGACGGCAAACCCTTTTTCACGCCAGTTATGGCGTACATCAATGATTTGAGCATCTTCAAAGAACAGCGCCTTTGCTTGTTCTGCTAACTCTCTCAACACTTCTGTATCAGGACCTGAAAAGCGTGCCTCCAATTTTGCACCCGACCCTGGGCCAAACTGCATGCGTTCCATGTAAAAGTTAGCATCAAAGTCTAAATCGGTAAGCTTATTTGCAAGACTAGCTTGAATTGACGGAATCGCATCGAGTGTCTCTGCTCGTACCATAAAAAACGCATAGTTTTCGTTAGCGCTCTTAGGGGAATAGGTCAAAGTAAAACGATCTGCGCCTTGGCCAATAAAGGTGGTAACCGCAGTCACGTTTTCCATATCAAGAATACGTTTCTCGGCTTGTTGAGCAATGTCTTCAGTAGCACGAATATCGCGGTCTTGTGGCCCCCAATAATGAACAAAAAACAACGGCGCATTCGATGGTGGGAAAAAGCCTTGTTTCACCATACCAAAGCTGCCGTAAGCCACAACCGTAATAACCACAAGGGCTGCTATGGTTATCCAGCGAAATTTAAGCGCTTTTAATAGTGCGCCCTTAAAGGCACTCAGCATGGCAGATGGATTGTCGTTTTCACCTTGGGACATGCCTTTTCTATAAAAATAAGCGCCTAGCACTGGCACTAGCGTTACGGCTAGCACCCAACTAATCATAAGCGACACGAGCACTACGGCAAACAAGGAATAAAGGAATTCGCCGGTGGCATCATTTGATAAACCAATGCCTGAGAATGCGGCTATACCTATTACTGTTGCCCCTAACAATGGCCATTGAGTACGTTTTACAATGAAGCTTGCTGCACTTTTTGCCGTTGTGCCCGTGGCCATTCTAAGCATCATGCCTTCTGCCACTACAATGGCGTTATCAACCAACATACCCATTGCTATAACCATTGCGCCTAACGATATGCGCTGAAGCTGAATACCCATTAGCCACATTACAAGGATAGTACCTAGAACGGTTACAAGTAGCACGGTGCCCACCACAACGCCGGAGCGCCAGCCCATGAACAAGCATAAGGTCAAGGTTACTACTGCGACAGACATCACAAGGTTGGTGATAAAGCCGTCTACCGACTCGTCAACCACCGACGCTTGGTCGTAAATAGGAGTTAGGGTAATTCCAACAGGTAGTTGCTTTAACAACTCATCAACTTTGGCATTAACACGCTCGCCAACATCTACAATATTAACGTCTGAAAGTGCCGACACGCTTAGCGTTAACGCCTCAGCGCCGTTGTAACGAACCAGTACCGGCTGAATATCGGCAGGTTCAAGTTTTAGTGTCGCAATGTCTGCCACACGTAGCGAACGATTGGTGCCAGGAATAACCACCGATAAATTGGATATTTCCTCTAACTTATCGGGAGCACGCTCAACAATAATACGAACATTTTTTTCGTCTACTTTTATGCGACCGCCGTTAAATGGGCGCAGATTGTCTCTGAACAGCGAGGCTAAATCTGGAAAAGAAATACCTAAGCCAGCAAGTTGATAGGGGTTAATGTAGGCAACTATCTGTTCGTTTTGAACCCCAGTAACATTCACTTTAGCCACGCCGTCTGTGGTGAGTAGGTCGCGGCGAATAATACGTGCAAATTCACGAAGTTCTCGCGTGTCGAAGTCAGGTGCACTTAGGGCGTAATACAAGCCATACACATCGCCAAAGTCATCATAGACAACGGGGTCTTGAGTACCAGTTGGAAGAGAACTTGCCGTATCCCGTATCCGCTTTCTTAGCTCATCCCATATTTGCGGTAGTACATTACTGTCGTAAGTACTTTTTACTTCAACAGTAATTTCAGATAGGCCTGGTGAAGATACGGAGTTCACTTCTTTCAATTGAGGCATTTGTTGAATAGCGATTTCCAGTCGCTCTGTCACTTCTCGCTCTACTTTTTGTGCGCCCGCTCCAGGGTAAGCGGTATACACTTTTACCTGTTTAATCGTAAATGCTGGGTCCTCTAAGCGCCCTATTTTGGTCATGGCCACAATGCCGCCCAAAAGCAGTATTATTACCATAAGCCAAACATTAACTGGCTTATCAATTGAAAAGCGTGCGATATCCATGAATTACTTCTCTCCTTTGTAGGGAAGTACTTTCATATCAGCGGTCATTTTAGTTGCGCCAGCAGACACAACTCGTTGACCCAGGCTAATGTCGCCCTCAATGATGGCAAGTTCATTCTGTATGTGTTTTACGTTTACCGATTGTTTGTTAACGCGGCTTGTGGCCTTATCAAAAACCCACACTGCAAAACCGCTGTCTTCATCCCCAACCAAAGACTTAACCGGAACAACAAGGCCCTCTGGATACATTGAGCCCTGCAGGCTTACCTTAACAATGGCGCGTGCGCCTGGCGTAAGGGGTAACTCATCGCGCGGCTCCATGGCAAAAACAACTTCATAGGTTTGCGACACCGGATCGGGTTGAGTAGAGTGCTCAACATAGCTAACTGGATACCATTGGCTTCTGTTCGTGGCAAGGGTGGCGCTCGCTTGTTTAATGCCACGGCCTAAATTTGCAGTAAGCAAACGCTCAGGAACATTAATATTAAAGTAGATTTTTGATACGTCTTGAAGACGAGCAATAGGTGTGCCTGCCGCAACAAAGCTATTATTCTCTACTAATCGTTGAGACAGCTTGGCATCAAATGGCGCGTAAAGCTGTGTGTAACTTAAGTCTTCTTCAGCATTTTTTAGATCAAGCATCGCGAGTTCGTAGGATGTTTTCGCTGAATCTAATGCACTTTGTGCCACAAGGTTTTGCGCGAACATTTTTTCTATGCGATTAAGCTCACGTTTCGATTGCTCTAAACGTGTTTTTGATTCTTCCATGCGACGTTCGAACGGCTTTCTGTCTATGGTCGCCAGCAGTTTGCCTTTTTCAATATCGTTGCCGGTTACAAGGTCGGTTTGAATAAGGCGTCCTGACACTTCAAAGCTTAAATCTACCGTTTTTACGGCAGATACCACTGCCGGAAATGTAAACTCATCAAAATTTGGAATATTACTCACATCGGCAAGCTTCACATAGCGTGGTGAGTCAGGTTCTGATGTTTCACTTTTTTCAGAGGTGCACGCAACAAGTGTTAAAAAGGCGAGGGCGGTGACAAAAGCGGTACGAGAGATTCGCATCATGGACATAGTGTTTTGTAATCCATATTAAGTAAGTAAATGTGCTAGAAGAAACAGAATACGACAATAAAGATTTCTTCATAAAGTAAACTGGTGAGTGCATTTTAGTTCGGTTACATTGAAAAGTAAACTGTTCAGTGTAAAATGGAGGGCTATATTCATTAAGACAATATAAAATGACTGAGGTTACACGTAAGCGAAGCGATAAAAAACGCGAAGCGATTATTCAAGCCGCGACTCAAGCATTTCAAGAGTTTGGGGTTAACGGCACCAGTATGGACAAACTGGCCGAGCTAGCGCAGGTTTCTAAGCGTACGGTATACAACCATTTTTCAAAAAAAGAAGAATTGGTGATGCATGTAATCAAAGAGCAATGGAAGAGCGCTTTGGTGAATATTGGGGTTGAGTACAAGAGTGCCTTACCTCTTAACGCGCAGTTAGAAGAGCTTATCTTGCAAGAAGTTTCATTCACCTGTAGTGAAGGACATTTAGAATTAGCTCGCGTTGCCATAGGACATTTTTTCTATGAACCCGATAAATTAAAAGACGAAGTTGCGCAACTTAAGGCGCAAGAGTCCTCGTTACACCGCTGGCTCAAAGCCGGAAAAGCCGACGGCCGCCTATTGTTTGACAACCTAGAGCACGTGGTTAATGAAATTGACAGCTTGATTAAAGGGCAGTGTTTCTGGCCCCAGCTGTTTAAGATAGAAGACACATTAAGTGATGACGACAAGCGGCGAATTACTGATAATATCGTTGCCCTTGTACTGTGTAGATATGCAAATTAGATTTTACGTTTGCATAGCGAATAACACTAACTGACGTAATAGAGAAAACCTACTAGCTCTATTTACTTACTCTTACGCCATATCTCTGACCATACAAAAAACATTCCTGCCTAAAACGTCGAGCGCAATAAGTGTTCTGCAATTCAAAAGTAACGTCCGTTTTTGTAACGGACAGTGCAAGCTGTCCGATGTGGACACTTTCCTACCGCTATCTATAAAAAAATATAACAAAATCAGTACAGTAAAAATTGGCACGCATTTGGTATTGCCTTAAGGGATGATGTCGCAACGCCTGGTTTTCCGGTCTGACACACGCTGAGTTGAAGAGTAATTTTCAGAAAGAGATCAATAAAGTGATAATACTATTACACCACGTTAGCCTTCCTATATTAGTCCTGGTGTTCGGTGTGGTATTAGCGATCATCGAAGCACCAGTAAGCGGGGAAGTACAATGATTCAAGATACAAGTAATCAAGATAAAACAATAGTAAGTGGGAAGCGCGGTAAGAAGCAGTTGCTTTCTATAAGCGCGTTTATTGCTGCGTGCATTATTGGTTACTTTTCTCTAGCGTTGCCGATTGCTGATTTGTCCATAGCAAAAGATGCGCTCAATATACACACGGTAACGAAAGGGGATTTAGTTAGAGACATTATAACCACTGGAAAAATTATTGCGGCTAATGCGCCTCAAGTGTATAGCCCTCAACAAGGTTATGTGATGCTAAATGTGAAGCCAGGTGACTTCATTGAGACCGATGACGTAATCGCCGTGGTTAATTCTCCTGAATTAAAAAGCAAGCTTAGTCAGGAAAAGTTGGTGTTGGCGAGTTTGCAAAGCGATCTTGCTAGGCAAGAGCTTGATGTAAGACGCCAAAGATTACTGCTCAATAAGCAAGCCGACTTAGCAAAGGTTGAGCTTAACGCAGCAATACGTGAAGACAAACGAGCGGCACTTTCAATCAAGAACGACCTTATTAGCCAGATAGACTTTGAAAAAGCGCAGGACGATCTCCTGCGCGCTACCTTAACGCACAAGCATGCTTTAGGCGAGATAGACCTTGCTGTTGATACACTTGCGTTTGAATTAAAGACCAGCGAAGAAAAAGTGGCGCGACAAGCGCTAATTGTTGATGAATTGACAAGACAAATGACTAATCTGCAAATAAAAGCAAGTGTAAGTGGAATAGTAGGTAACGTTATTATTCAACCCAATGCGTTGGTAGAAAAAAATGCTCTTTTGATGACGTTGGTCGACTTGTCAGCCTACGAAGTGCAATTAAGCGTTGCTGAAAGTTATGCAGGAGAACTCGGTATTGGTATGGATGTTGAGCTGACCATGGGTGGACAGACGGTTCTTGGTAAACTGGTGTCTATATCTCCAGAAGTCGTTAACAGGCAAGTGACTGCGCGGGTGCGTTTCCCAGAGAACAGTGTGCAATCTATTCGTCAAAATCAACAGGTTTCTGCACGTATCTTGTTAGAAAATAAATCAAATATATTAAAAGTTGCTCGCGGTAGTTTTCTGCAAACAGGGGGGCACACTGCTTATGTTGTTCGCGGTGATATTGCCGAGATGGTAGCTATTGAAACTGGTGCCACTAGCATGCGAGAAGTTGAGGTGATTCGTGGGCTTCAAGAGGGCGACAAAATAATTACGTCAAGCTATGAAAAGTTTAAGCAAGCGCCCTCGGTGCTTCTACGTTAAACTAAGGAATATCAATATGTTGAAAATGCAGAACGTCAGCAAAGTGTATCAAACGGACAGCGTTCAAACTCATGCGCTTAGAGATTTTTCACTAGACGTTAGAGAGGGCGAATTTATAGCCGTTACGGGTCCCTCAGGCTCGGGAAAAACCACGTTCTTGAATATGGCGGGATTGCTTGAGCCTTTTACGTCGGGCAACTATTTACTAGATGGCATAGACGTAGGAGCGCTATCTGATAGTCAGCGAGCCGATTTACGAAATCAAAAAATTGGATTTATTTTTCAGGGCTTTAATTTAATACCCGATTTGAATGTATTTGAGAATGTAGAAGTACCATTGCGCTATCGAGGCGTGCGTTCAAAAGAACGCAAGCGAAAAATTGACGAATGCCTTGAACAAGTTGGACTAGCTAGTCGTGCTAAGCACCTCCCGCAGCAACTCTCGGGCGGCCAACAGCAGCGTGTTGCAATTGCTCGTGCACTCGCTGGTAGCCCTCGGTTTTTACTAGCGGATGAACCTACGGGTAATTTAGATACGATGATGGCGCGTCAGGTCATGGAATTGCTTGAAGAAATCAATCGCAATGGTGCCACTATTGTTATGGTGACTCATGATCCAGAGTTAGCCCGCCGTGCCCCGCGAAATATACAAGTCGTCGACGGTCAACTCGCCGACTTTACGCTTTATCAAAACAAGCACTGCAATGAAAGTGTTAACGAAGCTGAGCCTCTGAACGCAGGGGGCGCGTAGTATGCTATTACATTATATCGACCTGAGTTGGCGAAGCATACGGAATACTCCTGTCATTAGCTTTCTCATGGTGTTTGCAATAGCAATAGGAATCGGCATTACCATGACGAGCCTGTCGGTTTATCACATGATGGCATTAGATCCTATTCCACATAAAAGCAGCAAAATTTTCTACCCTCAGTTACAAACTATAGACGATGGGCTCAGTTGGCATTCAAGCGATAACATGCCGTTTCAGCTAACCTTCAAGGATGCGACTAATTTATATAACGCAGATATTGATGTACTAAGTAGCCCAAGTTTTAGAACCGGCTTCTCGGTTCACTTAAATTCCGCAGATATAAAACCGCGAATGGAGCCAGCTAGGCTGGTGAATAGGGAGTTTTTCGATATTTTCGAACGTACCTTTATTTACGGCCAAGCGTGGACACGCGACGATCAGAAAAATAGCCCCTATGTAGTCGTGTTATCAAAAGAAATTAATGACCGATTTTTTAACGGCGAAAACTCGGTAGGTAAAGAAATTTTTTTAGATAACAAAAGTTATCGTATTGCAGGCGTAACCAACGATTGGGAGCATCATGTTAAATACTATGACCTGAATAATGGTAGTTTTAACTCACCTGAATTGCTTTATATTCCTTTTGCTATCGCGCCGCTTGAGGAAATTGGTACATGGGGAAATACCAATGGTTGGAAGGAGGAAGTCATGCGTGGCTATCAAGATTTACTAACTTCTGAGAGCGTGTGGACGCAGTTTTGGGTGCAATTGAACACTGAAAAAGAAAAAGATGCGTACGGTCAATTTTTAATGGCATACATGGAAGATCAAAAAGAAAAGGGCCGTTTTCAACGTGATGAACTAAAATACGGCTTGCGCGACGTAAATGAGTGGATGGAATATAATGAGGTAGTCTCTGAGGATAATCGTATTTTGGTTGCCCTCAGCTTTATGTTTTTGATGGTATGCGTGGCAAATATTCTTGGGTTGCTTCTTGCCAAGTTTTTAAAACGAGCACCAGAGGTTGGTGTGAGACGGGCATTAGGTGCTAGTAAACGCCATATTTTTTTGCAACATATTGTTGAAGTTTCAGTCATCGGTATAGCAGGGGGGGGGCTGGGCATAGTTGTTGCTCAACTGGGGTTATGGGGTATTCGTACAACTCATGGTGATTACTCTAACTTGGCAACGATGGACTGGTCTATGTTGCTTGCAGCCCCGGTAATTTCTTTGATGGCAAGCTTCATCGCTGGGCTGTATCCAGCATGGTTGGTATGTAAAACACAACCTGCCATTTACCTTAAGAGCCAATAGGAGCCACTGCAATGCGTGATATTAAACCTATACTCAGTGCATTACGTCGCTCAAAAGCAGGAGCGGTTTTATTATTCCTTCAGGTAGCACTAACCACTGCCATTGTCAGTAACGCCACTTTTATGATTAACGAAAACCTCACTTATTTAAAAGAGGATACCGGTTACCTTCAACAAGACATATTCAGTTTTACCGTAATGACTTTTGGTAAAGATATCAACCTTAGCCAGCAAGCCGAGTTTGATGAAGCCATGATAAGAAGTATTCCGGGTGTAATAAATGCTTCATTGTCTCATGTCGTTCCTCTATCTGGCGGTGGTTCTTCGACATCGGCTAGGTTAAAGCCACTTCCAGAAAAGTCAAAAGAGGCGCGTTTAGCGTATTTTTATGCTGATGAAAATGCTCTGGAAACCTTTGGAGTAAAATTAATAGCCGGGAGAAATTTTAGGCCTGAGGAAATTGTGATAAGCGATAATTTTCATGATGACGGCCCCAATACCATTATTGTTTCTAAAATGCTGGCGGAAAACTTATTCGACGATGGAGCTGGGCTGGGCGAGTCACTCTACGTTAGCGGCAGAGCACTTGAGATCATTGGAATAGTCGATGTTATGGAAAGTGCATGGCCTCGCGCTGATGATAGCGGCACAACGGGCATTATCCCCTTTATAAATGCACAAAATTATCAACACTTCTTGGTAAGAACAGAGTCGAATGAACGTGATAATGTTATGAAGCTTATAGAAGATACAATGCTTCAAGCGTACAACAAACGTGTCATTATTAATGTGGACGGGCTTGATGAAAGCAAAAACAGCTATGATGCAGCAGATGTATTAATGATGCGTATGCTTATCGTGCTGGTGGTGATATTAGTGTTGGTGACCGCCCTTGGTATTTTTGGACTCACACAATTTAATATAAGTAAGCGAACCAAACAAATTGGTACCCGTCGCGCGATTGGGGCACGCAAATCGGCTATTGTGAGGTACTTCTTAGTAGAGAACGCCATAGTCTGTACTGTAGGATTGGTGCTTGGTAGCGTAGCTGCGGTATTTTTAGGTAGAGTGCTTATGCAGACCTATTCTATTGAAGCGCTTGAATTACCTTATGTCGTTTTGACAGCGTTTTTCATGCTAACAGTCAGTTTGTTGGCGGTAGTGGTGCCTGCTGTACGCGCGGCAAATATTTCACCGAGTATTGCTACACGCAGTATTTAAGGCGCTTTATCCTCTGTCTGAAAAAAGCGTGCAAGTAGTCTGAGAAAACCATGCAAATAACCTACATTAAACAATAACGACTAATGCATTTACTAATACAATAGACCGGATAATACATTAGACCAGATAATACAATAGACAGGCATATAATGACGAAAATTTTATTAGTAGACGACAATATTGCGGTGCTGGAAGCGTTGTCGCTGCTACTAGAAATTCATGGGTATCAAACTGTCACCGCCACATCGCCAAAAGACGCGTTGCAAGTTGCTAATTATCAGTCGGTGTCACTGGTTATTCAAGACATGAATTTTAGCGCTGATACAACGTCGGGTGCAGAAGGGCGAGCGCTCTTCAACGCACTTCGTGAGCTTAACCCTTTGTTACCCATCGTTTTAATTACCGCGTGGACAGAGCTTGAACACGCGGTTGAGCTAGTCAAAGCGGGAGCGGCCGACTATATTCCAAAACCATGGGATGATACTAAGTTGGTTACCACCGTTAACAACCTTATCGCGTTAGGGCAGGCCAACACGCACAACAAAGTTTTACAGCAACAAACAAACGTATCAGTAAGCGCCAAACATGCCGCCGAACAAGTTGGGTTAATTTACGAGAGTGGCGCTATGCAGCGGGTTGTCGATATGTCTTTGCAGGTGGCGAAGTCTGACGTACCAGTTTTAATCACAGGCCCAAATGGTAGCGGTAAAGAAAAAATAGCTGAACTTATTCAGCGACACTCATCTCTTTATAAAGCACCTTTTGTTAAGGTGAACGCTGGCGCATTACCGCACGAGCTTATTGAAGCTGAACTTTTCGGCGCAGAAGCAGGGGCATTTACCAGCGCAAACAAAAGCCGAATTGGTCGCTTTGAAGCAGCCAACGGCGGTACATTGTTTTTAGATGAAATTGGAAATTTACCTTTATCTGGCCAAATTAAGTTACTTAGGGTGTTGCAAACTGGTGAATTTGAGAAGCTTGGCTCGGTAAAAACGCAGCATACTAATGTGCGTATAATTTCTGCGACTAACTCTAACCTAATCGAAGACATTGCTAAGGGAGAGTTTCGCGAAGATTTGTTTTACAGGTTAAACGTAATTGAAATTAATGTTCCGCCCCTTTGTCAGCGAGGAAGCGACGTATTAACTTTAGTTAACCATTTTTTACCAGGTCGCGAGTTATGCCTTACTGCGCAACAAGCCATCATTCGGCACGCTTGGCCGGGTAACGTGAGAGAGCTTGAAAATGCATGTAGGCGGGTAAATATTTTACACCCAACTGGTGTGCTTGATGCTGACGCTTTTGGCTTGCCTGTAAAGTCAGGGGTAAAGCAAACCGCTCGCGGCACAATAATCGAGCCTAACCAAGCAGAAATAGAGGCGGCATTAATAGATTTTAACGGTGTAATTGCAAAGGTCGCTAAACATTTTGGGCTATCTCGACAGGCTTTGTATCGCCGGCTAGATAAATATTCGATAGATTACAAATCGTGAGAAACGTTCGTCATACGCTTATTGTAGCGGCGATGGCTGCCACCGCTATTGGGATCTCGCCACTGCTTTACCTAGTTACTTTGGCCATTCATATTAAAGTGTTAATCGTGTTTGCTTCTCTTGGCATTAGCTGGATTTGCATTTATTTAATGACGGCAAAAGTTTACAGTAACTTGCAAGCACTTGAAGTTGGCTTACTTAACTTCAAAGACGGAGAATACGCGTCAACCCTAGCGTGCACGTCTAATGATGAATTTGGCAAACTATGTGCACTTTTCAATAATACCGCAGACACGCTTCGCAAAGAGAAGCAGTGGCTTCATCAGCGTGAACTTATGTTAGACAAAGTATTACAAAGCTCACCCGATGTATTGTTACTTGTAAATGATAATCGCCATATTGTTTTCAGCAATTACCAAGCACGGCGCTTCTTCAATACGACGCATCGCCTAGAAGGCGTTTTACTTGATGATGCGCTAAAGGAAAAACCCACAGCACTTGGCGATATGATGTCAGATAGCAAGGAAGGCCTATTCACTCTTCCCATCGGCGACAAGGGGGTTGAAACGTGGCACTTGGCGAAGGGAACATTTTTATTGAACAACCAACCCCACAAATTATTTATTCTTAAACAAATGACGCGGGAACTAAACAGACAGGAAGTATCGGTGTGGAAAAAGGTGATCCGTGTAATAAGTCATGAATTAAACAACTCGTTGGGGCCGATATCTAGCTTGCTACATAGTGGTAAGATAGTAGGCAAACAAAATTCTGATCCCCGCTTGGTTCGCGTGTTTCATACGATGGAAGAGAGAATCGCTCACCTAAATCAATTTGTTCAAGGTTATGGCAAGTTTGCGAAACTGCCACCGCCTAATTTCGACACAATTAATTGGAATGATATTTTATCGCAGCTTTCGCAGCAGTTTCCATTTAAGCTGATCATGTCTGAAGCGGTGCCATTTCAAGCTGATGCTGTGCAGCTAGAACAGTTACTAATAAACCTGCTAAAAAACGCGCAGGAGGCAGGCGGGAGCGAAGAAGAGATTGAGCTGGCTATCAAACAAAATTCGACTCAAGTTATTATTGAGGTGCTCGACGGTGGCAAAGGAATGTCTGAAAGTGTAATGGCAAATGCGCTACTACCATTTTACTCTACCAAAGCAAATGGAAGTGGCCTTGGTCTTGCACTTTGCAGAGAGATAACCGACGCCCATGGCGGCAATTTATTTATACAAAACAGGCAACATAAAGGGTTGAGTGTTCGTGTAATTTTTGAAAAATAATTAAGGCGGGTCTACCTTTGTGGTGCAGCATGTGGTGCAGCAAAGCTCGACACCCGTTAGTTACTCGGTAAGAGAATACCTGAAAATGAAGTCGGTAATATCACGCACCCTATTTGCCCGTTTTTGCAAAGTTCACCAGAGTTTCACCATCCATTCTATAGCCTAACCACTCACTTTTCGCTTTCGCACCTAGTGATTCATAAAAATCGATAGCGGGTTTGTTCCAATCAAGTACGCTCCATTCAAAACGGCCACAGTTTGATGTTACTGCAATACTAGCAAGGTGCTGAAGTAGGGCTTTACCTGCACCTAACCCCCTAGATTGTGGGGAAACATAAAGATCTTCTAAATAAAGCCCGTTTTTGCCTTGCCACGTAGAGTAGTTAAAGAAGTAAACGGCGAAACCAATTGGTGCACCATCATTTTCACAAATAACGCAATGCGCTGTGGCTTTATCACCAAATAGGGTGTTGTGTAAGTCAGCTTCTGAGGCTTCAACTTCGTGCTCAGCTTTTTCGTAAATAGCCAATTCTAAAATAAACTGACGAATTTGATGGATATCTTGTGGCGTGGCTTGGCGAATACTTAGCGCATTACTCATGAAAATTCCTTATTTACTCTATGAAAAACGTCAGCCTTAAAAATAAGGCTGACATTTGCTCAGGGCGTTTTATCTATGTTAACGCTTTTTGCAGCGCTCTGTGCGCTATTTAAACGAGGCTTAAAGGCTAATCAATATGACCACTGCTTTCAACAGCAGGTTCGCTGGAGCCTATATCCACATTTGAATTAAGGCCTCTGCTTCCAAATACTTTTCTCTTTATCCATGAAAAGGGCAGCCACAAATCAAGTAAGATTAAGTAGAGGCACGGCACTAAAATTAGCGTAACCAAGGTGGCATAAAGAACTGCAAACCCAAGTGCGGCTGCCATTGGCACTACGAAGGCCGCCTGCAGGCTGGTCTCAAACATGATGGGTAAAACCCCAACAAAGGTAGTTATTGAGGTTAATGTAATAGCCCTAAAACGCGCTGTACCTGCCTCAACCACAGCGTGTTTTACACTGTAACCCTGGCTGCGTCGCTGATTAACAAAGTCGGTCATTACCAAAGAGTCGTTAATAACAACACCGGCGGCGGCAATTAAACCAAAAGTAGACATCATAGAAAGGTCTAACCCTAGAATAAAATGCCCCCAGATAGCCCCTGTAAGACTAAATGGAATAACCGACATGATGATGAGCGGCTGTCCGTAGCTTTTTAACGGCACCGCAAGAAGTATATAAACCATCACCATCGCGGCTATGAAAAACAAAACCTGCTCATTTTGTTGAGCCTGTTGCTCTTCAATGTCACCGCCAAGCTCGGTCATCACCGAAGGAAACTCCTCTTTAAGCTGAGGTAATAAGGTTTCTTTGATCTCTTCTACCACTTCATTTGGCTCAACGGTTTCCTCGTCAATATTGCCCCATACGTATACGCTTCTGTATCCACCTTCTCTGCGTATGTAGCTAATACCTGGTTTTTCTTCAAGTACAACAACGTCACCAAGCATGACTTCTTCGCCCGTTGGGGTAGTGATTATCGAGTATTTTAAGTCGGCAAAGCGTTCGCGGGTAAGCTCAGGGTAGCGAACCATAACACGCACTTCTTCACCGTTGCGAATAACGCGCTGAGCTTCTCCTCCATAAAACCCAGCGCCAACTTGTGATGCTATATCTGAAAGCGTAAGCCCTAAGTCATAAGCTACCGGCAATAATGACATTTGTACTTCTTTGCTAGGTGGGTCAATAGTAGAACTCACATCAAACAGCCCGTCTTGCTGTTGAAGCATTTCAATAAACTTCAAGCCTGCAGCGTTCAACGTATCAATATCGGGGCCAAAAAGAAGGTAACCGAATTCGCCGTCATCACCACCGCCGTTAACATCGTCGATAACCGTGAATGACTTCATGCCGCTAATTTCAGGTATAGCCTCTCTCCAGCGTCGCGCCAACTCGAATGTATCGATAGGGCGGTCGTCTTCGTTAACTAGCGGTGTGAGTATTTCGCCTTCGTTGCGCGACTCATTGAACACCAATCTGTCGCGAACCATGCCGCTGCCGAACTCTTCTATTAGTTCTTCCTCTACACTAAGAATGGTGTTTTCGACAATTTTTAACGCATTGATAGTCGCAAGGTCAGACACGTTCTCATTCATTTCAATTCGTACGCTAGGGAAGTCATGAGGTACTTTTGGGTTAGGCACCATACGTACGTAGTTTGCGTTTATTAGCCCCCAGCTAATCATGAGTAGCGCAACAAACATCATAAATACTACCCAACGTGCGTTAATAGCAGCTTCAACGGTACGTTTGTAGGGGCCGTTAATAAAACTTTGAAAGCGTTTATTAAATTTAGCGCGCCAGCTATCTGGCTTAACAGGAGAGAAAGTGGTGTGTGCTAAGTGAGCAGGTAAAATGAGCTTCGATTCAATAAGGCTAAACACTAAGCACAGAATAACCACAACGGCAATATTATAGAAAAATGCGCCCTCTGGCCCGCTACTCAATGTGAAAGGAGCGAAAACGGCTATAGTGGTGAGTACACCAAAAGTTGCTGGCGTTGCTACTCGCTTAGCGCCCCGAACCACATTATCCACACCGCCGCCTTTGCTCTCAACTTCAGTATAAGCACTTTCCCCAATCACAATGGCGTCGTCCACCACTATTCCCAGAACCATGATAAATGCGAATAAGGAGAGAATATTGATACTAATGCCAAATAACGGCATCAGCATTACCGCACCTAAAAAGCAAACGGGAAGGCCGACCATTACCCATAGCGCCAACCTAAACCGTAAAAATAGGGTAAGCATAAAGGCAACGAGTACAGAACCTTGAAGCAGGTTTGATAGCATCATGTCCAGTCGGGCATTAAGGTAATAGGTCATATCCACCAATACCTCAATGCGAACATCTTTAGTAAATGACTGATTTTTTTGTTCGATATAGGCTTTTACGGTTTCGGCAACAGGAATAGTGTCTTGTGTTTTGGTGGCTTTAACCGCCATCGAAATAGCGTTCATTCCGTTGTATTTGAAGTATCTTTCTCCCTCTACGAATCCGTCATTTATGTAAGCTACATCGCCAAGCGTCACGCGAGCACCACCCGCGCCTATTTTAACCGGTATTTCGGCAAACTCTTCACCGCTGTAAAACTGGTTTTCAACACGCACCGAAACAAGGCCTGCATTGGTGCGAATTTGCCCAGCAGACATATTGGCCGAATAGTTATTGATAGCCCGGGTGATATCAGAAATTGATAAGTTGTACTTTCGAAGCGTATCTGGCTTGATTTCAATCGCAATTTCGTCATCGGGCGCCGACATGCGAACCAGTGAAACATTGCTCAACTGTAGAAGTTCATCTTCAACTTCCTTGGCAATTTCTTTTAATTCAGAGAGGGGCAGATCACCAACTAGGGGCATTTCGATAACGTCTTGCTGAAATTCTACTTGTGAGACATTCACCGGCTCCATATCGGCTGGAAAAGTCGCAATACCATCTATTCGAAGCTTCACTTTATCGAGGACGTCTGTTAATTCCGCATCTGTTTCAATCTCAAGACTAACTGTACCGCTACCTCTAAACGCCCGCGATACGGTGCGTTTTATTTCCGTGATGTCTTTAATAGCCTCTTCAATTTTAATAAAAATACTTTCTTCTATTTCTTGAGGTGAGGCGCCAGGATAATTTGCACTAACAGTAATATAGTTAATTTCAATGTTGGGAAACATTTGACGTTGTATCGTCAAAAAGCTGGCAATACCCATAATAATGATGAAAACCATAAGTAGGTTGGCGGCAACTGAATTGCGCGCAAACCAAGCGATAATACCGTGCTGAGTGTCGTTGTGCGTCTCCATGGCGGTTCCTATTTTAGTCTGCTTTCGCTGTTACTGAGTCGGAAAGGTTTTCAATTACCTTCACGGCCATGCCATTTTGCGGATACTCTGGTAAGTCCATAACCACTCTTTTTGGGTTAAAGTCACCTTGTATCAAAAAGTCTCCGTTTTCTTCACGCACAACGCTGACGGTGTTGGAATGCAGATTATTCTCTTCATCTAACGTCCAAACTTTCCTGTTAGTCACAAGTTCTTGCGGAATTCGAAAAACATCGCGCAGTAAAGTTCCTTCAAATGTCACCGATGCATAAGAGCCAAATTTCAATGTTGGGCCATTAGAGTTAATGGCGTAAGGGTCATTAATTCGCGCTACGAGGTATGACATACGAGTATTGTTGTCGACGACCCCCGTGTCGCGGTGTATTGTGCCTTTCAACGCTTTGTCTTCTGCGGTGTTACCTGAAATAAGCACTTCTTTTCCCAAAGTATTGGCGTCGAGAAATTTACTATCAAATCCAGCAACAGGAAAGGTCACCTCTGCATACTCAATATTGTTTAAAACGGCCACTGTTGTTCCCTGCGAAACATAATCGCCTGTACTAATATTGCGTGACACAATAAGCGCGTCGTATGGCGCCTTTACTTTGCAATTGTCTAGGTCACGTTTTGCCAGTTTTAGTTGAGCTTGCGCTGATTTTAACCCAGCCTCAGCGCTCATAACCTGTGGCTTTCGAAGGTATAAGGCAGAAACCTTAGAGCTTGGCATGGTCTTCGCCTCTCTTGCAGCTACATCAGCCTGCGCTTTTTCTTGTATTAGCTGAGCTTCGGCACTGGCTACGTTGGCTTGCGCAAGGAGAAGGGCTGCCTCATAGGCGTCTGGCTCTATAGTAAATAATGTTTCTCCGCGGCGCACTAACCCCCCGCTGACGAGCTTAGGGTTCCATGTTTGAACTTCACCGGATACTTGTGCAGAAAGATTGGTCGTTTCTAATGGGACAACCTCTCCGTAAGAAGTTAGCTGTATTCTTACGTCCTCAGGAACTAAAGAATCGATAGTGACGGTAGGTCGCGTATCAATTTTTTCGGCAGCCGTATTATCAGCGGCTGATACTTCAATACCTTTCATACCTGCGTATCCGAGGACAAGAATGCCTATGGGTAATACAATCTTCATCAATTTCATTGCTTAGTCTATATAGTTGCCGAGTCTGCTAATAGTCTAGCGCTTATGCAGATAAATTTTCCATTATATTTGTAACTAAACATGACCTTAAAAAAACACTGAGACAGCTAAGAGCGCAGACGCTAGTGGAGAGGGACAGTGATGACAATGTCATCAACTATTGAAAAATGTAAGCAGTTATTTTAACTGTCAGAGTAAAGCACGACCTTGTTGCGGCCAGACTCCTTTGCGCGGTAAAGGGACATGTCTGCATGCCGTATTCCATCGGCTAAAGATACTTGAGAAGTTATCTCACAAATTCCAAAACTACTCGTAATGTGAATATCGTGATCCGATATGGCGATAGGCGAAAAGCTTAAGACCTCGCGTAGCGCTTCTAATACATTCGCAGCTTCGCTAGCGGATGTTTCTGGGAAGATAAACATAAACTCTTCACCACCCCATCGAGCAAGAATATCTTGCTTCCTTAATCGGGCGCTAAAAATTCGCGAAATTTTGCGAAGTACTTTGTCGCCGGCCTCGTGACCGTAAGTATCATTAATGCTTTTGAATTTGTCTATATCGGCAATGGCTATTGAGAATGTGTTGCTGCTTCGCTGAATTCGCGCATATTCACGTTCTAATGCGGTTTGCGCACCGCGCCTGTTAACAAGCTTGGTTAAATGGTCATGATTAGCCTGTTGCTCAAACTGTTCCGACAAGTCTAGGGCAATATCGTAACTTTTCTGTCTGCTGTATTCGTAAAAAGCAGAAAGAAACGCCACCGTTAAAAACGAGTAGAGCAAGCGAGATTTAAACGCGTAGGAGTAAGACGCAATAAGTAAAGACTCATCGAAAACAAAGAACAACAGGATGCAGGCGATGGTGAATAAAAGTAGCGCAAAAAGGCCTCGTATTACCCCCGCGAAAAACATGGTCACCGGCGGGACCAAATAAATCCACAAAGGCCCAGTGTTATCTTTGCCGCCGGTAACGAGTAAAAGAAATACCAATACCATTAAACACGATATCAACAGGGTAATAGACACTGTGCGTGAGCGCCGCGTACCAAATTGAATTTGAATGCGTTGGGAAAAAGCAAAAACAACACTTGCTGTTAGCAGAATAATGGCGAGAGGGAGTTCTTGCGCAAGTAGAGCTCTAATTCCTAAAATGAAGGTGATGGACACACCAACCGCGGAAAATAGATTTACTACCATGATCCTGCGGTTAGTCTCATCTTTATAGTGATGCTTTACGCCACTCGTCACATATTTTTTGAAAATACTAATCATTGTGCTTAGTTTGCTCTAGCACTTTCTGCAATTTCAGTCGACAACACGGCCAAGGCTTTTCGCATGGCGATTACACTGGCAGAAAACCCATCTTCCTTTAACGTTGTTTCAATGAAAAATGGATAGCGATTTTTTTCTGGTTGCTGGGTAGACACAATAAAATGACCTTTCAATACTACGTTGCCATTGAAAGTGCTAACGAAGTCGGAAATGTGAATGCTAAGTTCAACTGCACTCTCGCCCTGATAGTCTCTATTTGTGAGTACTACTAGATTGTCGTTGGTAAGCTGATCTCGTAGCGTCTTGCGAAGACCTTCTTCAAAGGGTTCTGCCCAGAGGTGAGTCGTAGAAATATGCAGGTTTGTATCACTTACTTGATACACCAGCCCTCGATGCTTGAGATAGTCGGGTAGGGTAATACTTGTTATAAGAAGTGTGGTGCCTTGCTTCACTGACTGTGTTGGTGACGACAAAGAGCCTTCTGGCTGTTCAAAAGATACTGCAGAGTGAAGCAAATAATAGGATAGAGACGATTGAGTGCTTGTGCAGCCAGACAACGCAAACAATAGCGAAGCCATAACTAGCGCAAAGGTATTGCGCCTGGTTTTCGATTGAAGCTCAGTCGTCATTTTCATTTCATTTTGTCCCTTCACGCGATTTCCCTATCTATCAACATACGCCAATAGGCTATCTTTTTATAATTTAGCTTGATATTTCAACGCACAGTAAACTAATTTTATCGTTATTTCTCTTGTGCTTTAGGCTGAATATCTTCGCCACCGTCTTTTGAAAAGATGAGGCTATTCGGTGACTGATTCAACTTCAGCAGCAGTGGTTGGACATTTCTCAACGTATCTTGCAGCGTATCTACGGTCTCTTTTATTTCCGTCTTATTGAAACCGCCATCACTGTAGTTCTTAAGTAAACCGTCTAAACTTACCAGTACTTGGTTTAGATTGCCATTGAGTGCCTTGGCGTCAATGTCTTCAATAAGAAGGTCGAAGTCGGTGCTTGCTGTTTCTACAGATTCTGCCGCCAGCTTCATGTCTTCCACCGCTAGCTGAACGTTTGCTACCATTTCTTTGAGCGGTAGCTGGTTTATTTTGTCGAGAATGGCGTCTGCTTTTTGCGTAAGCTGGGTAAATTCATTGCTTACCGTAGGAATTACCTCGTAACCATTCACTATTGAGATTTCACCGCTCCCCGCTGCGTCAGGTACATGTTGTAAGTCTACATATAACCCTCCCGTAAGCACGTTCCCCATTCTTAACGTGGCCCGTAAGTCGCGCTCTAGCCAATTGCGCAAGGTTTGCTTAATGGCACTTAGTCCTTCTTCGGTATCAGGCTGGCGGGCTTTTCCAGGGTATATGTTGATAAGTACTGGTATTGGGTAGTCTTGCTCTAAAATATTACCTTCTACCGCGGGTAGCGAGTTGATGCCTGTTACATTCCCAATTTCGATGCCGCGATACTCAACCGGAGCTCCGACAGTAAGGCCTCTTACACTTTCATCAATGAACAGCAGATATTCAGCGGCGACTTTATAACGGGCATCTGACGCTGCCGTATTGTCTCCGTAAATGGTGAAAAAAGCATTTTCTACCACAAGCTCACCTTTTGGCACACCATCGGGGATGCCGAATGTTATACCGTTGGCAAGTAGAGTTTCTAAACTTCCCGTTTCAACGCTAACCCCACTTGACTCAAGCTGAAGTTTTACGCCACTGACATCCCAAAATCGCGTATTTACGGTGATTAATTTATGGTAAGGCGCTTCGATAAATGCGTCGTAATACACCACTCGCTCATCGATATTAAAGGTAGCATCTTCAAACTCGCCGACTTTAAAACCCTTATAGATAATAGGGTCGCCTGGTTTATAGGCAAATTCATCGTCGCTTCTAAGCATCACGTGAAGCCCTGGTGTGCCAGGCGGTGTAACTGGCGGTCGAGAAAGAGCGTTGAAGTGCAGCTGCTCTTTGCCATTGTCATCAGCCGACATGGCAATGTAGCTTCCGGAAATTAGGGTGTTTAAACCCGAGACCTCGGAAAAGCTGATGCGGGGTGCTACCACCCAAAACTTGGCATTCTCATTAAGTAGATGGGAAGCGCTGGCGTCTATTCTAGCGGTAACTAAAACGCCGTCGAGATCGGGCTTTAATGAGATTTTTTTCACTTGCCCAATGTCCAGGTCACGCACTTTAATCGGCGTTTTATTAACCTCAATACCTGACGCTGAGTTCAGCTCGATTGTTATCAGCGGGCCTTGGTTTGTCCACTGATAATACACCATCCATCCACCTATTAGTGCCACTATGATAGGGATTAACCATATTCTAGACACTGATGATGTTGGTTTTATCTTCGCCTCGTTAGTGCTCGGTTCGTTTGTGGTCATGGTAATTGCTTCCACTGCTGCCATATTAGCCGTGAGTCAAATGTCATTGCAGCTATCATTGTAATAAAAACTACCGCACAAAATGCGAGAGCCGCTTGTCCAGGATAAATTGATAGGGAGTTTCCCATTTGTATCAGAGAAACCAGTACCGCTACCACAAAAACGTCAATCATTGACCACCGCCCAATAGCCTCGGTAAGTCGATAGTATCGCGTGCGCAACTGTTGTGAGTTAGTACGTTGCTGCTGAACCGAATAATTGAGCCACGCTAATATTAAAATTTTCGCCACTGGCACTACTACGCTGGCGATTAAAATGATAATAGCCACGGGGTAAGAGCCCGATTCCCATAGGGAAATTACTCCACCAATAATCGTGTTAGGCGTTTCTTGCCCAAAGAGTTCAGTATACATAATTGGCAGTAAATTGGCAGGGATATACAAAATGCACGATGTGATAAGCAATGCCCATGTGCGCTGTATACTAGCGTCTGCTTGAGCCGCGGTTAATGGTTTAGGCCTCGGTGGTTTTCCTTGTGTCAGCCACATTTCATAACGCGTAGGGTCAAATTGCATGATAGCCAGCGTAGTAAATGCACTAAAGCCAACAAAAGCAAAAAAAGATAACCCTATAGTGACATCGGCTAGTTCGTTTATTTTAATTAGGCTAACAAGAGTACCGATTAAAAAGATCTCTGCCATGCTCCATGGAAGAAGCGCCTTTACGAGAGAAAATAGACGATATAGATAAAATGGGCGCTGCTGTTTAAGTTGCGCAAAAGAAAGCCAGGCTAAGCCAATAAGGACTAAGCCTGGTAGTAAAATGGTAGCCAACCCGGTGACAATCGCCAATGATAAATAGTCGTTTTCAATGAGCACCGTGATACCGCTTGGTAAATCGATACTGTGCTTTTGCCCACTGGCTTTGAAAGTAAGAAAATTAAACGGCAGCGACAGCAATAAAAAAATTAGCCCACTGAGTGCATAAGCGTGAAGCTTTTCAGTGGCATTGCTTTTGAAAAAAATCAGCGAGTGGCCACATTTAGGGCACGTTGCTCGTTGATGATGGGCAAGAGTAGGAATACTTACACTGGTGTGGCATTGGTCGCACACTATTGTTAATTGCTCTGGATTTTCCATACTAGTCGCTAACGACACCTGTTGTGTGTAATATCAATAATATAAAGCATTGATATTTAGTGTCTACAAAATAGCACGTTGTATACGTGTCTTTAACTCTATTCCATTTTAAAAGCAATAACTAGCGATATACGTGATGCAAACACTACAGGCGTTTCAACAATTTCTTTCCTCTGGCCGAAAGCGTGGCTATCGATTTTTTACCAAAAACCTTTCACGACAAAGTGTTCAGTTTGTTCGCTTTTGGCGCACCTTAACTTTTGCTCAACGTTGCTATTTTATTGCTTCACTAATGATGGTTGCTTGGTTATATCACGATGTAGAAAACACGCTGTTTGAGCTGATTATGTTTGGCCTTGTATTGTCGGCGTTAGTAAAAGAAATATGGCCTCGTTTTATGAAAGTGTGGGATAGCCTGCCAGGCAAAGCGCTTATATTATTTATCTATGCCGTAATAGCCAACTTCGCTATTGCATCGGCAGGTGGCATGGTTAATGACGTGACAGGCGTATCGTCTGGCGCGCTGCCTTATAGTCATAATTTTGCTCTCATCTTAACGTTACCGAGTTGGTTTTTTATCACCACGTTACTCGCACTGTTGCTCAGTACGGTGCTTGTGCCTATATATTTATTGGTGTTACTCATTTTAAAGCCCATAGGCGTGCACAGCCTGTGGCATGCGCCAAATTATCGATTTGTCTTTACCACAGCTCTTGTGCGCTATATTTGGACATTTGCCCTGCTTTTAAAAGTAATTACGGTGGCTGCGCAGTTCGGCTTATTGTCTGGAATGGACGTTGAAGTATCTCAAGGCGCAGATATCAAACTGTCTGAGAATAGAACTGAAAAGGTAACCAGCCAAAGTGGCATAAAACCTACTAGCATGAACAGTAATAGCAACATTAGTCGTATTAGCGGCGATGCGAATGACAATATAAGTAGTGACGTTAATGGCGATAAGAATAAAAAGGAAAAAAATATTGCTGCGATTATCAAAGAGATAAACGAGACTAATGATCCACTGGAAGCCGAATTTGTAGCACTCTTATCTGATGCAAATAAACAAAGTAAGCGATTAAGGCGCACTCAAGAGAATTTGCTAGCTCAATTTATCTTCAGGTTTGAGGCTGATACTCATTCAAGATGCGAGCATAAAGAGGGGACGAAAGTGGTCGAGCTCAACGATTATGAAATCTTGCAAATTAGCCAAAATGTTGATGAGGATAATGCCTATACCTATGAGGTGATAGCCTGTCAGTCGCCTGCGTTAGGCAACCCACTAAGGTATGCAACCCCAAGTAGGCAACCCCAAGTAGGCAACCCCAATATGGGCAATCCCAATATAGGCAACTAATAACGGTTGCCCTCACAGCATAAGCTTCATTGGCAAGCGCTCTGTTGAAAAAAGCCTTTTCGATAGCCAGGCCGGCTCGTCGCTCTCGTCATCTTAAAAAAAGCGCAGCGCTAAGGCGATGATCACACCTGTGATGATAAGCTGAACTAAACAGAAACCCATGATGTCTTTGGCTTTCAAGCCCGCTATTGCTAACACTGGCAATGCCCAAAAGGGCTGGATTAAATTTGTCCACGCATCCCCCCAAGCAACGGCCATTGCAACGCGAGAGATATCTGCCCCTAATTCGGCTGCTGCAGGAAGCACCACCGGCGCTTGCACTGCCCACTGACCGCCGCCAGAGGGGACAAAAATGTTCACTATACCTGCGCTAATAAAGGTAAGCACTGGTAGCGACTGGGCAGAAGCAAAGCTAATTAACCATTGCGACATACTTTCAGCCAAACCAGACTGTACCATGACGGCCATAATGCCGGCGTAAAAAGGAAACTGAATAATAATTCCACTGCCGCCTTTCACTGCCTGCTGCAGACTTTGCAGCAAACGTTTGGGTGTACCGTGTAGAGCAATGGCCAAAAACAAGAAAATAGTATTCACAATGTTGAGGTTTAAACCGCCGTCTTTTATAAAATAGCTAACAAGGTACGCTATCCCAAAAACGCCAATGAGAATGCCCAGAATTTTACTGTTTTCTAATTTATCAGCGGGCCTTTCATTGCTTTTTACTTGTTCTAGGCCTTGTTCTTTTTCTATGCTATCGATGAGTTTGTCTGGACTGACAATAACGCTGTCTTGATGTGATGGCAGCATAAGCCGATTTACCAGCGGAACAACAATAAAAAGAATGCAAAGCAGCGCAATATTAAACCCACTGAAAAGGGTATCGCTTGTGCTAATTACACCGATTTGGTTTTCACTAAAGTGACCCGGTGTGGCAATAGTAAGGGGTACTGAACCCGCAAGGCCGCCATGCCAAACCAAAAATCCCGAATAGGCACTGGCCACAAGAAGTCGATAATCCACGGGAGTTTTTCGTGCTAAGGCTTTGGCAAACAGTGCCCCCACAACTAATCCGAAACCCCAGTTTATCCAGCTTGCCGAGAGTGAAACAAGGGTCACCAATAGGATTGCTTTTCCCGGAGTGTTGCCAAGGTGAGCCAGCTTTTCTAACAGCATTCGCATGAACGCAGTAGAAGCCAGCATAAATCCAGTGACAAGTACCAGCAACATCTGCATAGAAAATGTGAGTAGTCCCCACAGGCCATTTCCCCATTGTTCAACAACAGTAATAACAGGTTGTTGCTCAATGATTACAGCGGCTAAAAACACGCAAACAGTCAGAATAAGAACAAAAACAAACGGGTCGGGTAGATAACGCTTAACCAGTTTAACTAAAGGTTTGGCAGCTCTATTTAACATTGTTTTTTAATTTATTTTTGTTAAGAGATTGCTAAAGCATAACGTATCTTTCGCATTTACCCTATACAGCAGTATAGGTAAATAGGCATTTGAAATTGAATTGGCGTAAACAAAGAAGCCCGCAGTAGCGGGCTTCAAAGGTACTTGTAAAGCAGCTTTTTTAGAAGCTTGCATTGCCTGGTGTACGAGGGAAGGGGATCACATCACGTACATTTTGCATTCCAGTTACGTAAGCAACTAAACGTTCGAATCCTAAACCGAAGCCTGAGTGAGGAACGGTGCCATAGCGGCGAAGGTCTCGATACCACGCGTAGTCTTCTTTTGATAGTTCCATTTCTTCAAGGCGGGCGTCAAAAACATCAAGACGCTCTTCACGTTGTGAACCACCAATAATTTCACCAATTCCTGGAGCCAATACATCCATTGCGGCAACGGTTTTGCCGTCGTCATTAATGCGCATGTAGAAGGCTTTAATATCTTTTGGATAGTTTTGCATGATAATAGGCGCGCCAACATGCTCTTCTGCTAGGTAGCGTTCGTGCTCTGATGAAAGGTCGATGCCCCACTCAACTGGGAACTCAAAGGTTTTACCGCAGTTTTGCAATATTTGGATGGCATCGGTGTAATCCATGCGCACAAATTCAGAGTTCACTAGGCTTTCAAGACGCTCTATTGCATCTTTCTTTATGCGCTGGGCAAAGAACGCCATATCGTCGGGAAGTTCTTCTAACACGGCCTTACAAACGTATTTCAGCATGTCTTCTGCAAGCTGTGCAACATCGCTTAGGTCGGCAAAGGCCACTTCAGGTTCAATCATCCAAAACTCAGCAAGGTGACGTGACGTATTTGAGTTTTCAGCACGGAAGGTTGGGCCGAAGGTATAAACCTTAGACATTGCCGTACAATAAGTTTCAACGTTAAGCTGCCCACTTACTGTTAGGTAGGTTTCTTTGCCGAAAAAGTCCTCAGAATAATCAACATTGCCCTTGTCGTCATGAGGAAGGTTCATCATGTCTAATGTTGAAACACGGAACATTTCACCCGCGCCTTCGGTATCGCTTGCCGTTAAAATAGGCGTTGAAATCCAGTAATAGCCCTTCTCGTGGAAGAAGCGGTGGATAGCTTGCGATAAACAGTTGCGTACGCGAGTTACCGCACCAATAACGTTAGTACGAGGGCGCAAGTGTGCGTATTCGCGAAGGTATTCGATGCTGTGTCGCTTAGCGGCCATCGGATACGTATCTGGGTTTTCTACTAATCCAATAACGTCGACTTCTGTAGCATCAATCTCAAGAGACTGGCCTTGACCTTGTGACTCTTTTACTGTGCCGGTAACCGACAGCGAACAGCCAGCGGTTAGGCGCTGGATGTCGGCGTAATTTGACAGAGAGTTTAGCGCAATTACTTGAACCGGATCGAAGCAGCTACCATCGTGTAGCGCGATAAATGATAAACCGGCTTTAGAATCTCGGCGTGTTCTCACCCAACCTTTAACGGTTACCGATTCGCCAACGGCGTACTTGCCTTTAAGTACGTCAACAACGGGCGCGTGCGTCATGTTAGTTTCTCCGTCTTACTGTTTCTTAGCTGCTATGTACTATCATTAGTCACATAAACGCAGTGTGCAAAATGCACGAAAAAATGGTTTTTGGTCAATGTTTTGGATTTTTTTGCCGATAAAATAACACAAATTTAAAACGTGGCTTTCCAGACACACGCCTGCCTGTACATTGGCGAAGGTGCTTTAAATGAGAAGTCTGCCACAATCCAATAGCACGCTAGTATACTCAACCATAAGCTGGATGCCAGAGAACAGAGTGACAAATGGGAAATAAAAATGTTTCTTTATCAAGAAAAGGCGATGAAAAGTACAATATGAACTCAAAGCCGTTACATCACAATGAGGAAAGACGGAAAACCCCTCACACAGACACTCTGTTTTACAAGATCATGCTTGGGCTTAATATTGCAGCTTGGGCGGGCTTGGTCGTGGTGTTAATTCTGTTTCACTATGCTCGCCCAGAATTCATTACCGGGGTTCAGCAATACTGGGGCGTAGAGGGAGATAACACGTGGACCATGTCATACGTTGATGCAATGATTGTGTTGCTTCGCGTATGTTTAGTACTGAGTTTGATTAGCACCGTGATGCGAGCGAAAAGAAGCCGCCGAAAAAACGACCGCTTTGGTATCAACTTAATCATTCTCGCAATAATTGTGGCCACCAGTTTAATCACGTTGGCCACAACAGTGAGTTAGCTTTTTCGTTGGTGGAAGGTTTAAATGAAAGCCACTTGTATAAGCCAATAGGTGTAAGCCATGTAGGCTAGCACGAAAGCTCCACCCTCAATGCGATTGAGTCGCCCTTGGCGCTTAATACCGATACAAAAGATAAATAAGGCCACCGTGGATGCAAGCATGACAACGATGTCTCGATAAATAAAATCTGAACTCACGGCCATGGGCTGAATGGTACCGGCAATGCCCACTACCGCAAGGGTGTTAAACATATTAGAGCCAATCACATTACCGATGGCTAAGTCGTGCTCTCCCTTTTTAACGGCAATAAGAGAAGAGGCGAGTTCTGGCAATGACGTACCAATAGCAATAACCGTAAGCCCGATAATAGTGTCGCTGACACCAAAGAAGGTAGCAACTTCCACCGCACCCCACACCAACATGCGAGAGCTTGCAACAAGCAGTAGCAAACCTGCAATTAGCCACATCACATGAGTTTTTACCGTGCCCTCTGAAGCGTTGATTTCGTCACTGTATTCGTCGGCAAGTGCGTCTTTATCGCCTTTCATACCATGATAAATGCTCCACGAAATAAGCAGGACGAATAATCCTAATAGTGAGAACGCATCGTCTTTAGAAACCTCTTGGTCAAGTACCTGCCAAGCTGCAAAAAAAGTAATGCCAAGTAACACCGGCAGCTCTTTTTTAATGATCTCTGATTTCACTGCAATGGGACTGATAACAGCGGTTAGCCCTAATATAAGTAATACGTTTGCGATATTAGACCCATAGGCATTACCTAGCGCGATACCCGAGTTTCCTTGGAGCGCGGCAAATATGGAGACAATGATTTCCGGGGCAGACGTACCAAAACCGATGATGAGCATACCTATCAATAGCGGTGATACGCCGAAGTGATTTGCCACCGAGGCAGCGCCACCCACAAACTTTCCTGCGCTCCACAGTAGTACCGGTAAACCAATACCAATAGCCAAGCAGGCTAAAAACATACTTTCTCCTTAAATCTGCATCTATTATGTGCGGTCTATTAACATTGTTCTGTAAACACGCCCTAGTATCGCAAATGCTGCTCTTTTTTGTAATACAGAATACGTACAGGCAATGAAAAAGATATCCGCTGTTTCTGAGTTTTTCAAAAAGGCCTAGGTATTCACGTTTATATATGGACAGAATGCAACTGCTTTACAAATTGTGTGGTGCTCGTATTGGCTTAATTTTTGAAGGAAGCATGTGTGACGCTAATGCTTGTGATATCAGCGCGTATCGGCGCGCCATACGCAGTTCAATATTATATCAATCAACAAATTAATCAGACAAAAGGCATGATGGGGCAGGTCGGCGACGTAGATTTACATTTGTATCGCGGCGCCTACTCGGTTGACGATATTGAGATTTATGCCGTTGACGAGCAATCACCTCCTAAGCCGCTGCTGTCTGTGAGAACACTCGATTTTTCCTTGGCGGGAAGATATAGAAAAAGACGATGACGAATTATTTACCATTATTTTTGAGGGCGTTGCCGATTTGCTAAGTGCAATACTTGAAAATGATGAGTCTCAATTAGTCGCTGCGCGAATACCTATTGAAGGTACACTGGATAATACTGATATTTCTACTTTCCAAGCGGTGGTCTCAGTGTTGAAGAACGCATTTTTTTGATGCAACGAAAATGCAAGTCGACGATATCGTCTCCTATGAATCAGTCGCAACAAGCTCCTCAGAGGATGAGCAGTAATGTTGCGTATTTCTGTAGGACGGTTTCTATTCATCTATTTTTGTTAGTCATGAGCCTCAATGAATTTTAACCAGTGAGGAAAGACTTCCATTTGTTGGAGTGTCAGTTTGATACATACAAATATCGGCACCGCCAACAGTACACCTAACATGCCCCAGATCCAGCCACTGACAAAAAGCCACACTATGATAACCAGCGGGTTAATCTGCATGCTTTTGCCTAAAACCGTTGGGGTTACTATTTGAGATTCAATGATATTCAAAGTAAGGAATATTCCAACAGGAAGCAGTGCCGTGCTTGTTATTCCAAACTGCAGCGTACCAACAAGCAACAGTATACCAACACTAATTATAGAGCCCATATAAGGGACAAAGTTTAAAAGACCGACGATGGCACCCCATAAAATAGCATCGCGAATATTAAAGTACGAAAGGCCGATTGCTGTTAGAACACCTAGTGCACAATTAATAATACTGATGGTTAAAATATAATGAGATAGAGCCTGTTGGATACTTCTAATCAAAAGTTTTGCTCGCTCTCTATTTTTGATTATTGGAAAGTCATTGATGACAACTTTCGACAGTGGTGGCCCAAAAATAAGAAGAAAGAGAGTTAGTACAATGGCGCCTATTACCTGTGCGAGAAAAAGCGGAGCAGCCAGCAACATTTCAAAAATCATTTGCCTACTACCTTGTTTAAATTGCTCTTCTACAGCCGAATCGTCGGTTTTTTGCGTTGGCTCTTTTTCAAACCACGGGTAGGCGGTATTACTCGCTTGGCTTTCCTGCAAGGTTGTATCGCCGTGCGCCACGGAACTTATCATTGAGAGTTCTTCAGCAATCTGCTCGGCCAATAGCGGTAGGGATTTCATCCATCGCTCAGCCGGCTCCGAAAGTTCGAATGCCAAAAAGGTTAATGGCGTAACCAACATCGCTAATAGAACCATAGAGGAAACGGCCCGCGGTATGAACAGCCGCTTGAGTCTAGTTACAAGAGGGCTCAACAGTAGTGCAACCAACATTGAAAAAACCACTGGAATGATCAGCGACTGAGCGAAATACAAGGTGTAGAGTGTGGCAAGCGCGACTAAAACAATCAGAAGCCTTACAACTCGAACATCTCTTGTTTTTACTTTGTATTCGTCATGCCTATGTAAAAGTGGATTTTCCTTCATTGTACTGTCCTTATAATGTGAAGAGTGAGTGAATACTTCTGTCATTAAGTCTCAATATTGACTAGTCTGTTTTCCGGTATCGGCCCTCGAAACCACAAAAAATACCGAACCCCATTAAACCAACGCCTAGGGCACTTACCATCCATGGCCCGAAGGGTTGAACTAATAATGTGGAGACGGCTTCAGGAAGACCACCTGCTTTTTCCGATTTTTGCGCGATGGATGCATTCATAAAGAAGACACCAACCATCAAATATACAACGCCGCGACAGGCGAAGCCCAAGCGGCCGCACCACACTACTATTTTGCTTTGTAAGGCAGGCATAGAGCTTACAAATTTATCCATAAAATCCGTTTTTACTACATGCTTAAACTGAATGAGGGAAAAAAGGATAACTGCCAAACTGATTGCGCCAACAAGTATCGCTCCCCATGTTGTTTGAAGAATACTCTCTCCAACTTGCTGCTGTTGCTGTTTAGAATCGTCTTGTAGTGACATTAGTACTTTTATTGATACATAAGTTGCTGAGCCGTAGGCGATGGCAGAAAAGAAATAGAATAGGCGCATGAGGATATCTTTTGGCTTTGTCATATCAAGGTTGCCAGGATTAGAAACACCTTGAGCTAAACGCCACGCTATATAGCAGGCGAAACCTACGGTAACAGCGGTGAGAGAGACCGAGCCAAACGGGGTATACAAAATCTCTTGAAAGACTGATTTTTTTGTCACTTCTTCAGCTCTTGTGGCGGTAAACGCAACTAGCAGTGTAAGAATGCCGAGAACACAGTACACAATGCATTTTGCTGAGTATCCAATGCGAGCAATAACTTTCGTCAGAAACGTGATGTCCATATGCCTATCTAATTTGCTTTGTAGTGGCTGTGATAAAGACAAAGACCTGTGCAAGCTATGCGCCATGGGTACAAAGTGTTGAGTAAATATATGAGGATGGCGAGATATACTTGTTTTGTATTCTCGATTCTTTTTTAAGGGCAGGTAAGATAAGGTCTGGAAAACATTTACCGCTATTTTCTAGAGTTTAAAAGCAAGGTGGTTCGGATGTGGTCGAGTGAAATATAATATCTGTGCCAACGTACACATAATTAAATTAAGAAGTATTTACACTGTTCGCTGTAATATCTTTAGTTGGTGTTGATGCTAGAACATTAACAAGCGCTGCTTCGTGAATATAAATCGAACGTGAATATAAATCGATAAAAAACCGTTAGTTTCTTTCAGCAAGCCAAGCGTCGATGCTTTTGAGCCAGGCCTTATACAAGCTATCTGAATTGGCGTAGTGCTCGAACACGGCTTTTAATTCTTTTGAATGACGAAGGGAGGCAAGTGCTTGATTGACATTATTTAGCTTATCTACTGCCACGCTATTGCTGCTTAACGCTAGAGTATGAACACCGCTGGGGTGGAACTCTTCAGTAACTTGTTTCATGCATCTGGGCGATGCGGCCTTGTTGTAATTGACACAGTAATAATTAATTATGCTGGTGCCAAAGAATAAATAATCTAACCTGTTTCCTTTCAACATGTCATAAAGCTGAGGGCGACGAACCGTAGAATAGATATTTTTAAAGCCCAACTCTTTAGCCAGCGTTTTTTGAAGGGAATTTGCAGACACACCTATGGCACTGTTTTCTAAATCAATGTCGTCAAAATGGGTAATAGGATCAGTAGGCTGGGTAAATATCGCCTAACCTTCAGTGATAAGTGGTAACGAAAAAGAAGCCCATCTTTCTCGCTCGACCGTCTTAAGCGCACCAAAAACCATGTCCACCTTGTTGACTTGAACTCGCTTCATAGAAGCTCGCCACGAAGATGGCTGTAGCTCAAGCTGATATTTCGCATGTTGCGCTGCTAGCTCAAGAAGCTTCCACGAAAGGCCGTAGGATTCAGACGCTTCGACATACCGCCTGTGATTTTCAAAAACCGTCACACTAATAGTATTGTTTGCTGATGCGGGAAATGCATTTACTAATAAACTGACTATCGACACTAACAGTAAAGACCAATACGGTCGGCTTTTAAAGCGGCAAGTTAAAGGTTTCAAAACTGGTTCACTACAACATTCTATTTCTACTCGACATTATCGTGTAGAAACTGTTTCCATATTGCATTACTGCCAAACCAGAACGTCTCTAAAGTATAAGCATTCTTCAATCTAGACACTCTTCAATCTGTGCACTCTTGAGGCTAAATGCTTAATTGGTACAAAGCTCAACGTTTATCAATAGTAAAATCTATAATGTGTGCATGTATGCACCAAATTTTACCAGCAGTTAAAGGCAATTAGTGATGAACGTGAGTAATGTTGACCTTTTTGTTTAACGTTTTGAGACGTGAAACAAGTTGCGATAATTCTTCCACTGAACCTGAATAGTTTATCTTTTTGTTCATTTTCTTGCCTTTCACCGCAGAGTGAAATAAAGCGTCGCTTTCAAAACATGCTGTTTTTCTATCAAGTGTATTCCACTCTTTCTGTAAATCAGTGGGAATAGAGTGGCGTTTAGCGTACAGCTTGTCTTTAATTTGCAACACTTTTCCGATCAATACTTGTGCGTCAGTTGGCATAATTGTTTCTCCTTAAGCTATGAAACACGAATGAGGTATTGCCTTGCTTTTATGAAGAGTACAGTTTTCAAATGCAGGTGCATCAAGAGCACGGTTGGTGCTGATGAACATTCATTCGTTAACTTTCATCTAATAATCTGAATTAATAAATACGTTGTTACTATTTAAGGTGTTGCATCATTAATGCCAATTCGAAATTACAACGTGTAATTGCACGTTAGTGGCAAAGCAACATCACCGCTGAATGATAAACACCTGAAGGCTATTTGTAAGAGAAGGGCTTTGACGTATTCTTTAACTTTTTGGCTTGGCAATAGCAAAAATGAGGAGTCCAAATAAGCAGGTTGAGCAATATAGCGGTTACTAGACTAAAAATAACCGAAGCCGGCGTTAAGGGAATGGAAGGGCGAAAATTATCGACTACTTTTTTTAGCGTTGAAAACTGTTTTGGGCTGGCCATGTACGTCAGCTTTTCAAAGTAATGACCATACTCAAGGGTTCGCATGCCTTGCTCTAAAGACTCAATCATTGAAAAGCGCTGTGCTTTTTGCGAGGCGTTATCTCTTACTAGAGCCTCGTCATTTTGTTGGAGGCTGTCTAGCATGGCTTCAACAGATGAAAAGCCATGCTGCTTTGCTAGCTCAGAAGACAGGGTGACTTCATCTCGTATAGCATCGTAATAGCCATTAAGGTACTGCCTGTAATGATCGGCAAGAATGGGCACTTGTAGCGTAATAATAAATAAAACAGCAAAAACAACTTTATCTAAAACGCGCGTGATCATTAGTTAACCTCAAATTTAATACAAATATGACAGCGATTTGCTTGGCATCCATACCAGCAAATATGTACCCAACAAAGCATGCATTAACGCTCAAGACTCCCACTTCCGCAGCAGCTGCGCTATTTACTCGCTGTGCTATTTAGCCGCAATGCGTAATACTTGGCGCATGCCATCATCGAAGTGCGTGGTGTGTGAGTTCCACACCCAGATGACACCAAATCTTTGTAGCCTTCGCATTAATAGCTCTTTGCCTTGGCTTCACTTCACCTTAGTTACGCTTTGCCTTACAAGATGTCGCTATTTAAAAAAGTCATAGATAGCGTGAGTCAATCTACTTAGCTGCTCTGAATTTATTATGTAGGGAGGCATAATGTATACCAATTTACCGAAGGGTCTTATCCAAACGCCTTGCTTCACAAAATGACGCTGTATTTCTGCCACGTTAACGGGCTGCACTGCTTCAACTACGCCAATTGCCCCCAGCACACGCACGTCCGCTACACTTGGTAGGTCTGCACATTTTGCTAATTCGCTCTGTAATTGTTTCTCAATAGCCGGTATCTGCTGCTGCCAATGGTTCTCATTGATAATTGACAGGCTTGCATTAGCCACAGCACAGGCAAGCGGATTGCCCATGTAGGTAGGCCCGTGCATGAACACCCCCGGCGAACCTTGGCAAACTCCCAATGCCACATCTTCAGTGCATATCGTTGCCGCCATGGTTAAATAGCCACCGGTTAAGGCTTTGCCTAAGCACATAATGTCTGGCGTAATGCCCGCGTGCTCACAGGCGAAGAGCTTCCCTGTGCGTCCAAAACCAGTTGCAATCTCATCACAAATAAGCAGTACATCATAGGTATCGCACAACTGACGACAGCGCTTTAAATATTCAGGATGGTACATGCGCATGCCGCCTGCTCCCTGAACAATAGGCTCTAATATCAGCGCCGCCATTTGGTGGTGATTCTTCTCAAACAATTCTTCTAAAACAAGAATGTCGTCTTCGCTAAAAGTCTGACCGTAACGAGTCTGAGGGGCGGGAGCGAAAAATTGCTTGCTCAACACGCTTTCAAACAAGCTATGCATGCCGTTAACCGGATCGCACACACTCATTGCTGCAAACGTATCACCGTGGTAGCCATTGCGAGGTGCAACAATTCGCGATTTCTCGGGTCGCCCTTGACATGCCCAATACTGAATGGCCATTTTAATTGCCACCTCAACAGACACCGAACCTGAATCAGCAAGAAAAACCCGTTCTAGCCCTGCAGGAACCATTTGTAGCAGGGTTCTACATACATCCACTGCTGGCTGGTGGGTAATGCCACCAAACATGACATGGGAAAAAGCATCTACCTGGTCGTGAGCGGCTTTATTTAGCACAGGATGATTGTAGCCATGTATTGCCGCCCACCAGCTCGACATGCCGTCGACAAGGACCTCACCAGTAGAGAGCGTCAGTTCAGCGCCATTAGCCCCAGTGACTTCGTAGCATGGTAGTGGATTAACGGCAGACGTATACGGGTGCCAAATATGCTGTTTATCAAATTCTATATTGTTCAAAATTTAACCGCTAGTAAATATTTTGGAATGGTCAGAGTTGACAACTTTGTAATGACGCATAGACTAAGCCAGCATTCTCATTTAGTAAAGAACAAGTAAAGGACAGTCCATGACACTGGCTTCAGCGCAAAATGCGCAAACGACAACAATTCGTAACGATTGGACAAAAGACGAAGTAACCGCTTTGTTTGAAATGCCATTTAACGATTTACTCTTTCAAGCACAGGTCGTGCATAGGCAGCATTTTAATCCCAATGAAGTTCAGGTGAGTACGCTATTGTCGATTAAAACCGGTGCATGCCCGGAAGATTGTAAATATTGTCCGCAAAGCGCGCGCTATGACACTGGGCTTGAAAAAGAGCGCCTTTTAGAAATCGAAAAAGTGATTGAGCGCGCTAAAGAAGCAAAGCAAGTGGGTTCTACACGCTTTTGCATGGGTGCCGCATGGCGTAACCCTCGGGACCGCGATATGCCTTACATTGTCAGCATGATTGAAGAGGTGAAAAAGCTGGGTCTTGAAACCTGTATGACCCTTGGCATGCTTACCCGAGACCAGGCCGTTGCGCTTAAACAAGCTGGGCTAGACTATTACAATCACAATCTTGATACGTCGCCAGAATATTACGGCGATATTATTACTACACGCACATATGAAGACCGCCTAAATACCCTAGAAAATGTCAGAGAAGCAGGCATGAACGTATGTTCTGGTGGCATTGTTGGTATGGGAGAAACAGCAGCAGACAGAGCAAGTATGCTTGTGCAGCTAGCCAACCTGCCTGAGCAGCCGCAAAGTGTTCCTATTAATATGTTAGTTAAAGTAAAAGGGACGCCTTTAGACAGCGTTGAAGATTTAGACTACTTCGAGTTTATTCGCACTATCGCTGTGGCGCGTATTATGATGCCTAAGTCTCACGTTCGTTTATCGGCAGGTAGAGAGGCAATGAATGAACAGATGCAAGCCATGTGCTTTATGGCAGGGGCTAACTCTATATTTTATGGTTGTAAGCTGTTGACTACGTCTAACCCAGATACTCACGAAGATGTGATGCTGTTTAAAAAGTTGGGCATCAACACAGAGAGAACCCGCGACTTTTCTGACGAAGCCCATCAACAAGTACTAGAGGAAGAAATTGCACAGCAAGCTGAGGGCGATGCTGACGCACTTTTTTACGATGCTAGTAAGCCAACAGCTGCTAAAGCCTCTTTGAAAAACGAATCGAATACAGCAGAGGTCTGATGTCCTTTTCTTGGTTAGACGATGCACTCACTCAGCGGGCACAGGCGGGCTTGCTGCGTCAACGCGTGTGTCAGCAGTACGAAAAAGACAACGTTATATGTATTAACGGCGACCACTATCTCAACTTTTCCAGCAACGATTATCTTGGTATGCGCCAGCATGAAGGGGTGCTGCAAAGCTGGGTAGAAGGGCTTGCCCAATTTGGTGGCGGTAGCGGTGCATCACCGCTTGTTACGGGTCATACACAGGCTCACCTCGCGCTAGAGGCCACCCTTGCTGACGGGCTAAATCGTGAAGCGGCATTGTTATTTAGCTCAGGCTTTGCCGCGAACCAAGCCGTGTGTACGGCGCTTTTTGGCCAAGGCTCCCCAAACGCGTCGGCAGTGCAGTCGTCGGCTATTTTTGCCGATAAACTCATGCACGCTTCCTTTCTTGAAGGGGCTATGTCGCTTAACAAGAACGTCTCGCTTCGCCGGTTTCGACACAATAATGTGGAGCACTTAGCATCTTTGCTGTCTGCTCGCGAGTCGTTACACACTGATGCGCTGATCGCCAGCGAGGGCGTGTTTAGTATGGATGGCGACCGAGCGCCTGTAAAAGAGATAGCTGCATTAGCTGAGCAACACCGCGCTTGGTTTATGCTCGATGACGCTCATGGCATGGGTGTTTATGGAGACAACGGGTTTGGTACAGTTGAGGAACTAAAGTTAAGTCAAAGCCAAGTACCTATTGTAATGGGAACCTTTGGCAAAGCCATTGGAACAGGCGGAGCATTTATTGCGGGTAGTCAAACACTGATTGATTATTTAGTTAATTTCTCAAAACACTATGTCTATTCAACGGCCATGCCGCCTGCGCAAGCAGTTGCCACCTTGTATTCGCTAACCCATATTGGCTCTGACACCTCTCGCCGTGAGAAGCTAGCGGTAAATATTGAATATTTCAGAGTGCGGTTTGTCCAAGAGTTTGGAGAAGGCCGCGTTGCCCATAACGCAGCGACCGTTGGCGACCTCTCTTTGGTTGGCTCTAAAAGCGCGATTCAGCCTGTTATTGTGGGTTGCCCTAAGCGAGCTGTCGCGCTTAGTGATGCGTTAAAAGAGCGAGGGATGTGGGTTAGCGCTATTCGTCAACCCACGGTGCCGAAAAATGAAGATAGACTGCGTATTACTCTTACCGCCACCCATACCGAACAAGATATCGATATGTTAGTCGACGCGCTCGCTTTGTCGAATGGGGCCATATCGTGAATGAATTTTGCGCTCAAGCAGCAAACGCATTGGTTCAGGAGGCAGGCGCAGTGGCTCAGGAGAAAGGCCTGGATAGGCCACCCCCACTACAGAGCGCTAGTAAAAGTCCAAATATAAGCGCAGGCATAAGCTCAGGCATAAGCGCAGGCATAAGTGAGAAAGCAGTCGCAGAGCGCTTTTCCAAGGCAGCCCCACGTTACGATAAGCTCGCGGCTATTCAATTCACCATTGCGCAGCAGGGGTTACACAACTTACCTGCCCAACTTGTAGGCAATGCCCTTGATATTGGATGCGGGACAGGCGTACACACCCAATCTCTCAACGCACGTGGCTTACATGCCGTTGGTGTTGATATTGCACAAGGGATGCTGTCGTTAGCGGGTACTAACTACCCTCATCTCACTTTTAAACTGGGTAGTGCTCAAGCGCTACCTATAGCGAGTAACAGCATTGATGTTGTCTATTCATCTATGGCATTGCAGTGGGCCAATTGCTTGAATAGCGTCGCTGAGGAAGTGCATCGGGTACTCAAACGTGATGCCATCGCAGAGTTGGCCATTATGGTATCAGGTTCCTTTGAAGAGCTGACCAATGCGCGCAAATTAGCTCAGCTTCCTACGGCAATGACTTCATTGCCCACTGCCGATGCTTGGAATCGCGCATTTCGCGGTGCAGGTCTAGCCGTAAAGCGAGTTATTAGTTGTAACTATGTAGATACCCATAGCGACATTATGTCTTTATTGCGCTCGGTGAAAGGCGTAGGGGCAGGAGAGACAGGCAAGCAACAAAAAGTGCTTAGTCGTCAGGATATTAAAAAATTGAGTATGGCGTATCACAATATTCATAGCGAAGCGGGGCGTCTTCCGCTTACCTATCGCGTATGTCATTTTAGATTGGAAAAAAATGCATGAAACAATACTTCATCACCGGCACAGACACCGAAGTCGGCAAAACCTACGTGACATGCCAGCTTCTTAAAGCAGCGTCACAATTAGGGCACACAGCGATTGGTTATAAGCCAATAAGCGCTGGATGCGACCTTGTTAATGGTGAATGGGTAAACGAAGATGCCGCCTCTATCCAGAAATCTAGCAGCATTGATTTACCTATTAGCGAAATAAACCCCATTGCGCTTAAACCGCCCATCGCTCCGCATATAGCGGCCGCTGAGGCGGGCGTGTTACTAAGCGATGAAAAAATAATAAAGGGGCTGGGAAGCCTGCAAGCCTACAAGCCAGATTTGTTATTGATGGAAGGTGCCGGTGGTTGGCGCTTGCCGCTGAATGTGGGCGATGAGACTAAGCTAAACAGGTTTTTATCTGATGTGGTGGCATCCATTGGTATGGACGTAATTTTAGTGGTGGGTATGCGCTTGGGGTGCTTAAATCATGCCTTGCTTACTGCCCAAGCAATTAGAGGTGACGGGCTTAACATTGCCGGCTGGATAGCCAACGATATTACTGGCAATATGACCCGCTATGGCGATAATTTAGCGTCGTTAAAAGCAATGCTGCCAGAGCCGTTGTTAGCCGAAATCCCCTTCGGCCAACAGCCAAGCGACGACAGATTAGCCCTCGCGATTGAGCAACTCTGTTAAATCTGCACCGGGGGCAATAGGTGATTTTTCATTGCCTAAAAATATATAGCCCTCTTTTTCTCCAACTAACGCAAGCTTATCGTCAGTCAGCGTTAGTGCCGTTCCCTCGCGAATAGCTACTATGGGGGTGGTGGGGTTTAGCGCTGTAAACTCGAAAAGCCGTTGATCACGAGTTTCACCGTTAAAGCCCTCAGGCTGATAATCGGTGTAGTGCGGATTTAATTGGAAGGGAACAATGCTCAGTGCTTCAAAGCTAGGCGGCTCTATAATGGGCATGTCGTTGGTGGTTCTAATTGATTGACCGCAAATGTTAGAGCCTGCACTCCAGCCAATATAGGGAGTTGCGTCTGCGATGGCATGCTTGATGGGAACCACTAATGCACTGGCATACAAGGTTGAGAGTAGATGGAAGGTATTGCCTCCACCAACCACAATGCTTTGGCCGTTTTCTTTGGCATGATTAATAGCAGATACTGGGTCTTCTACCGTATGCAATCCAGTGACATTGCACTCTGGCAGTGCCTCTGCGACTTTGTTTACGTATTCGTCGTAGGTGCCAGTGACGGCAGCGTAAGGAACGAATAGGAGGTCGCGAATATTTCCTAAGTGTGCAAGAATATGAGGCCTTGCATGTTCAAGGTATGCCTCGTCACCTTGACGAGAGCTACTAAGCATTAGTGCATGTGCGGTCATACAAACTCCACAAAATCATAGATTTAGATTTACGCTGGCTAACGTAAGAATAATTGCAGCAAGAATACGCTAAATTGGCGATAAAGTTTAGTGCGGCGAACTTTATGTTGCAGTGGTGTTCGTATCGATAGTCTTACGTAGGTTAAAGGAACGTAAATGAAGCAATCCACATCGGTTTTATTTGTCTGTCTAGGGAATATTTGTCGTTCTCCTACAGCAGAGGCAGTTTTCAAACATAAAGCGGCAGAAGCGGGATTAGATCTCTTCATCGATTCTGCAGGCACTCATGGCTATCATATCGGCAACCCACCAGATAAGCGCTCTCAGGCGGCGGGTGTAGAGCGAGGCTACAGTTTTAAAGGGCTGAAGTGTCGTCGAGTTCACGAAAGTGACTTTGAAAAATTTGATTATATATTGGCGATGGATGAGAGCAACCTAGGCAACTTACATGGTATGTGCCCTGCTCAATATCACGAAAAAGTCAGCCTGTTTCTCGACTTTTGCGATGAAGATGAAAAAGAAGTGCCTGACCCGTATTACGGGGGGAAACGAGGATTTGAGTTAGTGCTCGACCTCATTGAGTCGGCCTCTGATGGCTTAATCACACATATAAAAAACGCCTCCAGTAGCGCGGTGTAATAACTAGGCCAGCACACGTTGATAAATCCTAAAGCAACGGTTACTGCAGTTGCATCATTATTTGTTGTTGCGCTGGTGAGTGTACTCGCTGTCGTGGCGTTTTCAGATTCACCGAACGCGCTTAAGCTGCATATTTTATATCAACTGCAGCTGCCTCTTGTGCTGACTGCCACCCTGGTGGGAGCTGCGTTATCGGTGAGTGGAGCGACCTTGCAGGTCGTGCTAAGAAATCCACTGGCCGATCCAGGTATTGTCGGTATTACAAGTGGCGCCAGCCTTGTGGCGGCTTTGCTGCTGCTCATAACGCCACACTGGGCCCAAGCATATCTTCACTATCTACTACCATTAGGGTGTTTTATCGGGGCACTAGCAACCACCTTCACTATTTACAAACTCGCCAGGAAGCTACTCGGGTCGTCTACTGCGGTTATCTTATCAGGTATCGCTATTTCCACCTTGAGCGGAGCAATTATCGCCTGGCTCTATTTATTCAGCGATGCCAATTCACTTAGAAACCTTACCTTCTGGCTAATGGGAAGCTTATACCAAACCAGCTGGCCAATACTGCTGGTGGGTGGCCCACTCATTATTACAGCGCTGTGGTACCAGTTCGCTAGTGCAGGCAGCTACAACAGGCTATATGCAGGTGATGCAGCGGCAACAAGCAGTGGTGTAGATGTGCATCAGCTCACAGAGCGAAGTTTAGTCGCCTGCGCCATAGCCGTTGGGGCTGCCGTGTCGATGGCGGGCTCTATTGCCTTTGTAGGCTTGTTGATTCCGCACATTCTTCGTTTACTGATTGGACACAATAATAAGTTTCTTTTGCCACTGTGCGCTTTAGCCGGGGCAACTCTGCTGCTGCTTGTTGCACTGTGTTCAGAGCTTACAAGAGCGATCACTCTGCCGGTGTCGATGATCACCGCTACACTTGGCGGGCCGCTGCTTATCTGGGCGTTGTTAAAAGGTCAACTTCGATGAGTACGGTGCTTCATTTAAACAATATTAGTCTCACCAACCGCTTACAAGTTGATTCACTGCATGCTGTAAAAGGGGAGTGCATACACCTTCTTGGCCCAAACGGTGCGGGAAAAAGTTCGTTGATGGCCGTTATTGCCGGTCTTATTGCGCCAGAGCAAGGGGAAGTCGTGCTGTGCGATAAAGCACTAGGCACCTGGTCACTTGCTGAGTTAGCATCACTTAGAACCATGCTATCGCAACAGTTGGAGTCTAACTTTGCCTTACGTGTGGGTGAGTATTTATCGTTTTATGCTCACAGTCATCGCGATAATCTTCTTATTCCAGCTATGCTGGAACGTGCGCTTGAAGTAGAGTTATTTCTCGATAAGCCACTTACCCACCTCTCAGGAGGGGAGCGACAGCGAGTAGAGATTTGTCGGGCACTGATACAAATTTGGCCTCAGCTGGAAATCGGTGATGGCATTGCCATTCTCGATGAACCTCTGCAAGGGCTAGATATTCGACATCAATACGCAGTCGCTTCACTTATCCAAGCCCTGTGCGTTAAAGGCAACACCATTATTATGAGCTCTCACGATATTGCATTAAGTGCTAACTACAGCACTTCTCTATGGCTTATGAATAAGGGGCGTATTGTGGCTAGCGGTGCGCCGCATTCTGTGGCGACTCAACACAATTTAGAGCGCGTATTTGAGTGTCATTTTCTAATAAGCAAGAAGAAAAACTTTCTAGAAATTCAAGTTTGTGCGCCTATCACCCTCCCATAAGTATGTTAAAATATTCAGAGATTATTTTTTAGCGTCCGTAAGCATGCTCGCATATGCATAGCTTTACGATGACGTATTTTCAGGAGAGTACCGGTGAGTGAATGGAAAGTAGATAGCTGGAGGCAGAAACCTATTCTGCAGCAACCAGAATATGAAGACAGTGCCTTGTTAAGCAATGTTGAACAGACCCTAAGTACTTATCCTCCATTAGTATTTGCTGCTGAGGCCAGAGAGCTTCGTCGTCAGCTTGGCGAAGTAAGCCTAGGAAAAGGGTTTTTGTTGCAGGGCGGAGATTGCGCAGAGTCGTTTGATGAATTTAACGCACCTAAAATTCGCGATACGTTTAAAGTGCTTTTACAGATGGCGATAGTGCTTACGTTTGCGGGGCGTTGCCCAGTAACCAAAGTTGCTCGCATGGCTGGCCAATATGCTAAGCCTCGCTCTTCTAATTTTGAAACGCGAAATGGCATTACACTGCCAAGCTACCGCGGCGACATCATCAACAATTTTGAGTTTACTGAAGCGGCGCGTCGTCCAGACCCAAACCGTTTGCTAGAGGCATATCATCGCAGTTCTTCTACGTTGAATTTATTACGCGCCTTCGCGCAAGGTGGGCTAGCAGACCTTCACGAAGTGAATCGCTGGAATATGGCGTTTGTGGAAAATAGTCCGCTAAAAGAACGTTATTCTGATATGGCCACGCGCATCCAAGATTCGTTGGAGTTTATGGATGTTATTGGTATTAATGCTAACTCGAGTTCTACGCTGCACGAGACCTCGCTGTTTACGTCTCACGAAGCACTGTTGTTAAACTACGAGCAAGCGCTAACTCGCACTGACACGCTAACTGGAAAGCCTTACGACTGCTCGGCGCACATGGTATGGATAGGTGAAAGAACGCGCCAGCTCGACCATGCGCATATTGAATTTTTCCGCGGCATTCACAATCCCATAGGGGTAAAAGTGGGGCCAAGTATGGAAGAAGACGAACTCATTCGTCTCATCGATACATTAAACCCGCTGAACGATCCTGGTCGTTTAACATTGATAACGCGAATGGGTGCTGACAATCTTGCCGATAACCTTCCGCGCTTACTGCGCAGAGTGAAAAATGAAGGTCGTCATGTTGTATGGAGTTCAGACCCTATGCACGGCAATACGTTCTCTGCGTCTTCTGGCTACAAGACTCGTAATTTCGACGCCATATTGCGCGAAATTAAGCAGTTTTTCCAAGCGCATGAAGCAGAAGGGACTCATGCCGGTGGTATTCATTTAGAAATGACGGGACAGCACGTAACTGAGTGTACGGGCGGCGCGTACGAAATAAGTGACGAAGACTTAGCCCAAGCGTATAAAACCCAATGCGACCCTCGCTTAAATGCGGATCAGGTATTAGAAATGGCGTTTTTAGTGGCTGATCATTTGCGCAACGCTTAAGCCTCGACGTTTAAGCCTCATCATTTAAATCAAGGCTTATAAAGCCAAAGCTTATAAGGTTTGATTTTGGCATAGAAGCTATGCCGCAAATCAAAAAAGGCGCTCATATTTACATTCAAATGTAATGCGAGCGCCTTTTGTTGTGTCACCTTGATGTAAAACCACTGCACCTGCGGCAACACGCCGCAATTACGAACATTTTAAGTCTCGCTGAGTGAGTAACCATCTATGCAGTCTGGTATAAGCGATATGCTATTCACTTGTCAGCACATGCTGGCGTTCTTCCTCGCTTAACACACCCGTGAATATGGTTTCTCTTCTCAGGTTTGCCGTGCGCTCGTCATCAGCAAGTAATAAAGACTTAAATAGCTCAGGGTTATTGACGGTTTCTAAAATACTGCTCCACAGCATATAGCTGCCGTAACGCATGAGCCTGTTGTTGTAGCGCTGCTCTAAGGTTTCGCGCACGCTATCAAGCAAGTCAGGGTTATTGAGTACCTTTGTTGCCATGGCCTCATGTATTTTTAAAATGCGGGCGTTGACTTCACCTCGCCTTTGCTTACGGGGTCTTACGGACATAGTCTTTGGATGTAAGCCTTATATAAACGCTGTGTGTAAATGCCTTAGTCATCATAAAGAAGAGGTTCGACAACAGATTCTAGGCCATTCAATTTAATTTCATACATCAGTGCAAGTTGCTCTCCCAATTTACCGCTAGGAAACCCTTGCTTGTGAAACCAAACCAGGTACGTTTCGGGAAGATGAAACAATCGTCTTCCCGCGTATTTACCGAATGGCATAGTTTGGTTTATTGCTTCTTTAATGCTTTCTGGGTCCATATGTTAATTTCAAATCCAGTTGTTAAGACTCGAGTTTGTTACGCTGTTGAGTTTGCCACAATGAGGCATATTCGCCGTCTTTTGCGAGCAAGTTATCGTGTGTGCCTTGCTCCACAATGGCTCCCTCGTTAACCACTAATATCTCATCGGCATCAACAATAGTGGATAATCGATGGGCAATAACAAGGCTGGTATGGCCTTTAGCGGCATCGCGCAAGGCTGATAGAATAGCCTTTTCAGAAGCACTGTCTAAAGAGCTTGTCGCTTCATCGAAAATCATAATAGACGCACCTTTAAGCAAGGCTCTAGCAATGGCCACACGCTGTTTTTCGCCACCAGAGAGTTTTAAGCCTCTCTCGCCAACGGTTGTCTCGAGTCCCTCTGGCAACTTCTCGATAAAGGCTTCAAGGTGGGCAAGTCTAATAACCTGGCTAATTTCGTCATCAGTGGCTTTGGGGTTGCCGTAACGAATATTCTCTTTTAGCGACGTATTAAAAAGCACAGTGTCTTGGGGCACTATGCCAATATGAGCGCGAAGACTATCTTGTGAAAGCTGCTTTATGTCTTTGCCGTCTATGAATATCTGACCTTCATTCGGCTCATAAAAGCGAAACAGTAATTTCATAATAGTCGACTTACCGGCACCACTTGCACCAACCACTGCAATCTTTTTACCGGCAGGAACAGTAAAGGTGATGCCGCTGAGTATTTTGCGTTTTTCGCCGTAAGAAAAATGCACGTCTTTGAAGCTGACTGTAGGGTTGGTTGTCTTTAATGTCTCTGCATTCTCAGCATCTTTAATTTTAGGTACTTGCGCCAGTAAATTAAACAGCTTGTCAATGTTTGCTAGGCTGCCCCGAATCTCTCTATACACAAAGCCAAGGAAGTTAAGGGGCATAAAAATTTGCATGGTGAACGCGTTAATCAGGACAAAATCACCAATGGTCATTTCCTCGTTTAACACGCCTAGCGCCGCATTGGCCATCATCGCGGTCATGGCAATGGCGATAATACTCGCTTGCCCAGCATTAAGGGTAAAAAGGGATAGTCTATTTCGTCGACGGGCTACTTCCCATGCCGCTAAATCTTCATCGTAGCGATTGGCCTCGAAACGCTCATTATTAAAATATTTCACGGTTTCAAAGTTCAGAAGGCTATCTACCGCCCGCGAGTTTGTGGTGGAGTCGGCTTCGTTCATTTGTTTCACAAACTGGGTTCGCCAATCGGTAGCTTTCATGGAAAAGCCCACGTAAATCACAACACTAATAACGATAATCAGGGCAAAAGAGATACCGAATTGAATCAGAAGAAGGCCTACGACAAGGCTTATTTCTAACAGCGTTGGTACTATGTTAAACACCATAAAACGCATTAAGAAACTAATGCCGTTAGTACCCCTCTCTATATCTCTAGACAGGCCACCTGTTCTGCGATTTAAATGAAAACCCAAATCTAAATTATGAAGGTGTTTAAATACCTTGAGGCCCACGCGTCTCATCGCGCGTTCAGTGACTCTACCAAATAAGGTATCGCGCACTTCCCCCAGCAGTACATTGAGCAGCCTAAGTACCCCGTAGGCCACAATTAAGCTGATGGGAACGGCCATGGCAAGGGTGGCAAGATTGCCATTGAGACTGTCTACAGTGTACTTCAATACGTAAGGAAGGCCGATGCTGGCAAGCTTTGCAGCCACTAAGCATAGAATAGCCAGTCCGACGCGTTGTTTAAATTCAAAAAGATAGGGAACGAGCTGTGACAACACTTGCCATTTTACGGGCTCATCATCATTAATAGGTAAGCGATTTTTTCTCATTTTATACTGCAGTAACGTCCAAATTTGCTTCTATGTAAGCCAATAACATCAAAACACATGTTACAAAGGCGCTTTAGTGACTTAATAATACGTAGCTTAACAGTACGAGATGAAATGATTCTAAGATTATGTCGGTCTCATTTAATGTAAAGAAAAGCGCTTCACTATTTATATACGCTGTTGGTAGTGTAAAGTAACGACAGTGTAGAGTATATAAGAAGCCAATTGGCGAATAAGATATAGCAAAACACGTAGGTGTAATTTTTTTCATCGTTGTATCTTACCAGAATAGGTTGTTGGTAAAGATGCAATAAAAGCAGTAGGAGTTAGTTTGCTAGAAGATAGTTTCGGAAGACAGTTTCATTATTTACGTTTATCGGTAACCGAAGCATGTAACTTCCGTTGTCAGTATTGCTTGCCCGATGGCTATGATGGCCCTTCGAGCGATCAGTTTATGTCACTATCTGAAATTGACACTTTATTGCAAGCTTTCGCTAGCTTGGGCACTTCAAAGGTACGTCTCACTGGCGGAGAGCCCACCTTAAGGCGCGACTTTATTGATATTCTCCAACTCACCGCCAATACGCCAGGCATAGAAAGAGTCGCGATGACAACCCATGGCGCGCGAATGGAAAAATACGCATCTCAGTGGAAACAAGCGGGCCTTGATCAGGTTAACGTAAGCATAGACAGCCTCGACCCCAGGCAGTTTGCTGCTATTACTGGGCAAGACAAACTGAAGTCGGTACTTAGAGGGTTAGATGCCGCAGTCGACTCAGAATTAGAGGTAAAAGTAAATTCAGTATTATTGAATGATTTTTCAGACAGTCGGCTACAGCGTTTCTTATCATGGCTAAAAAATATGCCAGTTACCCTTCGCTTTATTGAGCTAATGGAAACAGGGGATCTTTCCCAGTTTTTCATCAAACAGCACCAAAGTGGCTCACCCTTGAAAACAACCCTTGAAAATATGGGCTGGCAGCCAATTGTTCCGAGAAGAGATGCAGGCCCAGCACAAGAGTTTTATCACCCAGACTACGCGGGCAAAATAGGGCTTATCATGCCTTACAGCAAGGATTTTTGTAAAACGTGCAACAGACTGCGTGTATCTGCTCCTGGTAAGCTTCACCTTTGTTTATTCAGTGAAAATGGTATTGATATGCGCGACCTACTGGCTAAAGGAGATGTGCAGGAAGTAGTGACATTTCTGAAACATGCTTTAGGAACAAAACATGCAACTCATTATTTGCATGATGGGAAAACCGGTGCCACTAAACACTTAGCTATGTTGGGTGGATAGATTTATTCAGTGAGTTTTTGTTCGAATGGTGCGTGATAATTGAGATGGATCAACCTAGCGCGGTTAAAAAGAAAACCATCCTCATGGTGCATAAAAATCTATTTGGATAATGAGAAAAATAAGATATATTCAAAAAAATAATAAGAGAAAAGGATGTATATGCAAATCAGGGATAGTGCACGTCTTTCCTATCACTACATAACCGAAGCAGATGCTGATTTTCTGTGGGAATTAGACCAAGATGAATTGGTTATGAAGTTTATCAACGGTGGTAAAAAATCTTCTAAAGATGACATTCAAAATATCTTTGTTCCTCGATTTCAAGCGTATTCTAACCCTGCTTTCGGCTGGGGATTGTGGCGCGTAGAAAGGCAAGACAACAAGGAAAGCATCGGCTGGATTTTAGTAAGGCCTTTCGGTTTCTTCACTAACGCGCCTGAAAGCGACAATATAGAATTAGGCTGGCGTTTTAAACGAAGAAGCTGGGGTAAGGGGTACGCCACAGAAGCGGCAAATGCCATAAAGGAAAATTTATATGACCTCGGTATCGATAAGTTTTCTGCCATCGCTAATCCAGACAATACTGCGTCAATCAATATTATGAAAAAGCTAGGTATGTCTTATAGCCACGAACTTGAGTACAAAGACAGCGTCTTTCAAGAACTGGTAGTGGTATATACCACCTAGTAAAGATCAATACGCCCTATTGCTGCTCGTTACAACGGCTCATATACATTCGTACTGTATATACAAATAGGAAATGCACCTTTGGTCGCATAGAAAGCGGGAGCAAAATAGATTATTGTTCTAGAAATAGAAATTCAGCTCGCGTGCCAAATACAGAGAGCGTACATTTGCGAAAAATGACGACCCATCAAGCTTTTCTCTTGCAGGCTTTCACAGTAATATTCTCGTTTTTTCTTTGTGTGTCCAAGGGGCACTCATCAGGCTCGGATAAGCTAATCAATGAATACACCGTCGACCAACTTACAGCCAGTGACGGTTTCGTATCCTCCGAAATTTACTCCATCATTCAAGACCAGCAGGGCTTTTTGTGGTTTGGTACAGCCGAAAATGGCGTTATGCGCTATGACGGCAATAAAGTCAGACTGTTTGAGTCAAACAAAAGGGTAACACAAGGCCTATCACACAATGATGCCGGTAATCTTATGCTCGATAAGGATGGCAATATCTGGGTAGGTACCTGGGGAGGAGGAGCAAATAAATACGACCCGGCAACAGGAACTTTTCAACGATTTAGCAATGACCCTAACAATGTAACGTCGCTTTCTTCAAATCGCATTCAGTCTCTGTTTCATGACAGCAGCGGCACTATCTGGCTTGGAACGTATAACAGAGGGCTCAATAAATATCTTGGTAATAATGCGTTTCAGCGGATTATGAAGAAGGAGGGAAAGAGCACCGGCTTATCGCACAATCGTATTTGGGACATCATCGATAACGATGAAGAATCCCTTTGGGTAGCAACAAGCTATGGCTTGAATTTACTTAATAAAACCACGCTCACTGCCACACACTATTTCCCTGATCAAAACAATAAAACTGCCACAGGCGCCAACGAAATTCGAAGTTTGCTACTGACAAGCTCTGGACAATTTTATGTTGCTACTCAGGAAGGCCCTTTTCTGTTTTCACCCCAAACAGGTCGCTTTACTGCGCAGCTTACAAAAGATGGGAGGTCGTTGGGGCAGGTAAACTCGATGATTGAAGATCATCAAGGCGGTGTGTGGTTTGTTTCAACCAATGGATTGTATCGCCATACGGGTAGTAAAAATATGGTAGAAAAAATGGATTTTGGCTATGACAACGGCCTGAGAATAATTTTTGAAGATAAAACTCACACAAAATGGATAACTAGCGAAGTGCACGGCATTTTTAAGCTGTCGCTCCGTCGAAACGTGAAACTGATCAACAGCGAGTCGTTAGTTGCGCCAAACGGTATTGAGCTTGATGAAAATGGCGATGTGCTCATAGTAAATGCAAATACCGAAATTTTTAAGTGGCAGGTGAACGAACAGCAGCTCGAGCCGGTGTCAGAGTCAGTGTTCGCTGGCTTTGATGATTATGCACAAAGCGGCGTGCTTGAGCGGCCCATTATTGTGCCTGTTACAGCCCCTATTGAAGCACCTAACGCAGCCCCTATTGAAGGCTTTGAAGGTGCTAATACGCTTTGGGTAGCTCAAGATGACTACTTGGCAAAGTTCAACAGAATCACTGGCGAGATACAGCGAATTGAATACCCAAAAGACGACAGCGAATTTCGTCATTTTCGCGAGTTTAGAGCCCTTGAGGTAGACGATGAGGGAAACCTATGGGTAGGCACTTATAAAAACGGTGTTTATATTTATAGCGTTCGAGACAAAACATTTAAGCACTTAACCCAACAAGACGGTCTTCCTCACCCTGAAATTCACACTATCTTTAAAGAGCGCAATGGCAACATGTGGGTGGGAACTGGCAAAGGTGTTAGTCGATGGCAGAAAGGCGGCAAGCATTTCGACGCATTCAGCACCGCCAAGGAAGACGAAACTCTGCTTGGCAGTATTGTGGAAGATATTCATCAAAGCGCCAATGGCGATATATGGGTTGCAACCCAAAAGGGATTAAATCGTTACCTGCCCGACACGCAAAGCTTTAGGCAGTTTAGTGAGCAAGAGGGGCTGCCCGCAACACTCATTCGCGCCATCGCAAACGGGGAAGATGGCAAACTTTGGCTTACCACTAATAAGGGCATCTTTTTATACGACCCTTATGAGCAAAGCGCCAGTAACTATACTCGCAGCACAACCCCTACAGGGAAAAATTACTACGCCAACAGTTTAGTTAATTCTGCTCAAGGTACCTTGTTTACTAGCAGTCAACGGGGTATCGAGTATTTTTCTGATGAAGAAGAACAGCAGCAGTTACTCGATGCGGCCATTGTCTTAACCGGGTTTAATATTATGGGTGAGAAGGCAGATACGAATACCCCGCTTTCCTATCTCACTGACGTTTATCTGTCATACGAAGATTATTTTTTCTCTTTTGAATTTGCACTACTTGATTACTCATCACAAACAAAACCTCATTTTGCTTATGAGCTTGAAGGCTACGATGAGCAATGGATAGATATTGGCAGCTATAATAATGTGTCATTCACTAATTTAAATGGGGGCGACTATACGCTGAGAGTAAAGGCCTTAAAGCCAAACGGTCAGTGGAGTGAAGAACAGCTCGCGGTTAATTTACATGTAGAGAAAGTGCCATGGAAAACATGGTGGGCCTATGCGTTTTATTGCTTGCTATTACTGGGCTTGGTGTTGTTAGTTATTTATTTACGTACTAAGTTGCACCAAAGCGAAATTATTAAGCAGAAGCGTTTTGTGCAGGCGTTAGAGCAACAGGTTTCTGAGAAAACTGCTTCGCTGGAGGGGCAAGCACACCAACTTAAAGCGGCATTAAAAGAAGCAGAAGAGGCAACGAAGCTTAAATCTGAATTCCTTGCCAATATGAGCCATGAAATCAGAACGCCAATTAACGGTGTAATAGGCATGCTGGGTCTACTTAAAAACAGCGGTCTAAATACGCAGCAGGCACACCGGGTGAATATTGCGAATTCAAGTGCTAAGTCTTTGCTGGTTCTGATTAACGATATTTTAGACTTTTCTAAGATTGAAGCTGACAAGCTTGAAATCGAATCGGTGGACTTTGATTTGCGCGGTTTAATTGAAGAACTTGCTTATTCAATAGCCCACACTGCGCAAGAAAAGGGACTAGAATTGGTTGTCGATCTGGCCCGGGTGACCACCTCAAAAATTAATTCAGACCCAAACCGTATAAAACAAATTCTCACTAACTTATTAAGTAATGCGGTTAAGTTTACGGAGCAAGGTGAATTAAGCATTGTGGCAGAGCTACTTCCTGCAAAAGAGGAAGGGAAGTTAGTCATGCGCTGTGCAATAAGCGATACGGGTATTGGCATAGAGAAACGCAAGTTAGCAAGTCTTTTTGATGCATTTACCCAGGTTGATGCGTCTACCACACGTCGTTATGGTGGAACTGGACTTGGGTTAACGATCACTAAAAAGTTGTGTGAATTATTAGGTGGTGACATTACGGTAACCAGTGAGCTAGGTAAGGGAAGTTGTTTTGTAGTGACTTGTGAAGTAAATAAAGTAAACGACGCTCAACCTATATCTATATCGCCGCTCATAACAAGAACTGATCTTCACTGCCTTGTTGTAGACAATAACAGGGCCAATAGAAAAGCGCTTGAAAGACAATTTACGGTGTGGGGTATCACTACATCAGTGGCCAATTCAGCTAGAAGTGCTCTTGAACAATGCGAAAATACGGTTAATAGTGTAAAGCCAATTACTACAATATTTATTGATAAAGAGATACCTGATATGCCTTTCGATACGTTCTGCACTGCACTGCGAGATGATGAGCGTTTTCGTGATATTCGCGTTGTAAAAATGACCTCCCTAAAAGATATCAGTAGCGCAGAACAAAATCATGCGTTAGGCGTTTTTGCTAGCTTCCCCAAGCCTTTATCGACTAATGACTTTAAGAGCGTGTTAGAAGATAGCTCATCAACTGATGACTCTCATAACCCTAGTAAGGAAGGCACTCAAGTTACTATGAAAAGTGCGCTTTCTGTTGAAGTAGACGGTGTTGAAAAGGGCACTTTTAAAACAGGTGCTTTTGAGACTGATACTTTTGACACTGATATGTTTGAAAAGAAGCAAGAGCCGTTGCTGTCTTTCTTGAGTGTCACTCGGGTTTTATTGGTTGAAGATAATACGATAAATCAGATGGTTGCTACCAGCGTGATGGAAAGCGAAGGTTTTCAGGTAGACGTGGCCAGTAATGGTAAAGAGGCCCTTGAGCTTTTACAACAGTGTGGCGAAGATAGCGTGTATTCCCTTGTCGTCATGGACTGTCAAATGCCGGAAATGGACGGGTTTGAAGCGACTCGACAGATAAGAAGAGGCGTTGGAGGCAGTCAATATCGAGAGGTTCCTATCATTGCAATGACTGCAAATGCGATGAAAAGCGATAAAGAAATGTGCCTACAAGCCGGAATGGATGACTTCCTGGCGAAACCTATCGAGCATACCGTTGTCATTTCTACGTTGAGAAAATGGCTTAAAAAACCTAACTAAATGCTAGATGGTGTCTTGCACAGACTTGAGACTGTCGAGTCATTATTCTGCTTTGCTACTTTGTTAACGAGCTACCTTTTTACGGAGCTAATATTCATTTAAGCTTTGAATTCTGTACACAAGGCTACGTGAAGGGAGTAAGCGATACTGCTAATTACTTTCCGTTATTCGTTAAGATGCTTTTAACAGTTTCGTATCGCGATAACTGCTCTTTAGAAAGCGGTGCAGATTCCAACGTTTCCCGACAAGACTTGATGGCCTGCCGTGTGTCAGCCGGTAACGCTTCACGAGACTTTCTAGCGCGTACAATGGCTTGCAAGTAGTTCAAAGCAATGGAAGGGTTCTTAGGCATGACTCTGAATGCTTGAGAAAATGTAGAGTAAGACTGCTCAAGATTACCTCTTTTATACTCAGCCACAGCAGAGTTATTCAGTGCTTTAGGACTTAACGAAATAGCCGTTTTCTCTTCCTGCTCTTGTGCAATGTAGCGACTCATCAAGTCATCGCTTCCTTCATGTTTTTTCAAACGATGGGCGAGGGCTTCAAATATCTTTAGTGATTCATCTTTAAGCCCCACTTCATGTAGTGCTTTTGCTCTATCTAAAAGGGCTTCTGTAGAGTGATGCTGTGCTTGGTCTATATGAAAGTCTGATAAGAGCGATTGCGCTTTGGCCACATCATCTTTTAAATAATGTAACCGTGCATCTAAAACATATAACTCGTCTTTAAGTGAGGCTTTAGGGTGCGCCTGTTTTAGCTGCTGCAAATAGCTTGTAGACTGTTTTACAATTCTATTCATATCTTCAGGTGCAGAAGTCATTGCAAAGTCGACACCGGCCCTAGCGGCGTTAAGGTAAATTTCTGGTGTGTCATGTATAGAGTCACGGGCATAGCGCACAAGCTGTTTGGCACTGGAAAATTGGTTTTCATAGTTGTGCGTTATACGGGCTAAATTGACGGCCTGCTGGTGGCGAGACACTTTTCTTGGCGAAATATGGCAAGCGAGATTGGTGCATTCTAGGGCGTCATCAAAGGCATCGAACTGAATTTTTAATTTCGCGAGTAAATCGTAAGCCGCCAGTTCAGAGTCGGGACGCATTGCCAGTTGTAAAATTTCTCTTTCGGCGTCATCAAATTCTTTAAGTGCTAAAAGGCAGTTGGCAATACCTAACTTTGCCCAGCTAAAGTCTTGAACGTTTATGATTGCGTCGTAAAACGCTAATGCATCACTAAATCGCTCGTTGAGAATTAATAAGTCGCCCTTAATCTTCATTGCCAGCGGAAAATGTTCAGCGTGTTCCGGCTGAAGAAGAAACTGCTCTACTTCATAAAGGGCTTTCTCGTGGTCGGCCTTGTCCATACAGCGATACACGTTCTTTAAAGCTGCTTTCCTGGAGAGAACCCGAGAAAGTCGTCTATCCAACTCATTGACTGAAAAAGGCTTCGCTATGAACTCATCAGGCTGTAGTTCGATAATGGCGTGAACAACTTCTGCGGAGGTATCTGCACTCGTAAAGATAAAAGCGTTAGTTAATGATAATGCGTTTTGAGATTGTAATTGCTCGAGGAGATAATACCCACCTTGATCAGAACGTAGGTTGTATGAGCAAATAATTGCATCGTATTCGTGCTCTTGTAACGATGCAATTGCGGTGGAAGGACGGTCTACATAGTCCATATTACTAAACCCAAGTTGCTCAAGGGCATAGTGTAAATGGCTTTTGGCCAACACTTGGTCTTCAGCAATAAGTAATTTAGTATCTTTGGCTAAGTTATATTTCATATTCCTGCCGCATAATTAATTTTAAAACACCTATTAAGAAGCGTTTTACGATAAGCGTTAAAAGACAGTGGGCAACAAAAATGATTTCCCTATTGCTTCACTATAGCTTTTTATCGGCATAGATGCTTGAAAATTGACCTTTGTGAATCTAAAGGTTGGCGAGAGCTAATTTTATCCCACGCATTTGATTATTTATTTTGCGTAGATGCAGCTTGTAAGGGGTATGTGTAAATAGAGTGAGAATTTTTGATAGGCAGCAATAAATGCTAACCATCCTTCAGCGTTTTCTATGCTTCACTTGGCTTTTGAGTATTTAAGTTAGTTATATTAATGGCTGGTTTTAAAGGCGCTTTTGTTAGCAGGTAGGATGTTATCTGAATATTTTAATGATTATGTGATTACCAAAGTTAGAATCAACGGCATTTGACGATACCGTGGGGAAGATTTGGATGACCACTTCCCACTCACTTTCGCCTTAATACTTCAAACTCTTGTTCAATGACTTCTTCTCTTTCGTGTATAGGCTTTAGCTGTTCTTCAAAGGCGTCATTTGGTTGCACGGGCCTTAAAAAGCCTGCTGCAATATATCTACAGTTGTGTTGTACTTTTTCAGTGCAATAGTCAGTGTTTAATTCTTCAACTTTTGCCTGATGCAGAGCATTTGAACAACCGCTTAAAAAACAAACTCCAAGGCCTGCAAGCAGTGCAGCTCTTGCTTTAGTAGATACGCTTTTACGGAGTAGTTCATGTTTTTGTTTTGCATCCATGATGATAGGGGCCTGTATTCGCAAACTTTCTACATCAAATGTAGCACACCGATTTTAAGATGTAACCCATTGGTGAGGCGTAAGCGCTTTGTGATGTTATTTAAAGGTTGGAGAAGTATCGCTGTAGATCAATTTGAGACTATTGAACTGCAGAATATTATCGAATTTTGGAGTAAAAGAGAAGGTGGTGGACGCTGCTGTGGCTCGTAATGAAGTTATTGAACCATCGAGTCTTATGAAGATTTGAGGATAAAAGATAAATTGGTGGACGCTACTGGGCTTGAACCAGTGACCCTCGCCTTGTAAGGGCGATGCTCTCCCAACTGAGCTAAGCGTCCGATAAAACTGAATTCGAAAAAAGAGTGGTGGACGCTACTGGGCTTGAACCAGTGACCCTCGCCTTGTAAGGGCGATGCTCTCCCAACTGAGCTAAGCGTCCATCTGTATTTCGCAATTCTAACAACAAGCAAGAGTGGTGGACGCTACTGGGCTTGAACCAGTGACCCTCGCCTTGTAAGGGCGATGCTCTCCCAACTGAGCTAAGCGTCCGTCTTGTTTGTTTACTTGCCTGGGCAAGTGGGGCGGTATTATAGAGTTGCTCGTGATAGTGTCAACAATAAAATTAAAGAAAATTACTGTATGCGCGAAAATTAAACATTTTGCTGCCTTTTTATATAAATTGATGAAAAGCGCACCGTTTTTTTGTCACGTATTTTTTCCTGAGCCTCCTAACAGTCTCAAATAGAGAGACAACGCAAACAACTATAAAGTGACATTCTCTACTGAGGTGAGTGTCTGTCCATTTTGCTCGCTTTACGAATACGAGTGTCTGTCCGCTTAACTCCCGCTTAACTCCTCGAGTGTCTGTCCGGTACACCCATATATTTTCCATGATTGTTTTAGCGGGATGTTGAATGACACCTGAGTATTAAATACTGCAGAGTGAATGAAGCGGCTTTTGTCGTAACACTTACGCTGGTAGAATAAGGGCAAATAAGTTCTGAATTAACTATAGAGAGTATTCATGTCGGTTGTAACACGATTTGCACCTAGCCCAACGGGGTATCTTCATGTTGGGGGCGCACGCACAGCGCTGTATTCTTGGCTTTATGCGAAAAGCAAAGGCGGTGAGTTTGTACTTCGCATAGAAGATACAGATATTGAACGTTCTACTGAAGAAGCTAAACAAGCAATCTTAGACGGCATGCAGTGGCTTGGCTTAACCTGGGACACAGGCCCGGTTTATCAAACAGAGCGTTTTGACCGATACAAAGAGCTTATCCAAAAGTTACTAGACGAAGGTAAAGCGTACAAATGCTTCATGAGTTCAGAAGAGCTTGATGCTATTCGCGAAGCACAAAAAGAAAAAGGTGAAAAACCTCGCTATCCTGGAACATGGCGCGACAGAACAGACCACCCTGAAGGGCAGCCATTCGTTATCCGGTTTAAAAATCCGCTAGATGGGTCTGTTGAGATAAAAGACCATGTGCGCGGCACCATAGAAATCAGTAACGGTGAACTTGACGATCTTGTTATTCAGCGTACTGATGGAACGCCTACTTATAACTTCTGTGTTGTTGTAGATGATTGGGATATGGGTATTACTCACGTTGTACGCGGCGAAGATCATATCAATAATACTCCGCGTCAGATTAATATTCTTCACGCACTAGGCGCACCTATTCCTGAATACGCTCACGTATCTATGATACTTGGCGATGATGGTAAGAAATTGTCAAAGCGTCATGGCGCTGTTAGCGTAATGCAGTATCGCGATGATGGCTTTTTACCACAGGCGGTGTTGAACTACCTTGTTAGGCTAGGTTGGTCACACGGCGACCAAGAAGTATTTACTCTTGATGAAATGATTGAGCACTTTAGCCTAGATGGAATAGGGCAGTCTGCTTCTGCATTTAACACAGAGAAACTTATTTGGTTGAATCAGCATTACATTAAGTCTATGCCAGCAAGTGACGTTGCCGCTCACGCAAAATGGCATTTTGACCAGTTGAATGTGGATGTAACCGCGGGTCCTTCTCTTGAATCGGTTATTGCGATACAAGCCGACCGCGTGAAGACGCTCAAAGAGCTGGCGGAGATCTCGACGTACTTTTATCAGGATTATGATGAATTTGACGCCAACGCCGCGAAAAAGCATCTTCGCCCAGTGGCAAGAGGACCATTAGAGCTGGTGAAAGATAAGCTATTAGCACTTGGAGAGTGGACGCCAGCGAGTATTCAAGCTGCGATAAATGCCACGGCAGAAGAACTTGAAGTTGGTATGGGAAAGGTAGGCATGCCGCTACGTGTAGCTTCCACAGGCAGTGGTAATTCTCCCTCGCTAGACGTGACATTAAATCTGCTCTCAAAAGAGAAAGTTGGTGAGAGAATCGACAAAGCGCTTACTTTTATAGCAAACAGAGAAAATTCATAAAAAAACCGTTGACATGGCAGGGGGGGATGCCTAGAATGCGCCCCGCTGTCACGGAACAGTCATAATGAATTGACTACGACACGACGGGGCCATAGCTCAGCTGGGAGAGCGCCTGCATGGCATGCAGGAGGTCGGCGGTTCGATCCCGCCTGGCTCCACCAAGTTACACATCGTGCCTAGCATGATAGAGAGAATATCTTGTAACTTAGTAGGCTAACTGATAGCTCGGGTTGAGTGCAATCAGTTGCGACAATATTTCATTGCATCGTTGCTTATTTAGTGAATTTACGGTGTAACTGATTCAACCGTTTACGTTTGAATAGATTTATTGTCCCCTTCGTCTAGAGGCCTAGGACACCGCCCTTTCACGGCGGTAACAGGGGTTCGAATCCCCTAGGGGACGCCATTTAATCGCGTCACGGTCGGTCAATACCGTGAAATAGGCTGGAGTTTTTTAAACTTCTGACTGAAAGTTTAGTAAGGAAAAGGTCGCTCAGTTCGCTGGCTCACTTCGCCTTACTGAAAATCTCGAAAGCGTAGCTTTCGAAAGAAGATTTTCAGTCCCCTTCGTCTAGAGGCCTAGGACACCGCCCTTTCACGGCGGTAACAGGGGTTCGAATCCCCTAGGGGACGCCATTTAATCGCGTCACGGTCGGTCAATACCGTGAAATAGGCTGGAGTTTTTTAAACTTCTGACTGAAAGTTTAGTAAGGAAAAGGTCGCTCAGTTCGCGGGCTCACTTCTCCTTACTGAAAATCTCGAACGCGTAGCTTTCGAAAGAAGATTTTCAGTCCCCTTCGTCTAGAGGCCTAGGACACCGCCCTTTCACGGCGGTAACAGGGGTTCGAATCCCCTAGGGGACGCCATTTAATCGCGTCACGGTCGGTCAATACCGTGAAATAGGCTGGAGTTTTTTTAAACTTCTGACTGAAAGTTTGGTAAGGAAAAGGTCGCTCAGTTCGCTGGCTCACTTCACCTTACTGAGAATCTCGAAAGCGTAGCTTTCGAAAGAAGATTTTCAGTCCCCTTCGTCTAGAGGCCTAGGACACCGCCCTTTCACGGCGGTAACAGGGGTTCGAATCCCCTAGGGGACGCCATATCGAAAAAACCAGCCAATCGGCTGGTTTTTTTGTTTTAGCGCTTACATTTTGTGAACGTGCATTCCTTAAGTGTAAAACCTCTCTATCGTCGTTCACTGTTTTCAATAACGTCACCCCTCAATTCCATCCATTTCTGCTTTTTATTTGACTCTTCTAATCTACATTAATCTTACACCAACGGTATTATGCTCTTGCTTCTGGATGAAGGGGGTTGAATATTTTGAGTGTCTGTCCATTTTTAAACGAGTGTCTGTCCGCTTTCATTTACTTTTTTGAACGAGCGTCTGTCCGCTTTCATCAAAGCTTTCATTGTGCCTTATTTAACGGGGAGCACTTTGAAGGTGGCAACGTTAAGTTCACAAAAATGTATTCGGTGTACAGTCAGAATTACTGCCAGAACCCAGTTGGGTGGGCGATATCACATACTTTAGGAAATACAGGTGATATCATAACGTTATTGATTGAATGACGAACAAAGAGGCTATTATGCAAAATTACTCAATCGGCACTGCGGGAAAACCGTGGGGCGAGAAAGAAAAAGCACAGTGGTATGAGCAGCAAAGCGTAAAGCGCAGTGTAAAAGAGGAAGTGTTTACTAAGTTACAAAACATTATTCCCGAAGGTTTCAGGTTACAGCAATACGGCGCATTACCCTATGATGAAGCGCGCTACCCATTGTATGCAGTAGTGCCTACGTCATTTGACAGTTCCAAACCATCTGCATTAGTCACAGGCGGTGTACATGGCTACGAAACGAGCGGTGTGCAAGGCGCATTGAAGTTTATTGAAACTAAACTATCAGGTTATGCCGCAAGCGTTAACATTTTTGTAGTGCCCTGTGTTAGTCCATGGGCCTACGAAACAATCAACCGATGGAATCCGTTAGCCATCGATCCAAATCGTTCTTTTTATCCTGATTCACCAGCTCCTGAATCTCAGCAGTTGATGCAGTTTGTGACGTCGTTAAAGACAGATCTCTCTTTGCATATCGACTTGCATGAGACTACTGATACAGATAATAGTGAATTTAGGCCCGCGTTAGCAGCTCGTGATGGAACTGATCACGACAACTGGAATATACCAGATGGGTTCTATACGGTAGCGAATACACCAAACCCACAGCTTGCTTTCCAACAGGCCGTCATCGAGGCTGTTAAAGGCGTTACTCATATAGCGCCACCTGATGAAAGTGGAAAAATTATAGGTGCTGACGTCGTGAGTGAAGGGGTTATTTGTTACGACAAGAAATCTCTTTTTCTTTGCGGTGGAATGACAGATGCAAACTTTGTTACTACAACCGAAGTGTATCCAGACAGCGATAACGCTACGCCAGAAAATTGTAACGATGCGCAAGTGACGGCGGTATGTGCTGCACTTGACTTTATAATGTAACTTTCACGATACGGTAACGCGCATATTTACATTTGGATGCTTGAACGTTTAGACGTCTAGATGTATATTGGGCCTTCTTTCAGAGGAGGCTCATTGTGTTTACTTTTTCAGCAGTCATTTATGACGGTAATAAACAGTCTTTAGTAAGACATAATTGTCAAACAGACTCAGAGTTTTCTGCATATCTTGAGGCGCGCTACGGTTGTTATGTTTGTCTATGGTCGAATAAAGAGCTATCAGAGAACACGCTAGCTAATATAGCGGCCACAAAAAAGTTACAGTAACCATCTTGAATAAAGTAGTAGAATGAATAACCCCATATCTCCTTGTAAAGCGCAGTGTAAACTCACTGATGACGATATCTGTATTGGCTGCAATAGAACCCTAGATGAGATTGTAAATTGGGCGTCGTATACCCTTGAGCAAAAAAATGCGATATTCCAGCGACTCAACACCCTCGAAGATACTGATTAGCTTAAGTGAGCTTAAAGTGGACACACACTCGTTTTATTTAAAACGCTCATCTTTTTTCTCAAACGCTTCGAAACGGTATATATAAGCAACTTCTTGGGCACCTCTCAGGTCTACCTCTGCCGGGGAAAATATTATTAACTTTAGCCGCATAGCGACCAGCCTACCTTTTTGATACACTCCCGCCGATTTTTCTTACTTATCTTGAGCTCAATTTCGAATGAAAATAATGCTGGCCCCGATGGAAGGGGTAGTCGACCATCTAATGAGAGACATGTTGACCCGCGTTGGCGGGTTTGATCGATGTGTGACGGAGTTTGTTCGTGTTGTTGATCAAAAGCTACCTAAAAAGACCTTTTATAAAATTTGTCCAGAGCTTCATACAGATGGCAAGACTGCCTCAGGTGTGCCTGTGCGTGTTCAGCTATTAGGGCAGCACGCACAATGGTTAGCAGAAAACGCTGAAACTGCTGTTGAACTTGGCTCTCCCGGAGTCGATCTAAATTTTGGATGCCCTGCTAAAACCGTCAACAAAAGTAAGGGCGGAGCAGTTCTGTTAAAAGAAACTCAAACGCTATATGACATTGTAAAGGCAGTGCGAGACGCCGTACCGCAACATATTCCGGTGTCGGCAAAAATTCGTTTGGGGTTTGAAGACAAATCACTAGCCGTTGATAACGCCATTGCTATAACAGAAGCAGGCGCTTCAGAATTGGTGGTGCATGCCCGTACTAAAACAGAGGGCTATAAACCGCCAGCATACTGGGATTGGATAGCGAAAATTAAGCAGCACACCGATATTCCGTTAGTCGCAAATGGCGAAATATGGAATGCTGATGACGCCCAAAAATGCCAAGCACAATCTGATTGTATCAACCTCATGGTTGGTCGAGGCGCTCTCGCTATGCCTAACCTTGCACGGGCAATAAAATTTGGCGATACTCCTATGCCGTGGCCGGAATTGGCCGCGTTGCTTATTCAATATTCGGGTTATGAAATCTTTGGCGATAAGGGACGGTATTATCCAAATAGAATTAAGCAGTGGTGTGGGTATCTAAAAAGACAGTACCCTGAAGCAGACATTCTTTTCAACGACATAAGACGTCTTACCAACTCACAAGATATTGTTGACGTGCTAGCTCGTCAGTCTTCCCAGTAAACAGCGGGTTTATCCCAGAGCTACTTGGTTTTAGTGACTCAATTGTCTACTCTCAGATAAGGACATAACGCACACGTTATGTCCTTATCTATAAAACCATAATCATAACAATTGCTCTGGGGTACACATGAAACTAACACCAACGAAGCTTACGCTTCTGTTGGCTTGTACTATGTCTTTGCTAACAGCAGGATGCAGTAAACAAGCCGACAACGATAACGCTAAGGCACCAAAGGTCACCATAGACCCAAATCCTTATCCAAGTACTTACATGCCCATTGAAGGCCAGCCAACGCTTATCACCAATGTCACCATATTAGATGGTGTAGGTAACCGTATAGAAAACGGCAGCATTTATTTTGCAGGCGGAAAAATTCAAGCACTAGCTGAAAGTGGACAGACACTCGAAGTGCCTGATGAAACAGCTGTCATTGACGGTACTGGTAAGTGGGTTACTCCTGGCATTATCGACAACCACAGTCACTTGGGCGTATACCCTTCTCCATCTACACGCTCGCACTCCGACGGCAATGAAATGACCAACCCAGTGACCGCACAAGTATGGGCAGAGCATTCGGTATGGCCTCAAGACCCAGGTTTTGGACGCGCACTGGCTGGCGGTGTTACGTCACTACAAATTCTACCTGGCTCAGCCAACCTTTTTGGTGGCCGCTCAGTAGTATTAAAAAACGTTCCCAATAGAACGATGCAAGATATGAAATTTCCCGATGCTCCCTATGGAATGAAGATGGCGTGTGGTGAAAATCCCAAGCGGGTTTATGGCCAAAAAGGCGGCCCCATGACTCGCATGGGGAACGTTGCAGGTTATCGACAGGCTTGGTCTGATGCACAAGACTACATGCGAAAATGGGACAAGTATGAGACTGATTATGAGGCGGGTAAAGACGCTAAGGCGCCCAAACGAGATTTAAAGCTTGAAACGTTAGCGGGCGTACTCAATGGCGATATTCGTGTGCACATGCATTGTTATCGTGCTGATGAGATGACGGTAATGATGGACGTAATGCAAGAGTTTGATTATCAGATAGGTACCTTTCATCACGCTGTTGAGGCTTATAAGATTGCTGACAAGCTGAAAGAAAACAACGTGTGCTCAGCGATGTGGGCAGACTGGTGGGGCTTTAAAATGGAAGCTTATGATGGCATTAGGGAAAACATTCCCGCAGTGCACGCCGCAGGTGCTTGTGCCATTGTTCATTCTGATAGTGACTTGGGGATACAGAGATTGAACCAAGAAGCTGCCAAAGCATGGTCTGACGGCAAACGAGTAGGTCTTGATATTCCGATGAAAGATGCGTGGACGTGGCTTTCAGCTAACCCTGCCAAATCGTTAGGTGTATTTGATAAGACGGGCTCGTTAGAAAAGGGCAAACATGCTGATGTGGTGTTATGGAACGGTAACCCATTTTCGACTTATGCCAAAGCTGAGCATGTTTATATAGATGGCGGACTTGCGTATTCATTGAGCGATAGTACGTCATGGCCGGTAAGTGACTTCGAGTTAGGTCAAGTAGGTGAGGGAGATACCAAGTGAAAAAGTTAATAGTATTATTAGCCGCGCTAACAATGACATCTTATGCTAATGCTGAAAACATTGCCCTTGTAGGCGGTGAAGTACACACCATGACATCTCAAGGTGTGATAGAAAATGGCACTGTGTTGTTGTCAGGTGGCCTTATAGATTCTGTGTTAGCTAACGGAGACGTGCCCGATGGCTACCGAGTCATAGATGCAAGCGGTAAAGTGGTTACTCCAGGTTTCATTGGTGCTTTAACATCGCTAGGCTTGGTTGAAGTGTCTTCATCATCTGGTGTGGTGGATGCCAGCATTGAGCTTACGCCTATATCAAAAACCGGCGCTGCATTTGATGTTCAATACGCAATAAACCCAGACAGTTCGCTTATCGCGATCACCCGTTTAGAGGGTATTACCTCGGCTGCCACCACCATGAATAGAAGCGACTATCTGTTTGGAGGTCAAGGCGCGGTAATCAATCTTGAGGGTCATCGCCTAGACGGTGAGAGCGCAAATGCTAACGAATATAAAAGCGAAAATAAAAGCGGACAGACACCCGTTTTAAAATCTGGCGCGTTTATGACAGTTGATGCGGGCAGCGATGGCGCGGAATTGTCAGGGGGCTCTAGAGCGTCACTATGGGTAATGCTCGATAAAGTTTTTGAAGAAGCGAAGCAAGCAAGTGATAACCTCTCGCCTGAAAAATCATGGTATGGCATAAACTCGCGCTTAGACGTGGCAGTGCTGAAAAGAGTGGTTGCTGGAGACATGCCGTTGTTTATGCGAGCTGATAGGGCCGCCGATATCCGACAGGTTATTGCGTTTAAAGACAGACACTCGTCGATTAACGTTGTGCTTGTGCACGGTGTTGAAGCATGGAGAGTAGCGAAGGAACTTGCTGGTGCTGATATTCCGGTTATTATCGACCCAGAATACAACTTACCAGGTGGGTTTGACCAAATGGGCGCAACCTTAACCAATGCTGCTCGACTCCATGAAGCTGGTGTGGAAGTCGCTATAGGCATGGATACTCATAATATTCGTTTGGCGGCGCAACATGCCGGTAATGCCGTTGCAAATGGTTTGCCTCATGAGGCTGGGTTAGCAAGCCTTACTAGCGTACCTGCGAAAATTCTGGGTCTTGAAAAGGAAGTAGGAAGTCTTCGCCAAGGCGCAAGAGCAGACGTTGTTATTTGGTCTGGTGATCCACTGGAGGTGACAGAGGCGGCTGAGTCGGTTTTCATTGGCGGTAAAGCCATTAAAATGGAATCTAGGCAAACGAAGTTGCGTGATAGATATATGTCGCTGCAACAAAAGAAACATGCCAACCCGTCGCAGTATGAGCGTGTTGAGTAATATTGCATAATCTTAGATGGAAAGCCGCACTTATATTTATTTACTCTAAGTGCAGCTTTTCATTTTAAGACAGATATTTGATAGCGTTTTTTACATTTGGCCTAGAGCCTCTCTTACATCCGTCCGCAAATTTACGCATTTTGTTCTCATTGCCCACCGGGCCTGAAAAGAATGTCTCAAAACGACTGGTTAATAGGCGCCATTTTTCTTGATCCATCCCTATTTTAGACAGTAAACCATGAGGCAATTTAGGTATCGTGCGTGTGCATTTATCTCTATGTGCTTTAAATGTCGCTTCTACCAGTGATATGTAGTCGTGATAGTTAAATGGTAAATGTGGCTGTGTTTTTATCGCCTGATCGATGAATAACATCAGGTACTTTGGCGTTTTTCTCACTCTTTGCGCGTTCATTCGATAATGAATACTGGTATGTTTAGAGGTCTGAAGAGATGTTGCGATATTCGATCTAATTGGATTTAGGTCGACATAGGCCATGACCGCAGCGAGCGCTTTTTCATCTAATATAGCCTGAGAGCGAAATCGCCGTTCCCAAAAGTAACCAGTACACTCATCTTCTTTATTCGCTCTTCTTGCGATGTATTCATTCAATAGCCGCATGAACCAACTAATGTTTTGTAGTCTTTCCCTGTACTGAACCGACAGTGCTTTAATTTCATCACTCTCTTTTTCAGTGAACGCCTGATGTTGATCATCTAAATATCGCTGAACAATCGGTGGACATTTATAAAACATTCTCCATCGCAATAACACTTCATCCATCGACCAGCCATCAGCACGTCCTTTTGCGATGTGTAGCACTACATGAATGTGATTGTGCATAACGGCATAAGCACATAGATCGATGGCAAAAGCTTGAGATAATTTATGTAATCTATCTGTAATCCACTTTCTCCTGTGCTCATAGTTGGCTCCCGTACGCTTGTCCTTGCCGCACAAAAACGACTGCCTTACGCAACGTGAGGTGCAATGATAATAAGGAGTAATGTCTGTGTTGATTTGCTTGTAGCGCGGTAAAGGCATATCCATATCCCAATGTTTTCTTAGTATTATGAATAAAAAGTATGGGATGTGAACTGAGCTTTAGAGCAGGATTGGCTTGTTTTTTGTCGTTTATGAAATGAAGTCGGGAAAAAGGAGAGCGATCGAAGCATGTTGTAGTTACGGCGAAGCAACAGTGGACAGACGCAGCAACAGTGGACAGACACTCATTGCAGAAACAGTGGACAGACACTCATTGCAGAAACAGTGGACAGACACTCATTGCAAAACGAGTGTCTGTCCACTGTAATTTTTCACTGTAGTTTTTAAAAGTAGTACAAATTTAATTACGCAAACACATCAACACGGCTACCCAGACGACTATCGCTTCTATTTGAGGAAGTCTCGTTAGACGCTCTAGATTCACTAATCTGATTGGTCTGCTCACTGCGCTGTTCTTGGCGCTGTGGTGCTTGTGGCGTCGATTCTAAAATTGTAGACACCGGCGAAGAATTTATTGAAGAAATGTCCATAATGCCCCTTTATTAGTTAATTCTATTAATAGAAAGTAGCACAAATATTATTCAGCTATTATTAAACTTCGTAAATTACTGTCCATAAGCTCAGCTATTTTCGGCTGTGCCTCAGCATTTGGATGGATCCCATCGTTTTGCATCATTGACTCGTTAAGTGCGATAGTCTCAAGAAAAAACGGTATTAATGGTATCGAGTATTTGTCTGCAATAGTGTCAAAGCTTTCCATAAACATAGTGGTATATCGTTTGCCGTAGTTCGACGGTATCTGCATCTGCTGTAAAAAAACGGTGGCGTCACTTTGCTGAGCAACCTGAACTAGCGAGTCCAAGTTATTTCTAATCTTCGTTATATTGTGACCTTGAAGCCCATCATTTCCTCCAAGTTCGATGAAAATGTGAGTTGGCTTATGCTGCTCAATAAGACGTGGTAACCTGGCAAGTCCGCCATCTGTCGTTTCACCGCTCACCGCAGCATTTACAATATCAATCGGAATGTTGTCGTCTTGCCAGCGTTTTTGTAACAAACTAACCCAGCCTTGTTCTTGTTGAAGACCGTAGGCTGCCGACAAACTGTCTCCAACAATGAGCAATGTTGCTTCATCTGCACCCTGTGATGGGCTTTCTTGATCTGAAAGCGCCTGAAACGGTATTAAAACAATGAATAAAATCGCAATAATTTGACGATAACTTACGAACAAATTGATGACCCCTTATGATAAAAACAAGCACGGTAACGAAAACAGTAAATACGAGTGAAGGTTCGCTACAGATCCTTCAGCCAATCTCCTTTGAAGTCAAGTCTGGTGAGTCCGTTGCAATTATTGGTGCGTCAGGCTCCGGAAAATCAACGCTTCTTGGTCTGTTAGCTGGCCTGGATGAAGTGACGAGTGGTGAAATCTATCTTGATAATGAAGCACTCCATACGATGGATGAGGAGCAGCGGGCAGTTTTAAGAGGCAGTAAAGTAGGCTTTATCTTCCAAAGCTTCATGCTGGTTCAAAGTTTAACGGCGCTCGAAAATGTGATGTTACCTGCAGAAATCTCAAACCTTGATAAACCGAAAGAATTGGCAATGAAAATACTAGAGCAAGTTGGGCTAGCCCATCGTGCGCATCATTTTCCTAATCAGCTTTCTGGTGGAGAGCAGCAGCGCGTTGCCATTGCACGAGCCTTTATCACATCACCAAAAATTTTATTTGCCGACGAACCTACCGGTAACCTAGACGCTAAAAATAGCGATAAAATTGAAGAACTACTTTTTGAGTTAAACCGAAATACAGGCACCACGCTGATTTTAGTAACGCATGACAACGAATTGGCGGCGCACTGCGATAGGCAGCTCACCATGCACGCCGGTGAACTAAAAGAAACGACGCCCTCATCCACATCGCCTAGTGAGGTGAGCTAAATGCCTATGACGTTTAATCTCGCTTGGCGACTTTTTAAGCATGAAGCGCGACGGGGCGAACTCACTATTATTTTGCTTGCCATAGTGCTATCGGTAGGTGCGGTCCTTTCTCTGTCTCTTTTCAGTGAACGTTTACAAGGTGCATTGAAATCACGTTCAGCAGCGTTTATCGCCGCCGATGCCCAGCTTCGCTCCGATAAGCCAGTTGATGAAACGTGGCTATTAAAAGCGAAAGATGAGGGCCTTGATACCGCCAGACAAGTTTCAACTCGCTCTATGGTGTTTAAAGGCGATGCAATGTCCCTTGTAGACTTACGTGCTGTAAATAACAACTACCCGCTAAAAGGAATGGTGAGCGTGGCTGACGCCCCTTTTGGCGCAAAAAAGGATATAGACGCATTACCGGCCTCTGGCGAGGCCTGGGTGCAGTCTAGGCTCTTTCAAACGCTCAAGCTCAATGTGGGCGACGCTATTGATATTGGCGAGGTAAAGCTTATCGTAACCCGCGTGCTGTCTGATATCCCAGATGCTGGATTTAGTGTGTTTAACACCGATCCGATAGTATTGATGAGTTTAGATGATTTGGAGGCCGCTGAGATAACAGGGCCAGGAAGCCGAGCTCGTTACGTCAGTTATTTTGCGGGCGATACCAGTAGCGTCAAAAGTTATACCTCGTGGCTTCTTCCTCAACTTAACGACGACTTACACTCATGGCGCACTGTTGAAGACGACGAATCAGCTATTGGTCGCTCGGTGGCCAGTGCTGAGCGATATTTTTTGCTTGCCAGTCTACTCGCTATTGTTTTAGCTGCAGTGTCGATTGCCGTTGCTGCTCAGCGATATGCACAGCGTCATTTTGACCCTGTTGCAATCATGAAAACCTTAGGCGCAACAAAGCAAACAATCCGCAAGGTGTATTTAATTCAAATACTCTTTATCACGTTGTTAGGAATCGCCATTGGGTTGATTATTGGCTTTATTGGCCAACACATTGTTGTGTCTTTAGTTGCCGATAGGGTAGACGTGTCGTTAAACGTATGGCACTGGCGCCCAGTGGTTATCGCCATTGCCACAGGGGCAACCTGTGCCGTTTTGTTCTCTTTGTATCCGCTGCTTCAGCTTTTTTCTGTACCGCCTTTACGCGTATTACGAAAAGATCTCGATGCGAGTTTACGCTCCAGAAGTATTCAGTTTGTGGCTTCTGGTGGCGCTATTTTTGCGCTTATGTGGATGTATAGCCAAGACCTGAAAATAAGCGTTATTCTTTTTGCCTCTGGCGCGGCGTTAGTAGCGGGGCTCCTAGTTGCTACTTATTTCCTTATTGCGCTGGGTCGAAAATTAGGGAGTGGCAAAATGGGGCCGTGGCAGCTTGCTTGGGCGCGTATTAAGCGAAGAGCCATGGACAATAGTGTGCAGCTTATTAGCTTCTCAATCACTATTATGCTGCTGCTTGTGGTGCTTGTGATGCGAAATGACATGGTGTCTCAGTGGCGCGCACAGTTGCCAGAGGGTACGCCTAATTACTTTCTAACAAATATCACACCCGATAATCAAGCCCGGTTGGACAGACACTTCGCTGATCAAAATGTTGATATCAATGAACTTTTCCCGGTTACTCGAGGCCGTTTTGTTTCGGTAAATGGTGAAGGGGTTAATACCGAAGTTTCTAAAGAGGAAGAATCATCTAATGAAGGAAGAAGAGGGTTAGGCCGAGAAGCAAACCTTACATGGGGCAACACGCTGCAAAAAGAAAACGAGGTTATAGAAGGTATTTGGCATGGTAACGTTGATTCCACATACTCTGAAGGCTGGTTTCCAGTATCGGTGGAAGAGGGCGTTGCCGAAAGGTTAGATATAAAAATGGGCGACTTGCTAAGCTTTAACGTGGGTAGCGAGATAGTTGAAACGAAAGTAACTAGCGTTCGCAAGGTGAACTGGCAAACGATGCAGCCTAACTTTTTCTTTGTGATACACCCAGATGCAATGAAGGCGTTTAGTCCTACCTATATTACGAGCTTTTACTTACCAACGGAGCGAAAGGCAGAGCTTACCAAATTGCTCAAACCATTTGCGTCTGTGACGATGTTTGATGTGGATGCTCGTATTAATCAACTTAGGGATATAGTGGAGCAAGTCTCTGTGGCAGTTGAGTTCATTCTAGTGCTAGTGCTTATGGCAGGCAGTTTAGTGCTCATAGCTCAAGTACAGGCAAGTATGGATGAGCGCCGACAAGAGATTGCAATATTGCGAACACTAGGTGCTAAAGGCAGTTTAATTCGTAAAAGCGTGGTTTTTGAATTCCTTATCATTGGTACCGTAGCGGGCTTTATGGCAGCACTGGCAAACGAGCTAAGTTTGTATATGCTGCAAACAAGCGTATTTCAAATGACGGCCAGTTTGCACTTAGAGTATTGGTTGGTCGCACCTGCTGTTGGTGCTCTGGTTGTAGGTATTCTTGGAGCTATAGGCTGCTGGCGTTTGCTTACGCTTAATACCGGAGAGATGCTGCGCAAAATGGTTTAATTTTGATTACTCTATGGACAGGGATGTTCTTAGTGCGAATAGTAGTCGGGTAATTAATTAGAAATTAAATCGGACAGACACTTATAAAAACCGGACAGTCACTTAAATAAATTTGAGTGACTGTCCGTTTTCCGCTTCTTAAGTACTCGATTTTTTTGGGGGCTAAAAAATTAAGCTTTAAGTGACTGTCCACTGTTAATTTCACTGTTAATTTTCTATGGAATCCAGCGAAAGCTTCCCGTTTAAACCTAGGAAGCTCTATAGAAATGTCAGTGTTTTTATATTACCAACCAAAGAAGTCAGTTATCGATAGATAGCGCTAAGGGCGCTGGATACGGTAGGGTAGGTAAATGAGTACCCAGCTTTAATCAGCTTATCAGGTATTACATTTTGCCCCTCTAGTAACATCGTTGACGATTCACCCATAGCAATTTTCATTACAAAGCTGGGAACGAAAAACAAACAAGGTCGAGACAATGCTTTGGCTAGTTGCTTAGAAAAAGTTTTGTTCGTTACGGGTTCGGGTGCGGTGAGATTAAACGGCCCAGAACAGTCTTCATTATTAAGCAGAAACTCTATTGCGTTGACCATGTCGTCAAGGTGAATCCACGATAAATATTGACGTCCGCTTCCTAAACTCCCACCAACACCTATTTTAAATGGCAACGCCATTTTCTCAAGCGCGCCGCCATTCTCAGCGAGTACAACACCAGTACGCAAAATGGCAACACGGGTTTTTTCGCTATTTACGCCAGTAGCAATACCTTCCCATTTCTCACACAAATCGTGCGTGAATTCTTTGTGTGGGGGGGTACCCTCAGTAACAATCTTATCGCCCTGTCTTCCATAAAAGCCAATAGCAGAACCAGAAATAAACGTCTTAGGCGGATTATCACTGCTATTAATTTTGGCGACAAGTTGGGTGGTTATGTCCCAGCGACTGTCGCAAATAATTTGCTTTTGAGTGTCTGTCCATCGTTTGTCAGCGATAGGCTCACCTGCAAGATTGATTACAGCATCGAACACACCAATATCTTTTACGTCAGACACACTGCCAAGCGCGTTGGTATGAGCGCCCAGTGTTTGCTTGGCGTTTGCTTCGTTACGAGAGATAACGGTAAAGCTATGTTCATCGCCAAGCTTTTTGATAAGCGCGCTGCCAATTAAGCCAGTGCCGCCGGTAATAAGAATGTTCAAGACATAACTCCCTGCTGAATCGACTATTCAGATTTGTTGCAAGAAAGTGTTAGCGACACTGAGTCAGAGAATCGCAATGCGTGAGGCTTATCGACTTCAACTTGAGCATAACGTACAGAGCTATGCTCTGAAGCAATGCTTAGTACATCAGCGGTAAGCTTTTCCAAAAGCGAAAAGCGATTGTCTTCAACAAGCTTTATTATCGCTTTGGTGATAATTTTATAATTAAGCGCGTCACTCATATCATCGGTGTCAGTAGCTTTTGCAGCGTCGTAATCAATCTTTACGTTTACCACAACGTCTTGTTTGTTTTTTATTTCGTCTTCATTAATACCGATGTAGGTGCGAAGACGTAAATTTTTGATTTTAATAGTGGCAAGGTTGAAATTCATTGCAGTCTCTTGTTTGTAGTTGATTATAAGTCGTTGTAAAGTGTTGCTGTTTTATTTAGGAATGTAGCACACAATGTCTATGGAACTACGATCGTCAACAGCAAAAAGTCTCGTTGTATTAGCGTGCTTAGTTGTTGTTATGGCTGGTGTTAAATCAGCAAGTGCCATTATGGTGCCTTTTTTCTTATCCGTATTTATTGCAATTGCATGCGGGCCAATTATTCACTGGACATCGCGCTATGGCGTTCCAAAATGGTTGTCTATATCTTTTGTTATACTACTTATTGTTGTTTTCGGATTCCTCTTAGCTGGCCTGGTTGGTCAATCAATGGCGGAGTTTAGAGAAAACCTGCCTCAATATAGAAGCAAACTTGATTCTGAGTTTGAATGGGTTGTTGCTAAATTAGCCGATTTCAATATTCACATTAACAGTGAGCTAATTGCTAATCATCTCGATCCCGCTACGGCGATGTCTGTCGCAACTAACTTTATTAGCGGCATGGGAGGCGTACTCTCTAACCTTTTCCTCATTCTTCTTACGGTTATTTTTATGCTTTTTGAGGCTGATAGTATACCGAGGCGCTTGCATATTGCTCTGTCAGACCCGGATATGAAGTTGCAGCACATAGACCGTTTTATTCGATCAGTAAACAGTTACTTAGCCATTAAAACCGTTGTTAGTTTAGGGACGGGTATCATTATCGGAACATGGCTTTACGTAATGGGCGTAGACCACTTCATGTTGTGGGCAGTGCTCGCCTTTATGCTTAATTTCATCCCTAACATCGGCTCTATCATTGCCGCCGTGCCTGCCGTGCTTATTGCGTTTGTTCAGTATGGTATTGCCTCTGCTGGTTTTGCCGCACTCGGCTTTTTACTGGTGAATACCATCATGGGCAATATGGTTGAGCCGCGACTGATGGGTAAAGGAATGGGGCTTTCTACCTTGGTCGTTTTTCTTTCATTGATTTTTTGGGGATGGCTATTAGGAACCGTGGGTATGTTGCTATCCGTGCCGCTCACCATGGTTGTAAAAATTGCTCTTGAGTCGAGAGAAGAAAGTAAATGGCTAGCCGTGTTGCTTTCAAGCGAAGGGAACGAAAAAAACGCATAGTCGTTAGTGAAACATACTAAATCCAAAAGCGAACTTAAAAGTGGACAGACACTTAAACTTAAAAGTGGACAGACACTTAAATCCAAAAGTGGACAGACACTTAAGTTAAAGCTGAATCAAAAGAAACCAAAAGCTGAAACTAAAAGCGGACAGTCACTCATTTTTACCTAGGAGTTTGTCCGCGCTATTTCAACGCAAAGAATTAGTGGTAAGGAAATTGAATGATGATGCGGGCGCCGCCAAGGTCACTGTCCTCAATTCGCAACTTGCCCTCATAAATAGACACCAAGTCGCTCACTAGAGCTAAACCAATACCTTGGCCTTCTGTGTAAGTGTCTAACCGTGTACCTCTTTCCAACAAAAAATGCTTTTTATCATCAGCAATACCGGGGCCATCATCGTCAAACGAGAGTGTTAGCCAATTGGAATCAGAAGTTACCTGCACTCGAATTCGTGACTGAGCCGCTTTACAGGCATTATCTAAAATATTGCCACAGAGCTCTAATAGGTCGGTGTCGTCTCCCTTAAATAGATACGAGTCAGCCACATCAATGTCAATTGATAGTTGTTTGTGATGATAAACCTTGTCCATGGCGTCAGCTATTTTTAACAGTATCGGTTCTATAGCGATAGACGCTTGCCATCCCACTTTGCCGGCGCTGGCGCGCTTTAGCTGGCGCTGAATTATCTTATCAATTTGCGCTAATGATTCTTTTACTTCTGGCTGTAGGCCTTCGCTATTTGAAGCAACGGCAAGAGGCGTCTTTAAACTGTGGGCTAAATCTCCCAAGCTATTTTTATAGCGTTTTCGCTGCGCGGCCTCAAAATACAAAAGTTCGTTGATAGAGTGCTTAAGTGAGTCGAACTCTGCAGGGTAGTGGTTGTCGAGTTCACTTTTGTTACCTCTAGAGGCAAGCGAAATTTCCTCGATCAGTTTTCTAACAGGAACTAATAACACGCTTATACCAACAACGATAAAAATAAGGAGGGCTACGCATAAGGTGCTTATCCATTGCCAAGTAGTCGCTAAAAAGGTTTTGCGTTCCTTTTCGAACAATAGTTTGTCGTTGAATATATAAAAGTGAACGGGTTCGAAATCTTTGTTCGACAAAAATTCAGCAGTGAACGCGTAAACAAAATATTCTTCTCCGTTGTCAAAACTGGGATGATAAGTGTCTGTAAACAGTTCGTTACCAACGGGTACATCAAAATTTGGCGGTGTGAAAAAGTATTCTAATGCAGATGCCGATTGCCATATAACACGGTCGCGAAAAACGATGATACCCAAGTAACCTGAACCGGGTAAGTTGAGTTGCTCTTCAAAAAGCAAATCAGGCATAAAGGGATTATCACCTTCCAATTCGAAAGCTGACAGCAACCCTAAATTCATCAGGCGCAATTCGCTCATCTTGGCTTCAGTGAGACTTTCAGTAAACGCCTCTTCTAAAATGATCACGGTAAAAGGCGCGAATAACGCAAGTAGGGTTATTGCCAATAATACACTTCTTACGCGAAGTGATAGTTGCCTCATAAGCTACGGTTTATCCGATAACCTCGGCCTCTTAAGGTCTCAATAGGCTTTAAACTTCCGTCAGGATCGAGCTTTTTGCGAAGTCGTCCAATAAATACTTCAATGACGTTGCTGTCTAAATCAAAGTCCTGGTCGTAAATATGTTCGGTAAGCTCAGTTTTTGAGACAACCTTTTGCGGGTTCATCATCAAGTACTCCATAACTTTATATTCGTAAGCAGTCAGATCAAAAGATTTATCATTAACGCACAGCTCTTCAGATACCGTATTTAAGGATAGTGGACCATATTGTATAGTGGGGTTAGCTTGGCCTGAAGCTCTTCGAATGAGGGCTTTAGCTCGGGCGAGGAGTTCTTCGTTATGAAACGGTTTTGTTAAATAGTCATCAGCTCCAGCATCAAGGCCCTCTACTTTTTCTTGCCATCTGTCTCGTGCTGTTAATATAAGAATGGGGCAGGCTATATTATCTTTACGGGCTTGGCGAATTACTTCAAAGCCGTCTAGTTTTGGCAAACCGATGTCGATGATTGCTAAGTCGTAAGTGTATTCCTTTATTAGAAATAGGCCGTGTTCCCCATTGTCTGCGAGGTCGACACTGTATCCGTTTTGCTGTAAGAGAGTATCAAGTTGCGTTAGAAGTCTACTGTCATCCTCAGCTATTAAAATTCGCATGTTAACCCTTGTCTTCAGACTTTTTAACTTTACCTGAACGTTTATCAACTTCTACAGACACAACTCGGCCAGACTTTTTTAGTACCTTTACGCGGTATTTTGTCGAGGTTTGCTCAATTTTCAATACGCGACCATTTTCGGCACTACTGGCTCGTGAAGCGGCTTGGCTCTTTGACAGTTCACCGCTTGTACTTTGCTGAGCATAGGCGCTATTTACACTCGAAAGTGTAAAAATAACGCTGAATATTGCTGCTCTAAGCGATAGCCACATAAAACCTCACTATGAAAAGATGTGCTCAGGCTCACTAATTTAACCGATTATAAAAGACAATGATGAACCTATCCTGAATCTATAATGAGTTTACCTCGTGATGGGAAGACTGTACACAAGTTGCAAAGTAAGCACTGAACTAGTTGTAATAGAATGGACTGAGGAATGAAAAGAGGACAGACACTTATTTTCGTTAGATTGTGAAACTGTGCCGAAAGCGGACAAATAAAAGCGCAAATAAAAGCGGACAGTCACTCAAAGTATAGTGCTATATAGATAAAAATATGAACAATGGACAGACACTCAATATGGGGTTTTAAGTGACTGTCCACGTTTTCCAAACTACCAATTTCCAAAGATAATTTAAGTGTGTGTCCACAGTCAATCTTCTCACAAGACTTCGGATTCCAAAGATTGACCAAGCCTGAAAAATTTACTCGCGGGTACAGCTAATTTATAGAAGTTAACCTTTGAGTGTCTGTCCGTTTAATTAAAACACAATCAATCTCAAGATTCTGTCTGCGAAAATCACTTCACTAGAAACAAGTGTCTGTCCACTGTTAACCTTCAATCAATCTGAGTTTAGTTTGAGTGTCTGTCCACAATCAATCTGCACAATCAATCTGGCCATACTCGCACAGCGCGGCTTTCGTAAACGGTTCGATGCAAAGGGTTTTTAAAGCGTAAGCCGAGTTTTTATACGTTTTGATATTGGTTCAGAGAAAGATTAATGAGGGTGTCTAAAAGTGAATTATGCGTGGTGGCATGGCACATGCTTTGTATTATTTTATTAATTCAGTAAATACATCAAGCGTAATGGCTAACTAACATCACTCCTTAAATAAGTTAGCGCCACTACACACATCCTTTAGGAGGAAATATGTCTAGCGATATTACAACGAAAATGTGGAAGGCAATGTCAGAAAGCCCAAAAGTTATGGTGAGCCTTGTGAATGAGGACATGCATGCAGAGCCAATGTATGCCCAGCTAGATAGTGAAGCCAACGGCATGTTTTGGTTTTACACCACTAAGGAAAATAGAATAGCGAAGGGTGGAAAGGCAATGATCCACTTTGCATCAAAAGGTCATGATGTGTTTGCCTGTATTCGCGGCACATTAGTGACTGAAAATCGCTCAGAAATTATTGATAAATATTGGTCTAACCCTGTTGAAGCGTGGTACGAAAAAGGTAAAGAAGATCCACACCTTTTGATGCTTAGGTTCGAGCTCAATGACGCGGAAATTTGGGATTCAGACCCATCTTTAAAGGGCGTTTTTAAAATGCTAACAGGGAAAAACGTACAGCCTGAAGAAATGGGCAATCACGACACAGTAAATTTGTGATTTTTTAGGATTAAAAGGCTTAAAGCGTATTTACCTAAAGCGCACTTACCAAAAGCGCAATCACCTAAGGCGCACTTACCAACAGCATAGACAAAAAAGCTTGGTGAAAAGAAAGACATGTTTTTCAACATTCACTTTTAAGCACCAAGCTTTTTTCGTTAAGCACGCTACAAGCTTATAAGTATTGCATCACTGCATTCATAGAAACACAGTGAAAACATCCAGCCCTAAGGCAATACTTTCTTGTAAGGTTTAACAATAACGCTTTCGTAAACGCCAGCTTCAATATACGGGTCACTATCTGCCCAAGCCTGCGCGTCTTCCAGCGAATCAAACTCTGCCACAACTAATGAGCCTGTAAACCCGGCAGGACCAGGATCAGGGCTGTCGATAGCAGGGAAGGGGCCAGCTATCACCAGGCGGCCTTCATCCTTTAGCGCATTCAATCTTTCTAAATGCGCAGGCCTTGCAGCAAGTCGCTTATCTAAACTGTCTGCCACATCAGTTGCGCAAATCATATATAACATAGTGGTTAGCCCTTCGTTGTTGCGGCTTTCATTGCCGATACAAAGCTACCTAGCTCACTGAGCATCTTTTCATTATCATCTAAGTTTGCAGCAATGATATTCACTGTGGCTGAACCAGAGATGGCACCCGCAGCGCCAGCATCAATAGCGGTTTTCACCTGCTCTGGTGTTGAAATACCAAAACCTAACAGCGCAGGCGCAGCATTGTGCTTATCAAGGCGCTCAATTAGCTCAGAAGCCGGCACATTGGCAGCCGTCTCGGCGCCAGTTACCCCTGCGCGACCTAGTAAATAGGTATAGCCTTTTGAGTACTCGCCAATTTTCTCCATAGTCTCATCAGTTGCATTAGGTGGTGCAATAAGAATTTGAGAAACCCCCGTTTTCTCTGCCGCTTCTTGAAATGGCTTCGCTTCGCGAATTGGCACATCAGCAACCAAAATAGAGTCGACACCCGCATCGCGAGCGTTTTCGTAAAAGTGGCTAATACCTTTTGCCATAACAAGGTTGCTGTAAAGCAGCAAACCGATTGGAATGTCGGGGTATTTGGCTCTCACGCGAGAAATCAGCGCCATACAGTCAGCAACTTTCGTTTTGTGGCTCAGCGCGCGAATACTCGCCGCCTGGATTGTCGGGCCATCAGCAATTGGGTCTGAGTATGGAATACCTAACTCTAGTGCATCAGCGCCACTTTCTACAAGCTGGCAAATAATGGCTTCAGATTGAGCTAAGTCTGGGTCTGCCACCATAACAAACGGAACAAAAGCGCCTTGGTTTTTCTCGTCAAGACGAGAGAACATGTCTGCATATCTATCCATTATATATCGTCTCCTAACACTCTGATTACATGCTCTAAGTCTTTATCGCCACGACCCGAAAGGTTAACTACGATGATGGTTTCTTCTTCAGCCTCATCCGCCATGTTTAAGGCGTGAGCTAGTGCGTGAGATGGCTCCAGTGCTGGAATAATACCTTCTTTGCGGGCTAGCAATTTAAAGGCATTAAGCGCTTCTTCATCGGTAGCTGCAACATATTCTGCGCGGCCAATATCATGCAAATAAGCATGCTGAGGGCCAACAGCTGGGTAATCTAAGCCAGCAGATACGGAATAGCTTTCTTCAATCTGACCTTCATTATCTTGCATGATAAAGGTGTAAGCACCGTGTAATATACCTTTTGTGCCCGTTACAATAGTCGCGCCGTGGTCTTTAGTGTGAATGCCTTTACCAGCAGGCTCTACACCTACTAAGCGAACTGAAGGCTCATCAATAAAGTCAGCAAACATACCAATCGCGTTTGAACCACCGCCGACACAGGCAACTACGGCGTCAGGAAGTCGACCTTCTTTTTCCATAATTTGTGCACGGGTTTCTTCACCCATCATGCGGTGATATTCGCGAACAATTGTTGGGAATGGGTGTGGTCCTGCGGCGGTACCTAATAGGTAATGCGCAGTATCGTAGTTTGCAGACCAGTCACGCATAGCTTCGTTGACGGCATCTTTTAGCGTACCAGAACCCGCGTTCACAGGAATGACTTCAGCGCCCATTAGCTTCATTCTAAATACGTTAGGCGCTTGGCGCTCAACGTCTTTAGCACCCATATAGATACGTGCTTTGAGGCCAAGTAACGCGCACGCTAGGGCTGTTGCTACACCGTGCTGTCCAGCACCTGTTTCAGCAATAACTTCTTTTTTACCCATGCGCTTAGTTAGTAATGCCTGTCCTAGCACTTGGTTGGTCTTGTGCGCACCACCGTGAAGTAAATCTTCACGTTTTAGGTAAAGCTTTACCTTGGGGTTGCTCACTAAATTACGAGTTAGCGTCATCGCAGTTGGGCGACCCGCATAGTCTTTAAGCAGTGAGAGAAACTCTTTGTTAAAGCTAGGGTCTTCTTTTGCGTCTAAGAATTCTTTTTCCAGCTGATCAAGCGCTGGTATTAGCAATTCGGGCACGTACATGCCACCAAATTCGCCAAATTTTGTACCTAGTTGGTTCATACGTTGTCCTGTTTTTAATATTAGTAGCGGCGGCAAACCGTGAATAATTCGGTCAGCTTTTCTGCTGACTTATCGCCTGGCGCGTTTTCTACACCAGAGTTCACGTCAAGTACGCCGCAGCCTGTGGCTATAGCATCTTCAACGTTGTCAGGGCTAATACCGCCTGCAAGTATAATTTTTTGCTTTTGTTGAATATCGTCAAGTAACGACCAATCAAACGACTCACCCGTACCGCCTTTTGCTTTGCCCACCTGGCAGTCTAAAAGTACGCGATGAACGGCGTCGTTATTTAAGTGACTGTCCACACTGTTAGGAATGCTATCGGTCACACCTACTGCTACCCAAACTTCACATGTCTTAGGTAACTTGCTCGCGAGTTCTGCGATATAGGCGCTATCTTCATTACCGTGGAGCTGAACAGCAAATAGATTCAGTGAAACGGCAAGGTCGACAACCTCATCAATAGCGAGATTAACCACTACGCCAACGTAAGCGCCCGGCACAGACTGTGTTATCGCTAATGCTGTACCTTTACTCACGCATCGTGGTGATTTTTCAGCAAAGATTAAACCACCAAAGCTTGCCCCTTTCTCAAAGGCCATGGCAGCGTGTTCTTTACTGGTAAGGCCGCATACTTTCACTGCACCGTTAAGCAGGGTTTTTACCGCGCGAGGGAGGTCGGCTTGCGCCATGAGTGCGCTACCAACAAGAAACCCTTGAGAGACAGAGGCTAATCGCAATACATCTTCGTGGGTGTAAATGCCAGATTCAGAGATAACCACAAAATCGTGCGTCGCACTTTCAAGCATAGGAACTAACCGCTCGGTAGTGGCCAAGTCGGTTGATAAGTCTCGCAAGTCGCGATTGTTTATACCAATAATGCCCGCCTCAAGAGCGATGGCTCGCTTCATCTCTTCTTCGTTGCTTACTTCGGTAAGAATATCTAACCCTAGTGAATCAGCAACATCAGCAAGCTCTCTGTAGCTGGTGTCGTCAAGCACGCTTAGCATTAACAGCACGGCATCGGCATTGTAGTGACGAGCAAGATACACTTGGTAGGTGTCAACAAAAAAGTCTTTATTAAGCACCGGTTGAGCAACGCGCTCAGTCACGTAAGACAGATATTCAAATGTGCCTTGAAAGTATTTTTCATCGGTCAGTACCGAGATGCCGGCAGCATAAGGCGTATAAGCTTCAAGAATTTCGTCTAAATCGAAATTTTCTCTAATGAGCCCTTTGGACGGCGACGCTTTTTTGCATTCGAAAATAAAGCCCGCGTTTGGCTCGCTAAGCGCAGTAAAAAGACTTTTTTGCGACGGCGTTAGCTGTGCTTTGAACGACTCAAGTGGCAGCGCAATTTTTCGTGCTTCCACTTCCTCTCTTTTATCGGCAACTATTTTCTCAAGCACATTAGCCATTCGTGCCTACCTCCTGAGTAATTTTTGCAACAACTGATAACACCTGCATCGGCGCACCTTTTTTCATTGCTTCCATTGCCATTTCTGCGCCATCCTTAAAGTTATTAACCTTTCCGGTTACTTTAAGTAATGCTCCGCAGTTCATGGCTATTGCAGCGCGGTGGGCTTCTTTGCCTTCACCGTTTAACGCCGCTTGAATATATTTTCTGTTTTCTTCAGGCTCTCCACCTTCGATGGCAGAAAGCGGGTAGCTCGAAAGACCAAAGTCTTTTGCTGTCACGGTTAGTTCTCGAATATCGCCATGCTCAAGGTCGTAAATTATTGATTCACCATGAAGCGCTAATTCGTCTAATCCGTCGCCGTGAACGATCATCGCTCTATGCTGACCGAGCAGCATAAGGGTTTTCGCATATGGTTCGAGCAACTCGGGGGAGTATACTCCGAAAACGCCGTGAGTTGGACCCGCAGGGTTAGCCAAAGGGCCTAAAATATTAAACAGAGTTCGTGTCTTGAGGGCAGCGCGCACGGGGGCTGCGTATCTCATGCCAGCGTGGTAGACGGGGGCAAAAAGAAATGTGAAATTTGCTTCATCTAAACATTGACGAGACCGCTCAGGGCTTATCTCTAAATTCAAGCCAAACTGGCGAAAAAGGTCGGCGGATCCAGACTTGCTCGACACGCTCTTATTACCGTGTTTTGCTACTTTTACGCCACACGCAGCAGCTACAACGCCCGCCGCACTCGATATGTTAATTGTGTTGTGTCCGTCACCACCCGTACCAACAATATCGGCAAATTCATAATCGGGCGAAGGGAAGGGCAATGCATTTGCTACCATTGCACTGGCGGCACCTGCAATTTCTCCAGGCGACTCTTTTTTCATTTTAAGCGAAGTGAGCACAGCAGCAATCATGGCATCGCTTTGCTCACCGTGCATGATGCTATTAAACAAACTAAATGATTCAGTTTGAGACAGCGATTCTCGCAGCATTAGTTGCTCAAGTAGTTTGGCGGCATTAAGCATGAGCAGCTCCTTGTGAGGTTAAGTAATCGATACTTTGTTTTAATAACAAACTTCCCTGTGCTGTCAGTATTGATTCTGGGTGGAATTGAAAACCAAGCATGTGATCAGTATCGTTATACACTGCCATAATGGCTTCGCTACCATCATCATTTACACATGAAGCACATGCTGTAAGGCTATCCGGTAAAGTATGTGCTACCAGCGAATGATATCTCGCCACGTGCAGCGGTTGTTGCAACCCTTCAAACATGCCTTTTTCAGAATGCGTGATAGCAGATGATTTACCGTGCATCACCTGTGCAGCGCGACCTACAACACCGCCGTAGTATTCTACAATGGCTTGATGTCCTAAGCAGATCCCGATGACTGGAAATTTGCCTGCCACCTTCTTTAAAAGAGCAGGCATGCAGCCTGCATCGCTTGGCGCACCGGGCCCTGGAGAAAGCATCAGCAACACCGAGCTTTTCTGCGCTTGCTCCTGCATTCGCTCAAACAATAAGTCGGCAGACACGGTATTACGGTAAACTTTGATATCTAGATTCAATGTTCTGAGTTCGTCTACCAAGTTGTAGGTAAAAGAGTCTACGTTATCCAACAAAAATAAGGTGGTTTGTTGCTTGTTCATACCCGAGTCTGTGCCTGCATTTGCGTCTACGTTTATTTCAGTGCTCATCGTGCTTCCTCACTGCTCTGACTCTCGAGGCTTGACGACTTAAATTCTTCTTCAAGCGCAGCTTGCACAGCAACGATAACCGCCTGAGCTTTTGCTTTAGTCTCGTCAGCTTCGGCCTGAGGAATTGAGTCGTGAACAACGCCAGCGCCAGCTTGAATATAGGCCGTATTGTTTTTCACGAACGCCGAGCGGATTACAATACACGTATCCATATCGCCTTGACCGTTGAGATAACCTACCGCACCGCCGTAGCTACCGCGGCGCTTTTTCTCAACGTGGCGAATAAGGGTGGCCGCGCTGACTTTTGGCGCCCCCACTAAGGTGCCCATGTTCATACAGGCTTGGTATGCATTGAGCGCGTCTAAGTCATCACGAAGTTGCCCAACGACTCGCGACACTAAATGCATTACGTGGGAATAGCGGTCTACTTTCAATAAATCTTTTACAAATCGAGTGCCCGGCCGACTGACTTTAGCCACATCGTTACGGGCCAAATCAACAAGCATAATATGTTCAGACTTTTCTTTGATATCTTCACGCAAGTTTAATTCAATTCGACTGTCTAGGTCGTGATCGATGCTACCATCTGTTCGTTTTCCGCGAGGACGAGTACCTGCAATAGGATAAATCTCAACTTGGTTGGTTTCGCTGTCGTATTTAAGTGCAGATTCTGGAGAGGCACCGAATATCGCAAATTCAGCGTCTTGCATGAAAAACATGTAAGGGCTTGGGTTCTGCTCTTTTAATTTGGCATACGCAAGAAGCGGTGACGGACAGGGCAAAGAGAAGGTGCGCGATGGCACGACCTGAAAAATATCACCTGCCAGAATATGCTGCTTTAAATCGAGAACGTGATTACAGTAAACCTCGTCGCTCATATCTGTGTTAACGAGTGTCTGTCCTTTTTCAGCTAATTCGAGTGTCTGTCCACTTTTTGCTGTCTGTCCACTTTTTGCTGCGAGTGTCTGTCCACTTTTTGCTGCACTGTTAAGGGAAGAGCCTGAATCGCCAGCGGCGGCTTCGTTCATTAACTCAGGTGCCTGTGGCATGGCGTGAAGCTGCTGGTGCAGGGCTTCTAACCGTTGGGCCACCGCGAAGTATTGCTGAGCCACATCTTCACCACTGAATACACTGCCAACTAGGTGAGTTTTTCGAGTTTTATGATCAACGGTAATTAAGGTTTCTGCTAAATAAAATACAAAGTCAGGGCAGTCATTTTCACCGTCAACCACATCAGGCAATGTTTCAAAGCCAGCCAGCATATCGTAGGCGAACACACCACCAAGAAATACAGCGTGGGGGTGCTTTCGAATAGGTACAATCTTATTGACCACAATGCGAAGCGCGTCCATCACGCTTGCTGCTTTTAATCTGCTGTCTTCATCAAGTTCGCTTGACGCTATATCGCATTCAAGTGAGATGGAAGTTTCGTCGCTGTGCGTAACATTGAGGCCTTCTGGGCGCTCTGTTTGAAAAAGTGGAAGTACTGATTTGCCATTGCCTGTTAGCGCGGTAACAACAACAGTGTTACTTCTGCATTCCAGTCTTAACGCAGCGTCTACCATTAATAAGCTCTGCAAGTCGTCTTTCGAGTCTATTTCCGCAGACTCGAGCAGTAAGGCATTACTTTTTTTACCGCAAATGTGGGCAAATGCGGCAAGGGGATCGTCTATGTAATGACCCGCTTGTTCTATGGTTTCTACCTTGCCTGGAGATGTCCCCAGTTCTGCTAAACTCATTTTTGCTACTCTCCAACTGCAAAAAGATAAAAAAAAGGCCCGTACTAACGGGCCTTTTGTGTATTCATTTACGCACTACCGTGCACACCGCCCGTTAAACTAGGGAGTGCCACCACCAAGCTGCAATTTTCATTGCTGTTGAAATTGTCGATAAACGCATGAATAACTCGCTATTTGGTTCAAACTTCAATAGGCATTGAAGCTGTAAAAACGTATACTCTGTGCCTATAGAAGAAAACAAAACGCCTTTTGTGTCAACCTTAAATTTGCATAAGACATTGAAAATAGATCTACATAGCCATACAAAATTCTCAGACGGCCATCTTACGCCCACTGAACTGGTGCTGCGTGCCCATACCATGCAGGTAGATGTGCTCGCAATCACAGATCACGATACTGTCGCTGGGCTCGATGAAGCGCATGCCACACAAGCGCAGCAAAAACGCCCACTTACGCTCATTGACGGTGTTGAAATTTCTACCCTTTGGCATGGTTTCGATATTCATGTGGTTGGGCTTAATGTAAATCGAGAGTGCCCTACGTTTCTTGCTCGCTTGCAAGAGCAAGCGAATGCGCGAGAAGAACGTGCTGCGTTAATTGCCGAAAAACTAGAAAAATGCGGGTTTGAGGGCGTGTTAGCACGGGCCAAAGCGCTTGCTGGAGTCGGGCAGGTAACTCGTGCTCACTTCGCCAGAGTGCTAGTGAATAATTACGATGTGCCTACCATGAATGCAGCATTTAAAAAGTATTTAGGCAAGGGCAAACGGGCAGCAGTAAAAGCACAATGGCCAAGTATTGATACTGCCATAACCTGGATTCAAGAATCAGGCGGGCAAGCGGTATTAGCGCATCCTGCTCATTACGACATGACCGCGAAATGGCTTCGCAGGCTCGTCGCATTTTTTGATCAATCTGGCGGAGACGCCATGGAAACCGCGTTTCCCGGCATCAATAAAACTAAGCAAGAGCTCATTAACGAGCTGGCGGAAAATCACAGTTTATTTGCTTCTGCAGGCTCTGATTTCCATTTTCCGTCTCGTTGGACCGAACTTGGAAAGAATTTAGGCATAAATAGTAAGTTGACACCTGTCTGGCATAATTGGCAGCATATCTAGGGTGTGGTGATTTTTGCTGTACATTTTTGCAGCGGGCTGTGAGCTGTTTAGACAAGGCGAATGGTTGAAGGTCTAGCGGGCTAAATCGAAATCATTCAACGCAGGGTAAATAGCTCACAGGCACTGCCTGAAAGGGGCGTTATGGAAGCATTTTACTCTTTGTCGCCGCTTTTTTTAATTGGGCCCTTTGACTAAGCCCACTAGGCCTAAAAGACTTTTTCGCGATTAAAATGCTTCCATTTAGCCCAAAACTCGTGCAACAAAGATTAACACGCCCTAACTACTTACTTAACTGATGGGATGAAGAGACACCATGAGCCAATTTTTTTACGTTCACCCAGATAACCCGCAAAAGCGCCTTATCACTCAAGCTTGTGAGTTAATTCGCGACGGTGCCGTAGTGGTCTATCCTACCGACTCTGGTTACGCCATCGGCTGTCAAATCGAGGATAAAAAAGCCTTAGAGCAATTGTGCCGTATTCGTCAGATAGATAAGGATCACAACTTCACGCTGATGTGCCGCGACATGTCTGAGCTGTCGATTTACGCAAAAGTAGATAACACGGCTTTTCGCCAAATCAAAAACAACACGCCAGGGCGCTATACCTTTGTGTTAAAAGCCACGCGAGAAGTGCCGAAGCGCTTACAAAACCCTAAGCGTAAAACAATTGGTATTCGCGTGCCAGACAACGCCATTGCGCTAGCACTGCTAGAGGAACTGGGTGAACCACTAATGTCTACATCGCTTATTTTGCCGGGTAAAACAGAAGCTGAATCTGATCCAGACGTTATTCGCGAGAATCTTGAGAAGCAAGTTGGGCTAATTATCCACGGTGGTTATATTGGCGAGCATCTTACTACGGTAGTGGATTTGTCTGACGATACGCCAGTGATATTACGTGAAGGGACCGGTGACATTACGCCGTTTCAGTAACGATAGTCTTTGCAGCGAAAACTGACGTTGAACGATGACACAAATACCCAAGAGGCGGGCGCTGTGCTTGCCAATACCGACATGCCCAGCAATGGGTCTAAAGGTGGCGAGCTTATCAACGCAGAACTTACCAACGCCGATTTAAACGAAGAGCGTAATAACAGCGAAAAGCAGCCTCAGGTACCTGTTCAGCAGCCATTACCTCTGGCGTTTATCAACGGTGAGGCGTTGATTGAAAAGCCAGAGGACTTGTTCATTCCTCCCGATGCTCTCGAAGTGATTCTAGAAACGTTTGAGGGGCCGCTAGACTTACTGCTGTATCTTATCAGAAAACAAAAGTTTGATATCACCGTATTGCCCATTGCTGATGTCACTAAGCAGTACATGGAATATGTGGATGCCATGATGGCGCTAAAGCTTGAACTTGCCGCAGAATATCTTTTGATGGCGGCGATTTTAGCGGAGATTAAATCTCGCTTGCTACTGCCCAAGCGAAGTGATGAAAGCGATGATGAGGAAGACCCTCGCGCCGAGCTTATACGGCGTTTGAAAGAGTATGAACTGGTAAAACAAGCCGCGGAAGACTTAGATGAGCAGCCGCGCTTAGAGCGTGATGTGTTCAACGTTGCTGTTGCAACAAGCTCTAACGTAGTGCCTATTAGGGTTGAGCCAGATGTGACCCTTGCTGAGGTGGTATTGGCATTTAGTCAAGCAATGAAGCGGGCTGAAGCCTTTGAACACCATACCATTGCAAGAGAGGCGCTAAGCACGCGAGAGCGCATGTCATTGATATTGAGTCTGCTCAATAGTACAGACTTCTCGCCACTTGAGGCGCTTTTCACCATGGAGGAAGGACGCGCTGGTGTGGTGGTATCGTTTTTAGCCATTTTAGAGCTAATGAAAGAACAACTTATTTTTTGCATACAGGCAGGTCCTTACGCCAAAATTCATGTAAAATTGGGCTCACATGAAGAAAATTAATACCGCACAGCTAAAACAGCTAGTTGAAGCTGCTATATTTGTAGCAGAAAAACCCATTACAAAACAGCAGTTGAAAGAGTCTGTGCTGAGCGAATTTACCGTGGCGGACAGAACCTTAAGCAAGGTAATTAACGAGCTGATGTTAGATTATCAGCCCCGCGGAATTCAGCTAATTGAAGTAGCAAGTGGCTTTCGATTTCAGTCCCTTGACGCGCTTAGCCCTTGGTTAAGCAAGCTATGGCAAGAAAGTGCACCAAAGTATTCGCGCGCAATGTTAGAAACATTGGCGCTTATTGCGTATCGTCAACCTATCACCCGCGGCGAAATTGAGCAGGTGAGGGGAGTGGCGGTAAGCAGCAATATTATAAAAACACTCACAGAACGAGATTGGATTAAAGTTGTAGGGCACAAAGAAGTGCCTGGGCGTCCAGCGCTTTACGCTACAACCAAAGGTTTTCTAGATTATTTTTCTATGTCATCACTGGCCGATTTGCCAAATGCAGATGCCTTTGAAAATATGGCAGAAAGTATTGAATCTGACTCGACGCTTAAGGTGTTAAATGAGGCACCGTCAACACAGACCGTGCGACCGTAAACAAGCAAACAAAGAGTGAAGTTACCCATGACTGAAAAGTTGCAAAAAGTACTAGCTAACCAAGGGCTAGGCTCGCGACGAGAAATGGAACGTTGGATTGACGACGGAAGAGTATCGGTAGATGGTACCGTTGCAACCCTTGGCGACCGCGTTGACAACACCGCAAACATTCGCGTTGATGGCCATTTGCTATCCCGCCAAACCGAACAGCCTGTGTGCCGTGTTCTTATGTACAACAAGCCTGAAGGTGAGTTGTGTAGCAGACACGATCCAGAAGGCCGAGATACAGTGTTCGACCGACTTCCAGCAATACGCCTAGGGCGTTGGATAACGGTAGGCCGCTTAGATATGAACACCAGTGGCTTATTGCTGTTCACTAACGACGGTGAGCTCGCCAACCGCCTGATGCACCCTAAGTGCGAAGTGGAGCGAGAATACGCAGTACGTGTATTTGGTGAAGTTACTGGCAAAACCATCAGCACCCTTAAAAAAGGGGTTCAGCTAGAAGATGGTGAAGCCAAGTTCCTCACGGTATCTGGCGCTCCTACACCGCAACTATCCGAAGACGAAAGTATGAACCGCTGGTACAACGTTACCCTAAAAGAGGGGCGTAACCGAGAAGTTCGTCGCTTATGGGAGTCTCAAGGGGTTCAGGTAAGCCGTCTTATCCGCGTAAAGTATGGTCCTATCGAACTGCAAAAACGCCTGCCTCAAGGTGCGTGGGTGGAACTTGAACTATCAGATGTTAACGCGCTGAGAAAGCATGTTCAGTTAACTGAAGAAACCCAGACCATGGTGAATGTGAACCAACAGGGCAAGCTGGATCACGTTAGGTTAAGCCGCATGCGTCGCTCGGTGAAAAAGCACAAAGTGCGCAAGCAGCAGGGGCTTAAAAATAGAGTGGGCCGCGCTACTAAGCGCAAATAAAGCCGAATACTTTATTTAGCGCAAGTTTAGAGCAAAGAAACGCAAAAAATAGTAAAAGTGAAAAAGGGCGGCATGCCCTTTTTCTTTATCTGCCACTTTTCACAAAATCTATCTAGCAACGTTATATGAGCTTAGCTAAGTCAGAGCATTCTTAACCGATTGCTTACGTGTGTTGGGCAAGGGTTAATTCAAAACTAAAACACGTTCCGTGGCCTAGCCGGCTTTCTACCCGTAAATCTGAATTCAGCAGCGCCATAAGCTTTTTACAAATAGCTAATCCTAACCCTACGTGGCTAAGGCTACCTTTCTCTGTATTGCTAGCTTGATATCTAGCATCGAAGATAAACGCAATTTCCTTGTCGCTTATACCTACGCCAGTATCACTAATATCTACCCGCAATTTTTCATCAAAAATAGTGACTTTTAAGTCAATGCTTCCATTGGGTTGCGTGTGACGTATCGCGTTGGCAATTAGGTTGGTAAGCACCCGCTCAAGCTTTCCAATATCTGCAAATACGTGATACTCGAAATGATTGGGAATAACGCGAATAGTAATGTCTTTTTGCTTTGCATCTAGCTCAAATTTTGCTGCTACATCATGAAGTAACTCTCCTAACGGAAATGACTCTTGATGCAGCATTACTTGGCCGCCCTCTAAGTACGCCAGTTCAAAAATTTGGTCGATGAGATGCTTTAGATTTTTCGCATTTTTCAAAGATACATCAATAAAGTATTGTTTGTCCTTTTGGGACAGGTTATCACCGTTAATTGCCAAAGTTTCGATATAGCCCTGCAAACTTGCCAAAGGGGTTCGCAGGTCGTGGGATAAGTCGGCCAGCAGCACGCGTCGTTGGCTATCAATCTTATTTAATTGCCTAAACTGATCATCAATGTGCATTAGCATATCGTGAAAACCACATCCTAGACGGTCTATCTCATTGGTGCTGTTCTTGTCCCACTTGGCTAAAACGGGCAGTAACTTTTCTCGATCAAATTCTGCTTTGCATACCTTATCCATGTCATCACTTAAGCGCCTAAGGGGGTGAGTGAAATATTTGAAAAGGATCAAAAGCACGGTTAATAGCAAAGCCATACCCACAAACATAAACAACGCCACTTCTCGCATGCTTTGGCTGTTTTTCAAATTAGCAAGAATGGAGTCGTAACGCTCACCGCCAATAATCACATACAAGTAGCCTTGAAGCGTGTCTTGCTTGTATACGGGAGCGGCTGAAAAAATCTTATGCTGGCCTAGGTTTCTTGGGTCATCTCCAAGAATAGGTAATTCAATGTCGGTATTCACTAGTTGAAGAATGGGGGTAAGATCGATTTTCTTTACTTTTACCTTACCTGGCTCTGCTGAGTAGGTAAGTATTTGACCTTGCGGACTGAGATAATAAAATTCGAAATTGGGCCCTAACACCATCAGCGTGTGAAATAGATTCTCTAACGCTTTGTAGTCATAAACCCCTTCTTCTAGCAGCGGATTGTCGCCAACTAAATGCTCAGCCAAACCAATGTGGAGTCTTTGCTCGGCTTCTTCTTGAGTACGCTGCTGCAGTAAGTTAGTGACGTAAAAGCAGGCAACAATAACGACCATAAATACGCCCACTACATACAGCGCAAGGCGAGGATAAAAACTGAGTTTCATTGGTTTGTTCCTTATTTGCCCACACCTTGTGGATTGAATTTATAGCCAACGCCCCACACGGTTTGCACAATTTGGGGCGCGGTGGCGTCTTTTTCTAATTTAAATCGCAGCCGGTTGATGTGAGAGTTAACGGTATGCTCATACCCGCTATGGTGGTATCCCCATACCGACTCAAGCAGCTGACTTCGACTGAACACCTGCCCAGGATGGCTGGCTAAATGATGAAGTAATTCAAATTCGGTAACGGTAAGTACTAATTCTTTTCCCTGCAAAAAGACTTCATGGCTCTGCTGGTCAATGGTAAGGCTTCCGATGGTTAAGGAAGCGTTAGGTTTTTGCTGGCTGTTTTGAGTATTCTGGTTGTTTAACAGGGCGTGAAATTTCCGCAGTTGTGAGCGCACCCTGGCCTGTAGTTCTCGCACACTGAAGGGTTTTGTCATGTAATCGTCGGCGCCTAGCTCTAACCCTAACACTCTGTCGGTTTCCGACGTTTTTGAGGTAAGCATAATAATAATTTGCATCGGAAGCGCTTCCCGCACCTGTCGGCAAATATCTAAGCCATTGAGCGATGGCAACATAACGTCTAATATCACAATGGCGTATCCACCCGTCAATGCGCTTTTAAGTGCCGCTTTGCCATCAGATTGATGCTCAATGTTCACCCCCAATTCTTGCAAATTGACTCTCATAAGATTTGCTATATCTTGATCGTCTTCAACGATTAATATTGTGTCAGTCATCCGAAGCGTTCCGCGCGCTAAAAATAAGTAGAACGATGAAAAGGCGTTAATCTTTCATCCGATTAACGCTTTTATTTGGTGAGTCGGTTTGTGTCAGGGGCATTGGGTAACATTTTTATCAAACGCTGGTGCCAATTGCCCCTTGGAACACATTCATTTTACTCAGTTCGGGTAATGTGAATGCGGATAACTGGGTTGTCGAACTTGTGCTGTGAAGACAGGGCAGACTGGGGCAGTCCGTCGTCACCGCTCACGACACCCGGATGCATCGAAATATAGCCAGTGTCATCACGCTCGGCATTAAACCCTTCTCCGTTAGCCGCGGGGCCAGGCATTGTTGCTGCACTTTCTGAATTCGATTCTGTACCAGAGTCATAAGCAGGGCGAGAAGTAATGTAGGTTTCACCAACCTCAAGGCTGGATAAGTTCCAGTTACTCATTCCGGTAAACGCATCGTTGGTATTGACCAACATAGTGGCAATAGTCAGGTTGGCATCTGTGACATCATCCACTGTCACACTTATCGTTTGCGAATCGCCAGGCGGTATAGGGCCAGTGCCCCCAGCGCTTGCTACACCCTGTTTAAGAAATTCTGTAGCGTCGCCACCTTCGGCTATGCGCTCTAGCTCAACAGAGGCGACGTCACCAATCTGCCAAAGGGTATCGTCACCATGTAATACAACGGCAGGTGGAGATAGAGGCTGTGCATTGGTTAAATTGGTTACAGTAACTTCATAGCTCACGGGCACTGGCGGTGGAATTTCTGCCGGTACTTCAACAATCACCTCTCTGATTTCGTCATCACCACAAGCGGCAAGTAAAAAAGGGATTAGCAATACAATAGCTTTTCGAAAATGTTTTGTCTTTTCTTGCAATAAGTTGGTCATATCCTGCTCCTTATCGCACCGTTACGGTGACTTTCGCTACAGGGTTCAACCAGCGATGAACGGCATTATTTACGTCGCTTGCGCCTTCAGTTAACGAATCATCGCCAATGTTTCCTCTGTGTATATGAACAGTTTGGTTAATGTCTGCTCCGGCAACGCCGGTTCCGCCAGTGCCCAACATGTCCTCTAACGGGGGTGGAACAGGCATTCCTGCTTCTCCTAATGCGCCACTACCGCGCACTTCGTCATTGGCCTCTGTGCCTGCATCATAAGCATTGAGATAAACGGTATACGTGCCCGCCTCTGTTGGAATTTGCCAGTTGTCTAACCCAATAAAGCCGTCGTTAGATGGAAGTACCATAGCAACAACAGACAACACGATGTTGCTATCAGCTGTCGTGATATCCGCTGATGCTGTCATGGTTGGGGCTAACAATCCGCCCGCTGGATTGGCAATAACATCCGCTCCAATGGCGTCGCCGATGGTTGCTATACCTTCTAAGCTCCCACCTTCTGCCATCATTTGTAACTCGGTACTCGCCGTTTCACCCACCTCAAAAAGGCTGGCATCTGCAGAGTGTGCTACTGCTGCAATGGGGGTGAAATACAAGCCGTGAGTTAAGTTTTGAATTTCTACAGTCAAATCGGCGGCAACACTGTGTTGGGCTGTAAAAACTAATAACGCTGCGGTAGTAAGTTTACTTAGTTGTTTCATGGGTATTTCCTCAGTTATCAAAAAGCTCTTATGAACAAGTTCTTGCAAGTAGGCGCTCATGTCTAAGCAATACTGAGGGGGAAATGTCACAAAAGTATCCCAAAAATCAGACAAATTTATTCTCTTGAGATAACAACTATTGCAGTGTTTTTTATTGCACACATTTCTATTCCCCCCCATCAATATCAACAAAAAATAGCGATCCACTGTTGCAACCACCCGTAGGAAATAACGTACAAGTTGTTTTAAAATGACAAGGAGGAAAGATGAAAGACATGCCGCAGTTGGGAATGGGAACATTCCGTTTGGAAGCCGAACAGGCTAGGCAAGCAGTGAGCGACGCACTTGAAGTAGGGTTTCGCCATATCGATACTGCACAGTTTTACGGTAATGAATCTGAGGTAGGCGATGCTATTCAAACCAGTGGGTTAAAACGCGCCGACTTTTTCGTTACTACCAAAGTTTGGTATGAATCATTAGGTGAAGACCACTTCATGGCAAGTGTCCATGAAAGTTTAGAAAAGCTAAAACTTGAATATGTAGATTTACTTCTTATACATTGGCCCTATCCAGGTAATGATATAACCCTTGAAAGTTACTTAAATCGTTTAAAACAAGCGAAAGAACTCGGGTTGGCTCGACACATTGGCGTATCTAACTTTACGATAGACCAGATGGACCAAGCAGAGAATATTTTGGGTAAAGGTGAAATTTATACCAACCAAGTAGAGTTTCACCCCTTCATGCAAAATCACGCAGTGGTAGATGCATGCAGAGAAAGGGGCATTAAGGTAACCGCCTACATGCCATTTGCGGTGGGCAAGGTGATGCACGATGATACGCTCACAGCGATTGCTAAGAAATATGATGCTTCGGCTGCTCAAGTAGTTCTATCGTGGATGGAGAAACGCCATATCTATGCAATACCTTCATCAACCAGTAAAACACATCTGGCAGAAAACTTAGCTTATGGTGGAGTACAGCTATCTGATGAAGAGCTAGAGGCAATTGATGAACTGGATAATGGCGAGCGAATTGTCGACCCTGACTTTGCTCCCAAATGGGATTAAAACAGTAGAGTACTGATTAGGTAGACTAACAAAGCGTTAGTTACAAAAAGACAACGCAAAATAAAGAGTAGCGATTGGACAGAGCACGTAACAGATTCTGCCTTTCGCTGCTTGCTTTCGCTTTTACAAATAGAAGCAGAAAATCAGCGATTAAAATAACAAAGCCTCCTAATTTCTCGAAACTTCTAATTCTTCCAAACCTCTAAATTTTCAAAAGCAATCGACTATATTTTGATGGTTAACCCTCATCGGTTAAGAGACAGTTTTACTCCTGCCAGTAAGCGAGTAACGCCGCCTACATTGTCCACCCTCACAAACCAGTCGGTATTGTGCTGTCTAGACAACACACTGCTAAATTCCACAGAGCCACCGTGTCCGGTGCCTAAAAAGTCTTCAGTAAGCTCTACGCGTTCACCAAAACCATCGTCCACATAAGAGTAGTAAGCGAAGTACTCGATGGGGTAGGGCAGGCTCACACGTTCTCCAGAGAATTCGCCACTCATACCGGCAACAAATTTATTTGCTGATGCATCAATGCGCTGCACGTTTTCAAAAAACAACGTGTTGTCACTGGAATAGTTGAAGCGATATTCAGCGCGCAGGAAATCACCACGTAGCATTCGCTCTATGCTGGCTTCATAGCTGTGCCGTTGACCCATTCGTGCTGAGTATTCAACTTCAAAGTAGTTGTCATCGCTGTTTCCTTTGCCAATATCTAACGCATGGTTAGCTTGTTCATTGGCAAGTTGCCCTACAACAACTTCTATAGCGCTATTATTGCGAAGAGAACGAACGTGTCGAAAGCCAGTTATCCACCCATCTTTCGATAGCCCTGTAGAAGAAACTCGGCCTTTGTACGTAGGTATTATTCCAAATTCTGTTTTTCCGTACTCACTTTCATGACGGGCATAAAGTCGCCTAGCGTAGAGGTAATCGGTGTTGCTACTGCCAATGGTATTGTGGCTTGAAGAAAATCCGTCACCAGTTACAACAAAGCTATGCAGCGACCACGCTTTTGATAGCGAAACGGAAGGGTAATAACGAAAGCGATACTGCTCTCGACTAGGTCTATTCGAGCGATTGTCATAACGCAGCTGAATGTCTAGCTTTTGTGAAAATTTCACTGAATCAGCACTTATGGTGGTATCGGCTGCTGCACTTTCCTCACTTGCCGCACTTTCCTCACTTGTTAAAAGGGCAAGCAATACCATCATAACAGCTAGGCTAAAAAGGTTACTGAGCCTATTGAGTAAAGTCCTATCCACACATGTTCCTTGTCATTAATTGTCATCGATAACACGCAGCGTAGAGGGTGAACCGACGCACTATTACGAATTCTACTGCAGAAAAAAACGTATTTTACACGTTATTGGGGAAAGAATCGTTGCGCCAAGCTGATTAAGTTACTGTGAATAAGCCAACGATGACCTTTCTGCTCAAATAATGAGATAGAGGCTGGGTCTGGTAGGCCATAATAATTGGCTTGTGTGTCGTTTTGCGGTATCGAAACTAGCACCACGCCGTCTGCTATACGTTTTGTCGCGGCGATCATGGCATCTAAGCCTGCAGGGTAAATGGCAAGCATATTGTCAAAATAGGACCGGTTGTAGTCAGTTTTGATAGGGTGGGTAGACAATATATCGCCCGTATCAATACCTCCATCTTGTATGCGATGTAACGTGCACCCTATATGAGATTCGTCCCTTAGCATCGCCCAAAATGTTGCCATAATTCCGCGGTACTGTGGCAATAATCCCGAGTGCAGATTGAGTACTCCGTGTTTGGGCACGTCAAGGGCGGGGGTTTTTAAAATACGGCCAAAGCGCACCGACAATATTAAATCGGGTTGGCAGCGCTCTAATATAGAAAGGCCGTTACCTTTGTTAATCTCTGACACGGGATGGATGTCGACACCACGCTGTTGCATGGCGTCGAATGTGAGAAGTCTCGGTGTTTCATCGCCTTTTTTTTCACAAGTTTCTTTTACACAAACTTCTTTGCCAGAAGCTTTTTGCCCAGAGATTAGCGCAGGAAAGAGAATTTCAGTGAATAGTGTGTTTTCGTAGAAGGACAACGCCTCAAGCGCTTTAGGCCGATGGTTCTTGCCACCTACCTGCGCAGTCATTAGCACACTAAAATGATGTTCGGGTAGGGCCGTGACAAGACGATTTGCGGCCAAATTACTAGCAATATCTAAGTTGCAAAGAAGTGTAATGCGCATAATCGTCCTTTCAAAACGGCTTCAATAAAGTGTTTTAACTAGGGCGGGGGACCGATACTACACCGCTAATCTCATTCCCAGCAACACCAACATAATCACGTTAGCAATAATACCGATTAAAAAGAAGTAGCTTCTTGGGCTTGGGTTCTTTTCGGTGGCAATGGCATAGTAAAGCGCCATGTGAATGACTCTCGCGATAACATAGACCCATACACAAAGCGCAAAAACTGGGCTTTGATAATTAATAACAAAGGCAAATAACACGGTACCTATAAATAAAGCACTGTTTTCAAGCGTATTGTGAAACGTGCGATGCGCTCTAAAGACAAAGCTATCATGTGATAAATCGTCATCTATTTTGCCTGGGACTGCATGGGGTTGTTTCGCTTTGCTCACCGTTGCAACGCCCCACTGCACGAGTAAAAGCAATAAATACAAATAGAAGGCGAAGTAAACTGAAAATGTGATATCTGTCATGGATAAATCCTTTACTGAGTTTTCCGTGTTTTGCGATAGTCGCAACCCTTATAAGGTGATTAAAAATAACGCTGTAAAAAACAGGTTATGGAAAGCACTTTGCAAAAAACACTGGGCAAAAAACACTGGGCAAAAAGCACTGTGTCAAAAGCACTGTGTCAAAAGCACTGTGCAAAAAGCACGCCTCTATTATTAGCAGCGCTTTACTCGCTTAAAGCGCAAAATCAACGAAGGCCGCTGTAATATATTCCAAATTACTTATAAAAATTACACGGGAATTCCGGAATTATCTCCGTCGCATCAAGGATATATGACGCTTCTCACTTGTAATAACCTCGTCGTGAAAGGGAAAATGAACGACTATCAAAGGAGTCCTCTGAGTGAGTATTAAGGCTTGGCTGAAAGCTAAATGTATAGTGAGTAACAATAGCGAATAGCTGAATGTGACAATCGCTAAATAAACGGCAGCAGAACATGGCTTAAATCTTGTAGGCTTTTAAGTATGTAGCAGATAATAAAACGCTCAGTAAACGTCGCGGTGAGAATAACTAGGATTCGTAAAAAACAATGCAATTAATTTATGTTGACGATAATTTACCCGGCATATCTCGAAAGCCAAAGGGCAAGCAATGGCAGTATTTCGATCCTATCGGAAAATCCATACAAGATGCAGATGTTATTGATAGGCTAAATGGCTTAGCGTTTCCGCCAGCCTATAAAAATGCGTGGTTCTGCCCTGAAGAAAACGGCCATATTCTAGCGACTGGGTTTGATAGCAAAGGGCGCAAGCAGTACCGTTATCATCCGGAATTCAGAGCTCAGCAGGAGGCAAAAAAGTATGAGGCCTGCGGTGTTTTCGGTAATAAGTTACCGCTTCTTAGAGCGCAATTGGAATCTGACTTACAAGGTGACGAGCTTACTGTTCAGCGCACGTTGGCTGCGGTGGTCAGGCTAATGGATTTAGGCGCCTTGAGAATTGGCAACGAACGCAACGTTAAGCAAAATAAAAGCTACGGTGCCACAACGCTTCGCACTCGACACGCAAAACTTACCGGTAAAACCATTCAGCTGAACTACCGTGCTAAGTCGGGAAAGGAGCGAGAAGTCAATATCACCGACAGAGTGCTTAGCCATGTAATTAAAGAGCTGCAGGATTTGCCAGGTCAACACCTCTTTCAATATGTAAGCGATGGAGAGCGTACTAATGTGACCTCAGGTGATGTCAATCAGTATATTCAAGGGGTCATGGGTGAATCGTTTAGTGCCAAGCACTTTAGAACGTGGCGAGCCAGTGTGATTGCATTTGAAGAACTGGCTTATGCAACAGGCGAACTTACTCTTAAAAGCACGCTTGGTACGGTGTCTTCTCAACTTGGTAACACGCCAGCCATTGCTCGTAAATCTTATGTGCACCCAGAGTTAATTGCATTGTGTAAAGAAGATGGGGCAACTCAAGAGGCATGGAGAAAGTCTTTAACACTACCGAGAAAAACGAAATATTTAAGCCGCGCAGAGCGAGGCTTTTTAGCATTCTTGGAGCGCTAGCTATACAGCGTTAAGCATAAAGGTAAAAACGCCGTAGGTATTGCTACGCTAAGTGACCTATCTTAAGCAATTGATATAGCCCGCTGGATCCAAAAAACTGATCCGCGATTAAACCCCCTCCATTCAGATAAAAATTCGCACACCAAAGGTTAACATGGCCTAATAACGCGGGCAGGGTTTCCGCCAATGATCACATTATCACCAAAGGATTTGGTTACTACAGCACCCGATGCAACCACCACATTATTACCAAGCTTCACACCAGGGTTTATTACGGCCATTCCACCTACCCAGCAATTGTCGCCAAGCGTGATTGGTTTTGCGAATTCAATGCCGGTGGCACGCTGCACGGGATCTATTGGATGTGTGGCGGTATATAAACCAACTTGTGGTGCCAACATGCAGTTATCACCAATGGTGACCTTGGCGGCGTCTAAAATAACGCAATTGAAATTGGCATAAAAGTTCTCACCCACAACAATGTTTTCACCATAGTCACATTTAAACGTAGACTCGATGTACAGGCGTTTTCCCGTTTCGGCGAACAGAGATTTAAGTAACTGTGTGCGCTTTTTATGTTCAGTCTGACATATACTATTGAGAATATCTAACTGCTTACGGCAGTCTTTACGACGTGCCGTAAGGTGTTTATCTGAAGGGAAATAAAGCTCGCCTGCGAGCATTTTTTCATGTTCGGTCATGTAAATTTAGTGCCTATTCGGTAAACAATACGGTAAACGATTATTTCGCGTCGGCGTAGCTTACAATAACCTTTCCTTTGATGTCTTTATTTTCAATCTTGAGATCAACTGGTCGCTCTAATATTACAGACCCGTGCAATGTCACATTAGACCCTATGGTAAGGGTGGGCATGTGGTCATCCTCGTCTATCCATTTGCTGTCGCTACTTTTATAAACGATGTTGCCGAAAATAACGCTGTCGCCTTCAATATCAATGTCGCCATTAACAGTAGCTAGGTCTTTTTCGATTGTTACGTCGGTAATATGAATGTCGCCATTTACCGTTTCTATATTCCCGCCTATTTCACCATGAGAATCAAACGATATGTCGCCATTCACCGTTTCTACATCTTGCGTTACAGTGACATGAGATGCAGCGAAAATATCACCGTTTACAACATCAATTCTTCTCGCTGTTACGTGACTTTGCATGTCTAAATTGCCGTTTACTATGCTGATGTCCTCGGCACTGCCGTGATCATCAATATCCACGTTACCATTGATTGATGAAATATCACCGGCATGCTTACCGCTTTTTATATCAACGTTGCCAAGCATAGTACTCACGTCGTTTCCATCCATAGCGCTAGCGTTACCCACATGAATAACACAGCCGCTTAATAACGCTGTACTGACTACAATCATGGCACCAGCGATAGAAGACTTTTTCATTTTCGTTCCTTTGAGAATCTATAATTTTATATTGAAGCGAGAAAACTAGTGGCGTAACGCAGTACATGATTACGTAAGTAGTACGTCTTTATTCTCTCACTATGACTTAAATGTTGCTTAGCAGGTATTTAGCCAGTATGTAAATTAGCTAGCAGTTACCTCGTAGTATGTTGTTATCATGTACCGTGCCAAGTATTAAAAGCTATAAAAAACAAACATTTATTGAATTTCGGGCTGCTGGCTAGTACATTTTTTTCGTGGGTTTCATTATTAAGTTACTGAAAAAGCGAAATAATGATTTTTTTCGCTATTTGTGGTGATTATGTGTGCAGCAGAAGATGTGCGCTAATTCAAAGTTTAAGTACAAAGCTGAGCAGAACGTTCACATAAGGTATTACATAAAGTAAGCAGCCGAGTTGCACTGTGATGCGCTCAAACAGCGGCGTTGTGTTACGGCTAAGCAAGTAGATGTACTTAAAGCCTTTGTTTGCTGATAATGGGTCTGTAGTTTGCATAGTGGGTAGGAAAAAAGTCGAAGCAGAGAAAAAGATAGTGTGCGTTCAGGCTATTTCAATCATTGGGCCTTCTACACGGTTAGCATTTTTATTTAAAGGAAATAGCATGCAAGATAAGCAGTATCAGCTACACAGAGCTAAGCGTCAGGCGCTGGCATGTTTACTGTTTGCGGCGGGTGTTTTTGTGATCACTATCCTCATTCAAAAATATCAGCCTGATATTGCTCATACTTGGTGGCTAGGGCTTATCAAAATGGCAAGTGAAGCAGCCTTAGTCGGCGGGCTAGCCGATTGGTTTGCGGTCACTGCGTTGTTCAAACCTATTCCTTCATCTTATCCAATTCCTCATACCAACATAGTGGCGAATAATAAAAACGCTATTGCCAATAACCTTTCTGAATTCGTAAAGGAAAAGTTTTTTAATCCCCAAGCAATTGAAAAGCTTATAAGCGACAGTAACCCTGCGCAAGGTGCTGGCCGGTGGCTAGAAACCCCACAGAATGCGCAAAAGCTAAGCCGTTTTTTATGTGATGCGCTAAGCGGAATGTTAAGAATATTAGACGATAAACCGGTAAAAGCCTTTATTGCTAAAACGGTAGAGAAAGGGTTGAAAAATCTCGATTTAAACCAGTTAATCGCTACCTCACTAGGAGCAGTAACCAAAGAGCGCCAACACCAAGTTATGCTCGACAGGCTTCTCGGTAAATTAGCAGGATTACTCAGTCAACCAGATACGCAAGAATACATTGCCGATACGCTAGTGATATGGCTTAAGACTGAATACAGCAGACTTGAGAAGATTTTACCTTCTAGTTGGATAAGCGAGCAGGGCGCGTTAATAGCGGTAAAGGCTGTATCATCTATTTTAGAAGATATTTATCAAGACGAAGATCATCCAATAAGGCATGCATTTGACGAGCAGGTTAATGAGTTTTTACACGACCTACAGCACAGCCCTGGTATGGAGCAAAAAGTAAACGGATTCAGAGAAAAAGTTATTAACGATCCTGCGCTAAAGAATTATCTTCACAACTCGTGGCAACGATTTAACTTATGGCTGTTAAAATCCCTTGAAGAAAATGAGGGAAAAGCAGAGCAAAAGGTCGCGGGATTATTACAGGATTTAGGGGCTTCTTTGCGAAACGATAGTCAATTATCCCATTCATTCAATCAGCATATCGGTGAGGCTGCAAAATACATGGCGCCTGAGTTAGCCGAGTTTCTTACTCGGCACATTAGAGACACGATAAATAGTTGGGATGAAGAAGACATGGCAGAGCAAGTAGAGTTGAATATAGGTAGAGACCTTCAAAAAGTGCGTATTAATGGCACTATTGTGGGTGGGGGAATTGGCGCAATACTGTTTGGCATAGAGATGCTTATTGGTTTGTGAGAGTCGCTCGATACGCAATTCACTTCACAAAAAATGGAATATTCGCGTGTGCGGCGTTACCGTTTCCATCATACACATAGGCGTATAACCGATAAGCCCCTGGTGTTTTCGGTGCTTCAAATTCAATTTTTTGAGCAGAGGTATCTTTAATTAATCCATCCACAATCTCAGGGACTTCCTCTTTATCGCCACCTACTTGTGTTGCTGTCGATTCCTTTCTTATTTCCCACTTGAAGGTTAGTGAGTCTTTATCTGGGTCTACTGCATTGAGAGTTGCTTCGTACTTATCACCCATAAAAAGATACACGTTATCAAAGGCTACCTTGCCATCTAAGCCAATAGGGCTAACCCGGGGTGTTCGATTTTCTGGCCACCTGCCTGTCCATATATATTGCATTACATCAACAGCTTCTGTGCGCTCGCCAGAGTCTAAAAACATGCCGTACCAGGTGCTGGTGCGTTCTTGTTTTTGACCCCATAAAAACACATAGTTGCCGATAACTTGCTTCCCATGGGGCTGAATAGCTTTTAAATAGCTTTTGGCATAGTTACTGGCCTTTTCAGAGCTTGTTGTTTCAACGGGCGCGCCCCATTTTGTTTTATGCACTTCCCAGTGGCCTACAGCGCCCCATTCGGTAATCATGTAAGGGCCTGTGTAGCCGTAAGACTTGATATACTTGGGTAGGTTTACCACATCGGCATAAAGCTGAAAGCTAATGAAGTCTAATGATGTTGCTCGCTGGGTAATAGCATCCATGGCTTTTTTGTCAAAGCCAGCCATCGTTGTGGTAGTGGGGTGGTGTGGATCTAAGCTTTTGATCATTTCTGCGGTTTGGTCTACGGCGTCGTAAACTTTCGGGTTAGTGAAATCGAAGTTCAATTCGTTACCAATAAACCATGTGAGTAGAGCAGGGTGGTCTTTATATTTTATCACTTCTGCTTTCACCCGTTTTAATTGCGCTGCCACTGCATATGAGTCATTGTAATCAAAACCGTGGCGCTCCCGCGCAAAATCTAGTCCTAAAGACACCGTCATCCCTAACTCATGAGCTTTATCTAAAAGTTCAAAAGCCGAATAAGCGCCACCGTTAATAGACCAGGTACGAACAGAGTTAGCGCCATGTGCCTTCAAGGCTTTTAAATCAGCGCCATCCGCACCTGCACCTTTAACCACATAATGTTTACCTGCCCGGGTTAACACATAGCCTCCGTCTGAAGCTTTAGTTACCTCTACGTGAATAGCTTTAGCAAATAGGCAGGGTGAAAATAGTGCTAATACAGCGATTAGGAAATGTGTGTTTAAACGATGAAGTATGGCCACTGCATCACTCCTTAAGCGTGCCTAACGGTTTTCAATAACATGTAAACGCTGCGACACCCTAATGAGGGCGTCGCCGTCCATAATCAATTGTTAGATAATACAAACCTTAATTAGTAAGTGTAGCGCATGCGCACACCAAAGGTTCTGGGGCGCGTGAAGAAGCGTGTGTTATCAAATTGGGTAATAATGGTTGCAGCAGTGCGAACCTCATCAAACAGATTGTTAGCGAACGCCTCAAATCTGAGTGCCCCATCGCCGTGGGTGTAACCCAAACCAGCGTCAACGGTCCAATAGGCGTCTACGCTGTCGTCTAAACGGCGGCGCGGGTTGTCAGGGTTTTGATAATCGATGCTGTTAAAAATAATGAGAAACTGCTCATCCCGCCAACCTGCAGATATAACGTAATCAATGGTGCCAGAACTGATATCAAACACCTGGCTTAAGCTTGCATTGAGTTGAAAGCGAGGAGTGCGTGGCAGTCGGTTGCCGTCAATAGACTGAAACACTGCTTCATCGGGTGCCACATCTGCTTGAAAGCGAGAGTCTTGAATATCTTGACTGTCTTCAATTTCTGCCTCAAGCCACAACGCTGTCCAATTAAGGTTAATATCGTAGGGAAGCTCAAACTTGCCATCAAACTGCATACCATAAATGGCTGAATCTGCGGCGTTAAAGCTAAACGATACCACCAGTGCGCCTGGCGTTGCGTCGAGAGGGTCTACTGGAGCGCCTGAGTTGAATTCAAGGGCCTGCTCTACAGAGAGTAGGTTAGTAAATACCTGATCGCGATAGTCGTTATAAAACGCTGAAAAATTAAACGTAGTAGGCACGTCGCCTAAATCAAACTCATTTTTTGAGCCAAACTCAAACAAAGTAACGCTTTCTTCTTGATAAGTTGGCGCTAGAGTAAGCCCAGTGGTTGGATCGCTAAACGTATCGTTAAAGCCGCCAGATTTGTGACCTGTGGCAATCAATCCATATACAAGCTGATCGTTATTTACGTCGTGCTCAATACGTATCCGCCAGTCGACAAAGTTATTGTCAATACGTCCGTCTTGAACGGTAATTGAGTTGTTTGGTGAAATGGGCACAGCAAAAGAGTGGGTGCCGTCTTGGTTACAAATCAGGTTGTCGGTAACGTCGCTATCTGAACACGCAGGGCGCACGTCTGCGCCGCCCGGAGTAATGCCGTTAGCAAAAATATCATCAAGGGTGTCTCGCTCACCAAACTGAGCAATACCGTCGAAGTAAAAGTTTAAAAATTCAGCATCAGATACCGCACCGTCACCATCTTGGTCAGGCTCATAAATAGAGCGTCCAAATCCTGCAAACGCAAATCCTTCAGTGCCAACGCGCGCTCCCATACAGCAACCAAACGGGTTGCCGGTATTGACATCAAACCCACCCAATGCAAACGCATACCGCGCGTTCACACCTTGTCGGGTTTTTGTATCTTCAGTGTAACGAAGGCCGAGGGTTAAGCGAGTTTCTGCGCTAAACTCATAGGTAGCATCACCGTAAACAGAAAATGAATCGGTATCCGTATTTGGTTGATTAAATTCAGCCCCTTGGAAAAAGCCGCCTCTATCGCCAGCCGATGCTAGAAACGTTTGCTGTCTCTCATTAAATAAGAAGATACCTGCGGTATAGGTTAAGCGACTGGTATCATCATCAGATAGCAGGCGGAGTTCGTGAATAATCGATTCTGAGTCGGTTAAGAACTGAAAGCGTGAAAAGTCATCAATTGCTTGGTCTAATGGGTCTAGTGCTTCAAATACGCCAGGGAAATCAGGCGACAGCGGTGTGGCGGCTTGATAGTCGTAAATTAAGTTTCGATAACTGCCGTTGTACTCAAGTAGGGCCTTACCCATATCCCACGTAACTTCAATTTTAAATCCATCGTGGATAGTGTCTTGAATTGGAGTGAAGCCTCTTCCGACGACATCTCGAGGGTCTTCAATGTCATCTGGGTCAATCCCTAAACCCAATGGCAGCGCAAAGTTAGTACCAGTATACCCAGTTCCCTGTTCCCGGGCGTAATCATAAGAAAGGTAAATACTTAAGTCATCCGTGGGCTCATACAGCGCTTGAAAACGCAGTCCAAGGTTATCTGCGGCCTCGGCAAGCTCAAGGTCTAAGGGGCCGACATCGTTATAATACGAGTCATGATCAACTTTAGTGCCTGCAATGCGAAAGGCTAAGTTATCGGTAGCAGGAATGTTAAGCGCACCTGTTATAGAACGCTGATTATAATTACCCACCTCCACTTCTGCACTTCCATTCCACTGATTCAAGGCCGGTCGCCAAGGAATGATGTTTACCGAGCCGGCGGTGGCGTTACGACCGCGCAGCGTGCCCTGCGGGCCAACGTTTACTTCTACTCTCGATATGTCAAAAAAGGCAGAACCAATACCTGAAGGACGAGGAATGTAGACACCGTCTAGGTGAGTTGCAGCGGCAGGGTCGCCAAGCTCGGTGTTGTTAGAACTGCCTATACCTCTAATCCACACCTCCACGTTACCTTGATTATTACCAATCTCAAGACCGGGGATAGACTCTGCGATATCAGTAATATCCTGAATGCCCTGGGCTTTTAAATCCTCTCCAGAAAACGCAAAGGCAGTGCCCGCTAAGTCTTGTAAGTCCTGTGTTCTGCGCTCTACAGTGACAATAATTCGCTCTACGTCAGCGTCATTTTTATCTTGTTCGCTTTCAGCTTCCTGTGCTGCTAACGAGGTGCAGGTCATTAAAGCAACCGCAGCAATCAAAAGCTGTTTGCTGGCGAAATGAACCTTTGTTGTGGCAGTACTCATGAACCCTTGCTCCGCGCTCGATACATTTTTATTGAAATATTCCATTTCGTATCTCCTCACTCAGCTCGGGAAAATTCTACGTTGTCATAGAAAATGCCGCTGGGGTTATAGTCGGTGGCTGAGTTTGAGAACCCAAACTGAAGTATTTGACCGTCTAAGCTGTCTTCTAGCGTTGCCTGTACAGTAAAGCGAGCCCATTCACTGCTGCTGACTGCGCTCAAATCCACTCGAATATCAACGGATGAAGCAAATCCATTGTTAGAGTCGAGTACGCGAATGTAGGCGTACGCTGTGGTGGGTGGGGCAATACCACCCTCAAAAGGAGCTTTGGCATCGAACGAAAACGAATATTCGCCGGCATCAGATGCAGAGAAGGTATGCTCCTGAAAACTTGCGGCCTCGATAGTGAGTCCGTTGCCATGGTCGGCGTTTTTGTAATCGCTGAACACATTCAGATACTGAGTACCTTGGCTCTCTGTGGCTTCGCCTGAGGCATAGCTGGTAAATCCGCCAGTGCTGTTTGGTGATGGGAATGGCCCATAGCTATAGGCAAAATTACCATCCGCCCCAAATACCGCGGCAAAACTTAACCAGTTATCACCAATTTCACCACCGCTTGGGTCGCCACTTTCAAAGTCGCTGGCGAAGTTTATTCCACCAACAGCCAGGTTGAAGTCTACATTATCAACGACAATTGCCGAGGGAGCAAAGCCAGTAGTGCGGTTTGTAAAACCAAACTCTAGCAACTGTCCAGCCATAGCCTCACCGTCAATATTGAAATCAACGCTGTAGGTTTGCCAATCAGAACTTGAGATTGTAGATAAATCGATTTCCACACGTGCTGTAGTAGCAAAACCGTTTGATGGGTCCAAGGTTTGTACATAAGCAGTCGCCACAGTGGGCTCGGCAATAGCACCTTCGCTAGGGGCTCTAGCATCGAAACTAAACGTGTATACACCGGTATCGTCTGCACTCAATGTGACTTGCTGAAAAGTCGCTGCCTCTATTAGCAGGCCATTACCATGGTCTTGGTTATTGTAGTCGTTAAAAATAACCAACTGTTGCGAGTTCTAAAGTACAGAAAATTTGATCCCAGAACTAAATACCAAGATTAAAGACTTAGCTTAAAGACTAGGCTGTCTGCTTTCACTTTTCTTTTTAAACCGCCTTCTACGTTTAAGCGCTCAAGCTGTAAAATTGAATAATTGCTAGCATATAAATCCGCAACCATCTCATCATTCACGCAAAAAGGAGGACCTGGCAGTTCACTCTGGTCATAGTCGAATGTGATAACTAATTGAGGGGCGTTATGAGTTATGTCTATAAGGTGGTTAGCGTACTTTCGACGCAGTTCATCGGGCAAAGCAACTAATGCTGCTCTATCATACACACCTGTTACTTTGCCAATGTCATCACGGCGCAGTGAAAAAATATCACCAACAAAAATGGTAAGGTTAGGGGCTGAATATACTCTACCTTTAGACGAAGACTTAACAGTGGGAGTAATGTCTAGATCGTCGAACAGCTGTGTAATAGCCACCTCGCTAAGCTCTGCACCAACAACCTGGCAGCCCTTTGACAGCAGCCATGCAATATCTTTAGTTTTCCCGCATAAGGGCACAAAGATTCGCTTTTGTGAGGCTTCATTGCTATTTGGGCCTAATAAAACACCACTATATTTCACCAGCAAGGCATTACCAGTGGGTTCATGAAACCCAATTTCATTATTGTGCCATTTGCTGTGCCAAAAGCTATGTTCCATATTGATACCCTAATTAAATACCTCAAATCTAGCGCTTTAAGTCTAATGCTCCGAGTCTAACAGCTTAAATCTAATATCGTTGAAAATAAAAGCACCTTTAAAAGCAGGTTAATAGCCGGCTTCTGTTCTATTTTTCTGCAGTGCTGTAAAACAACGTGATTGATTTACTCGTCGAGTGGAGTATTAAAGTCTTCAGACAGTTCAAAATCGCCTTCAACGTTTGCCACTTTATTATCTACAAACGTGATGATCATCTGACGCTGGAAGTCGTCGCCTCGGTCTTTCATACCACGCTTCATATCGTAGACGTAGTACCATGTGTCGTTATCAAAAGAGTCTTGAACAACAGGATTACCTAACACGTAGATAACTTGTTCTTTTGTCATATTAATACGCAGCTTTTCAACATCACGTTGATCTAGAAAATTGCCCTGCGGAACGTCAATCCTGAAAATCCAGTTAGAACAGGCTGTAGTAGTAAATGTAATGCAAAGAATAACTATAAGATGGTGCAACTTCATGCGTATATAAGTCCAGTATTGCCTTTGTTAGTGCCTAAAGGTTTCCTCGTAAGGAAGCCTCAGCTGTTTTAGTGCAAGCGCGAAGGCATGCTACATTGACAACTATGACCAATCAACTGCATTTTAGTTCGATGAAGCGCTTTTTAGCAGCTCTTTTGCGTTAGCAAGTGCCGACTTGGTTACTTTGTCGCCAGCTAACAGTCGGGCGAGTTCGTCAATTCGGTCTTGTTTAGTCAGCGGTATCATCTGTGTTTCTGTACTTTCGCCATCAGTAAGCTTGGTAACAAAAAGCTGGTTATGTGCTTGTGCCGCCACTTGAGGTAAGTGGGTAACACACATAACCTGAGACTGCTTTCCTAATTTTCTTAGCAGTGCACCTACGATTGAAGCAGTTGGTCCGCTAATACCGGTGTCCACTTCGTCAAAAATCATAGTGGGGGTAGCATGGCTATCGCTAGCAATAACCTGAATAGCTAAACCTATTCGAGAAAGCTCACCGCCTGATACCACTTTCTCCAATACGTCGGCATCTTGCCCAGGGTTCGTTGATACTTTAAAGGCAATCGAGTCTAACCCATTAACTGCGGGCTTTTTCAGCTCGTCATAAAGAATATCAATACACACTTTAGCGTGCGGCATATTCATTTGCTGAATTTGTGATTCAATGTCGTTTGCAAAACTTTCGGCCGCTTTCATTCGGCTTTCAGATAAACTGCTAGTTGCCACTAAATAATGTTGCCTTGCTGATTCAACATCGTGTTCGAGTGTGCCTAGTAAGCTTTCCTGCTCACCAAGTGCGGCAAATTCTTGCGACAATAACTGGTGATGTTGAGCAAGTTCTTCTGGCGTTACAGCGTGTTTACGAGCCAGCTCCATCGCTTTTGAATAGCGAGCTTCAACCTGCTGTAAACGCAGAGGGTCTATTTCCAATTGATCGCAGTAACCACGCAGTTCGCTTGCTGCCTCTTCAACTTGAATTGATGCGTCGTTAAGCAGGGCGATGATAGGCGTTAGGCTTGCATCGTGTGCTTCTAATTCGCCAAGCTTCTCAATACTGCTTTGAATAACGGTCAGTGCATTTCCTTCATCATTTTCATAGAGGTTATACACACTGGTTTGCGCTTGTTCTAATAAACTCTGACCATTGCTTAAGCGCTTGTGCTCAATTTCAAGTTCTTCAAATTCGCCATTCTCAATGGCAAACTCGTCGAGTTCTTGCACCTGATAGGTAAGTAACTGTAGACGATCTTCTCTTTGCTGAGCTTTCGAACGCAGTTCATTGAGAGTTTTTTGCTTGTCTCTCCACGAGCTATAAGCGTCTTTAACATCATTCATTAAATGAGAATGGTCTGCGTAACTATCAATAAGCTGGCGCTGATAATCTTCTTTCAATAGCTGTAGATGGGTGTTTTGACCATGAATGGAAAGCAGTGTTTGGCCGAGACCTTTTAGTTGCTGTAAAGATACTGGGGTGCCGTTAATGAAGGCTTTTGAGCGACCTTCTTTCGATATTACCCGGCGAATAAAACAGCTGGTTTCGTCTTCGTCAGAGGTCAATTCATGGTCGTCTAAAAACGCTTTTGCACTTGCATTATCAGCAAGTGAAAAGTGCGCTACTATTTCGGCTTTTGCTGAACCTTTTCTTACCGCATTTGCATCGGCCCTTTCACCAAGGCATAAGCTTAGTGCATCAATGGCAATTGATTTACCTGCCCCTGTCTCACCTGTAACCGCAGTGAGGCCATTTTCAAAGTGAACAGAAAGTTGTTTTACAACGGCAAAATTTGATATCGAAAGATTCGCTAACATAACCACACCCTAATAAAGTTGAACATGATGATATATACAGTACGTGTAAATATATACAGTATTTCTGAGATGTAAAGTCTAGTCGAATGTAATCTGTCGATTTGTGAGGTGTTGTTTGCCGGAAATCTTTATCTGACCCACTATTTACGGGCCCTAGACAGGCTTTACAGTATTCTTATACATGGCTTGCCTGTTGCGCTTTACTATTGTAACTGTTGTTACTCTTGCTTTTTGCACTTGCTTTTTTTTCAGTTAGTTATCTCGATGAGCATTTGCCTGGTGCAGCTTCATATTGTAGTCAGTTGACGCTAATTGACATTAAAATTAAGAAAAAAACGCATGAGAGTGAAATTCATCATGCGCTTTATTACACGTCACCTGTTACTTATACAGGTAAACCACAAAACTATAGGCCAAGGCTATTATCTAAAACCTCAGCCTACAACTTAAACCTAAAGACCGGCTTTAGGGTTTGGCCCATATTCATTATCATCATGGCTGTCTTGCGCTAAGAGAATAATCAAAATAATTGTGCCAATTATCGGAATTAGATTGAGTAGTTGCCACCAACCTGAGCGGCCAGTGTCATGTAAACGCCTTGCGCCTGCACTTAATGAGGGGATTAATAATGCAAGGGCGTAAATCATCGTTATAAATTCAGTGCCAAGGAAGTATCCAACGGCTGAACACACAACGTAAAAAATAATGTAGAACAGATAAAACATCCAGTATTCTGTGCGCCGCGCACGGCCTGTAAAATCAGCATAGTGTTTAAGTGCTTTTGTAAAATAGTCCATTAAATGGAACTCCTTCTTTTCTAATGATGTTTGGTTTTGGCAATCGGCGCTGAATTATCTCAGACTAGCCGTATAGCTCTATATGAGTATTGTTTTTAATTTTTGTTTTTTTGCACCATGTTTTTGACTGCAAATAATATTTCTAAGCAGAGGGTATTAAGCCTTGGGAGTGTTTTTTGATTTGCATATAAATCAGTTTTATATAAACAAAGCACACACTTTCCATTGTTCGCAAGATCTCTGCTTCAAAATTTACCCTACAACTTTTTTTGCCAGTGGTCACTGTAAAGTTAATGGCAATTCCACCTTGTGTAATTACTCGCATTACGTTCAAGGTCGGTAGAAATGAGTAAAAAAAGAAAATCGGTTGGGAAAAATATTAGAAAAGTAAAAGATAGGGAAAGGGAAATGATTAAGACAGGGAGAAATAGAAAACAAAAAAGGAAGGCCAAATTAACCTTCCTTTATCTTCCTACTGGTATCGTTTACCTGCAGGGCTATTGGTTGCCGGTAGAGCTATTGGGCTAGTTCGCCGCTGCCTGATTCTAAATGCGCTCTTACGAACCACTGGAACTGCTCTAACTCAGCGAGTTGCCCCGTGATCATATCTTCCGACACTGGGTCTAAGTCGTCTAAGCCTTCAATCGCGTCGCGGTGATCGCCATTTACGCCGTCATACACTGCATCTAGTGCTTTTAAATGGTCGGTCACTAAGCCTTTGCCTAATTCATAATCATTCCACGAACGACCCTCTACAATGGCTTTTGGTGTGCCTTTCGGTACGCCGCCTAGCGTGGCAATTCGTTCTGCAATGGTATCAGTCATTTCGCGCACTGCATCAACTTGTGGGTCTAGCATTTCGTGCACACCAATGAAGTTTGGACCTACTACATTCCAGTGAATGTGCTTCAGTGTAAGCTGCAGATCAAGTAGCGCCACCAAACGTTGCTCTAACGTTTTGATAGTACTTGCTGCAGTATCGTTATCCATACCTGGTGCAGTAAATTTAATATCGTTGTTACTCATAATAATAAACTCCTTATTATCGCTTCAGTAAATAGGTGTTGATAATACTTATCGATTCTTTTGCCCTTCAAAGGTTATGTTGAAACAACATAGATTATCGAACCAGTTGTTTACGATGTTGCAACCGGTATGCCGACTTGTACTAAAATTATAAGTTACTAATTTAATTGAATAAATTTGTAAAGGTTAATTTTTCTTTATTTTTCAATGTGATAGGTTTGTCTAAAAGGTGCGAAAAAGATGCTCGAAATATGAGTAGGCGTGTAAAAAATTCAGTATTCTCTATATGGTAAGGCGAACATTAAGTAGAAAAGCCGGCTAACTCGCCACAAAGTTCGCGAGGGTAGAGAAATTCGAAAAATTTATGACGACAGGGTAAATGAAGCCATATGTGCTTAGTCTATATGTATAGCATTCTAATGTATGGCGGCCACTCGTATGGTAGTAGGCGAGTGCCCTATATTAGTAAAGCTTACTGCCCCAGCCCAGCTTTTTACGCAATACGTTAAAGTAGCTATAGCCCTTAGGGTGGACTAAGTGAAGTTTATCGATGCTTTTGTTTATGCGAATTTCATCGCCAGGTAAAACAGGCAATACAATGTGGCTGTCGCAGCTTACTTGCAACGAGTCACTATTTACTTTTGACACTTTCATCGATACCTGGCTGTCGGCATCTACCACAATAGGTCTGCTACTTAGAGTATGCGGAAACATGGGGACTAAAGTTAGCGCATCCAGTTTTGGCATAATGATGGGCCCGCCTGCGGAGAGCGAATAAGCGGTTGAGCCCGTTGGCGTTGCTACAATCAGTCCATCACTGCGTTGGCTAAACACAAACTGTTCGTCTATATAAATTTCGAACTCCATCATGTGCGCCACTTTTCCATGGTGGAGTACGACTTCATTGACCGCTGAGCTATTACTTTTTAACTTCTCGTGACGGTAAACGCCCACTTCCAGTAAAAAGCGCTTTTCAACGAAACACTCGCCGTTAAAGATGTAGTCAAGTTGCTGAATGATATCGTCAGGATGAATGTCGGTGAGAAAACCTAGGTTACCTCTATTCACACCCACAACATGGATATCGAAACGGGCAAGCACGCGAGCGGCACCAAGCATGCTGCCATCTCCACCAACGACAACGGCTAGATCAGCTTCTTTACCGATAGCGACGAGGTCGCAGCTTCTAATGTTGTCGGTTTCAAGCTCTTGAGCAATACTTTCCTCTACCAATACCTCGCATCCTTTGGCGAGTAAATAATCGGCAAGTAAATTTAAGCTGTCGTGAGTGGCCTCGTGCTGAGGTTTTCCAATTAAAGCAACGGTTTGGTAGGGCATGGAACGCTAATGTCCTCTCATTTCCAATGATTTGGACATTAGCACAAGTGTTTTGTAAAAGGGAAGTTTTACCTTGCGGTCCAGCCACCATCTAGGGTTATTGCTTGGCCTGTGATGTTTTTGGCGCTGTTTGTCATTAAAAATGCGGCAGTTTCGGCTAGTTCTTGAACTTCAATAAACTGCTTCTTCGGCATGGGTTCAAGCATGATTTTTTTCACTACTTCATCCTCAGTCATATTGTTTTCCTTTGCTTGAGCCGCTATTTGTTGCTCAACTAAGGGGGTTTTTACATAGGCAGGACACAAGGTATTAATAGTAATATCATAGTCACCAGTCTCTAATGCTACGGTTTTAGCAAGTCCTAGCAAGCCATGCTTTGCAGCCACATAGGCTGACTTAAACGGCGAGGCTACAAGAGAGTGAATAGAGCCCACGTTAATAATACGCCCAAAGTTTTGTGTTTTCATGGCTGGTAATAGCGCTTGCGTGGTTAGCGCAGGGCCAACCAGCATTATATTAATTAGCTGCTGCCATTTTTCAGCAGGAAAATCTTCAAGGTTTGAAACGTGTTGGATACCAGCATTATTAATTAATACGTCAACGGTGAGCTTACCGAGTACTTCAGGTAAGGCAGCAATTTGCGCTGCGTCACACACATCTACCGCCACTGCGCTCGCGCTGCCATCATTAATGCTGCCAAACTTACTGGCCAGCACCGCTGCCGCCTCTTGCGCAGCACTTTCGTTAATATCTGCCACGATAACGTGGTGCCCCTGTTTTACAAACGTCTCTGCCATGCCCAAACCAATACCGCTGGCTCCCCCGGTGATAAATATCGTTCTCTTATTCATTATTATCGTCCTGCTTCATCGGCTCTATCTGCTGCTGTGTCTTAGTTCGCTGTGCGCTAGTTTGCTGTGCGATTGCCTGGTGTGGCGAAGGCTGTGTAACTTGAGACATCGCTCGAGGCTTTACTTGAGATACAGCTTTCGTTGTGGGCGAGGGTAACGTATTAAGAGAGAGTAAAAGCGCATTTACTGCTTTTATCTGATCGCCATCTCTGTTGGCGTAGTCCTTTGAAGCATATCCCCACCAGTCCCAGCAACCTTGTGGGTTAAGCGGCATAAAGAGGGATTTTTTTGTTTGCGGATACAGCACAATCATGTTGTTGTCATCGGCCCAGTCATTCAGCCCTGTTTGCGACGTATAGGCATCGTCCACAGCGTCAGCGTATTGGTTGCAGCCGTGAAAGCTGATGTGTGCCCGACAGCTTTCTCCGCTTGCGCAGCTTTGAGGTACGTAAACAAAGCCTTCGCTTGCCAGTGTTTTGGCATTGCTGCCTGCAATGTCCTGTTGATTAATGGTATGCAGCGAACCTGACAGTTCATCGTCTGGTGTCGTTAACCCTTCCACGAGATGATTAAGCATGTCGCCAGCCGCGTCATAATCACAGTTACCAATAAACGGGCTTTCTGATGTCATACAGTCTGTTCCGTTCGTTTTCGTTGGAAACAGGTGGGCGATAGACATATCGTTAACGTATTTTATGTTTTGAGTGTCTGTCCACATTGTGTATTGCTCGAATAAGGCATCGCTAACTTCACTGGCAATTCGCACGTCACGCTTGCCATGAAATAACCACACCTTGGCATCTTTCATATTGTCTAAGTCAGCAAGCTTTCCCGCCTTTGCATATTGTGCCGCTTGCTCATTTAAAACCGTTAAATCTGGCTGGGTGTCGGTCTTGTTGACACACTGGGCAAGTGCCGTTGTAATATCGCCCTTGGCACAAAAATACGGGCCGGCTGCCAATACCCCAACACCTTTAACCCAATCGCTGTGGGCCAGTTGAAACTGTGTGGCCATATATCCACCAGAAGACAACCCCGATACGGTGACGTCAGATAAGTCGAGAGATAGCTTGGGCATATCTTCTTGTTTTGTTTGCGCGTGTAAGGCAATAGAAAAGCAAAGGCTACTTGCCAAGGCTGCTTTGATAATAGTGTTGATAGTCATCATAAAAATCCTTTACTTATTTTCCAAAAACTGGCGAATAGCGGTTGCCTGTTTTGATATATTTGCCACGCCCTCTAGGTGTCCGAGTGACCCTTGAAGCTCGGTATATTCGCTGTTATTTCCCTGCTGCTTAAGCGTTTGATGTGCATGTTGAGCTAAATAGGGCATCAGTAATAAATCAGAATCGGCAGGCAGAAACAGCGTCTTTGCCTTGATGTTGTTTAGTCCCGCATCTAGGTTATCTTTATGTCCTGCGACAAAAAGCTGGCACGCTCTTACCAAGTAAAGCAGGTGATTGGCATCCATCTTTTTACCACGGGCGGCCGCCCGTGCTTTTAACCACTTTGTGATGGAATGTTGTTCGTTAATACTGGACAGGGGAGCTTGCTCTAGGTTTTTAAAGCCTAGCATATTACCTTGAGCGTTAAAAAACTCAGGGGTTAGGGCATTTTGCGTTATCAGCATTAGCGATGCGGTAAGTCCATCAGTTGGCCCTTCTTTTGGAGAATAGTTGCCCTTGTTCCATTTTTTATCGAGTCTTATAGGCGCAGCCCAATGCTCAAGAGCCGTCGTCGTCCAAGCGTCGCTTTCCCCTGCGCCTATTACCGACAGCATTCTAGGTACCCAACTTGGATAGGCACTTGCCCAATCAATGGCCTGCATGGCGCCCATCGACGGCCCTACCACCGCATGAAGCTTCTTAATGCCTAAGCTTTCTAATAAGGCTTTTTGCACATTAACGAAGTCGCGAATAGTCACTACCGGAAAGTCTAATCCGTAGGGTTTTCCTGTGGATGGGTTAATGGTGGCGGGCCCGGTGGTGACCACCTTTTCATCGTAAGCGTTTAAATTCACCAAGGTATCTGCGCTAATAACGAAAAAGCGGTTGGTATCAATGGCTTTGCCTGGGCCAATAATACTGTCCCAGTACCCTGCATTTTGATCGGTAGCACTGTATTTACCCGCCGCATGGGAAGTGCCAGAAAAGTAATGGGTAATTAAGATTGCATTGTCTTTTTGTGCATTAAGCTTACCGTAGGCTTCCCAGCCTACCTTTACATCGTTAATGGTTTTGCCACCAAAGGTAGTAAAACTGTCTATGTGAAAGGTGTGCTTATTCACCAACAAGGTATGTTGCTGTTGCTTATCGGTATTCACATCGCCGTTGGCCTGTAAAGCGGTGGTTGTCAGTGCAGAAAGTAACAGCAGCGACGCTATTAACTTAATTGTTAGCTTACTTGTTAGCTTATCTGCTAGCCTAGCTGCCAGCGCAGCTAACACGCCGGTGCCTTGGCTGCCGCCAGGCTCTCCATCAGAGCTGCCGCCAGACAAAATTCGAGTTATCGCAGGGCGAAAAAGTGAAGTTTTCCTAGTAGTGTACGTACTCGCCAGCACTAGTAAGTCGTTAAAACGCTGAATCATAGTAATATCTTTCCCTTTTATCACAGTATGCTAAACAGACCGATGGCCAGCGCTAACCCTAATACGGGCACAACGACAGTCAGCGCACCTACTGCCCAATAAGCTGCTTGGTGGGTTTCATGGCAAATTGCGCGAATCGTTGTGACGACATACCCGTTATGAGGCAGTGAATCGAGCGCGCCCGATGAAATAGACACAATCCGGTGCAACTGTTCTGGCTCTACACCTTGTTCCATATAGTGTGGACCTACCAAGGGAAGGGCGATGGCTTGGCCGCCCGAAGCGCTGCCTGTTAAACCAGCTATAACGCTGACTGCAATGGCTGCACCAATGAGCTCATTGCCAGGGATTTGAGTCATTAGGGCAACCGTTTGTTGAAAAGCGTCGGTATTTTTTGCAATTGAGCCAAAGCCCACAACCGCTGCGGTATTGCCAATGGCAATAAGCGCTCCGGTGGTGCCGGCGTTGATGGCAACAGGCAAGCTTTGAAAGTATTTAAAGTTTATGGCTAGTAAACAAAGCACGCCGCCGCCCAACGCTAGAATTAACGCTAACTGAGCCAATTCTTCGTGAAATAAAAACGAAATGGCAAGCACAACGAGCAGGGGCACAATACCGGTAAATGGGTGTGGAAGGTCCCTTTCCCGAATTTCAGGGTCGCTTTCCCTTGCCTCGAACACTTCACCTTGACTAACTGCTTTTCGAATCATTTTAGCGAGCCACCAATATCCGAATACCGCCATTAAAATAGCGACAATTAAACTGACTTCCCATGCAGCAAAAGGCGATGTACCCAAGTATTTAATTGGGATCCAGTTTTGGATTTCTGGTGAGCCCGCAGACGTCATGGTAAAGGTTACCGAGCCAAAGGCCATGGCGGCTGGAATAAATCGTCTCGGTAAATTGGCATCTTTAAATAAGCTTACCGCCATGGGATAGACGGAAAACGCCACCACAAATACACTCACGCCACCGTAGGTAAGTATGGCGCAGGCCATAACCACTGCTAGTACAGCTTGCTTGTAGCCAATTTTAGAAATTATCCATTGAGATACCGAATCTGCCGCACCGGTGTCTTCCATAAATTTGCCAAACAACGCCCCCAGCAAAAACATGAAAAACCACGACGCAATAAACCCTGAGAAACCGCTCATGTAGGTTTCTACAAAGTTTACATCGCCAGTAAATACCGCAATGTTATTGGTAAGCGCCACAATAAGCGCACACAGGGGGGCAGCGATAAACAGGTTCATTCCACGTATTGTTAACACAATAAGTAGCAATAGCCCGCCTACTAAGCCAATCATACTTAACATAGTTGTTTTCCTTTAAAAATCTGTGACCGCAGATATTCCAAAGCAGTTAAGTCGATTGTAGATCTACTAACCGACGTGCTTTCGTGCAAGCTTATTGTCAATAAATCTAACGTATTCAAATTACACGTAAAGTTTGACGTTACTTTTGCAAAAATCCCATAGTACGATGGTACTACATACTGTTAACAATTAATTAACTAGAGTAATTCGTGACCGTAGCAACTTATCCAGCAGTGAATAACACCTAGAACAAAAAAGGACTCACTATGTTACTAACAACACACACAAAGCGTCATGGCTGCACCCCAGTTTCTCATCACAAAGCCGCTCATCACAAGGCTTCTTGTCACAAAAGTGCTCGCCACAGTTTGTGCGCCATTGCGGTAGCCGCCAGTTTATGTGCATCTCCTGCTTGGGCACAACAGACCAATAGCCAAACAACCAACGCAGAACAAGTTGAAAATGAAAAAGGTAAATTAGAGCGTATAGAAGTGACCGCGCGACGCACCCTTGAGTCGCTGCAAGAAACGCCCGTTGCCATAACGTCGGTAGGCGCTGTTGAGCTTGGTGAAAAAGGCATTAGTGTACTTACTGAGCTACAGCAATTCTCGCCAAACACAACCTTGCAAACCAGTCGCGGAACTAACAATACATTAACCGCCTTTATTCGTGGTTTGGGCCAACAAGACCCCTTATGGGGCTATGAGCCCGGTGTAGGTATTTATGTTGACGATGTTTACATTGCGCGACCACAAGGCGCAGTGCTCGATTTGTTAAATGTTCAGCGCATTGAGGTATTACGTGGGCCCCAGGGTACACTTTATGGCAAAAATACCATTGGTGGTGCCGTTAAGTACGTAACAAAAGAAATGACTGGCGACACAGAAATGAATGTAGAGGCTACCGTAGGTAGCTATAATCAGCGTGATATCAGGTTAATTGGTCAAGTGCCTCTAGTTGAGGACACCGTGTACCTCGGTGTAGGTTACGCTAATCTCAATAGAGATGGCTTCGGCGAATACTTGTTAAGTGCATTGCCAAACCAAGACAAAGAAAACTATAACAAAGACTTATGGGCTGCAAGAGTCTCCCTAGAGGTACATGCTAGCGATGATTTATTCTTCCGTTTTGGCTGGGATAAGACCGAAGATACGTCTAACGCCCGCGGTGGATATCGCTTGATTCCAAGCTTGTTGACCGACGCACCTGTTCCAGATTCAAAATTTGACTCTTATACCAGCTTGCCAACATCAAACAGAGTTGAATTAGAGGGCTACAGCTGGCTGGCCCGTTACAATGTTAATGACAATCTAGAGCTTAAATATATTGGCTCTTACCGCGAGAGTTATTCACCAACGAATATCGACTTTGATAATACGCCTCTGCCCATTTTTGATGTACCGGCAGAGTATGATGACAGCAACACCACCCATGAATTGCAGGCAAACTACTTTGGCGATAATTTTGACGTGGTGTCGGGGCTCTATTTTTACGATGGTGATAGCTGTGGTAATTTCGATGCCATCTTAGGTGTACTTGGACAGTCATTAGGTGCTCCGGGTCTCACCCGTGAGGTGACCGGCTGTAACAACTCGGAAAGTTATGCAGCCTACGCACAGCTTAATTACAACATCACAGAGCAACTCTCTCTTTCCCTTGGTGCACGTTACACCGACGAAGAAAAATCTGCGTTCGTGAATAACGGCCTTATTTTTGACAATGTATATCCGTCTACGGGTTGGATTGAAGGCTATGTTCGCCCAGAAGGACAGTTAGTACCTCAGGTATTGGGCACCGATACTGACGGAGATGGAGTGCTGGATGCTCCTGCAGTTCAAAGCTGGTCACGCTTTACACCTCGTGTAGGGCTAGAGTATCAATTCGACCCCAGCATGATGTTTTTCGCCAGTTATTCTCAAGGCTTTAAGTCAGGCACCTTTAACCCTCGTGCAACAATAAATGAGCCGGGGGTAAATCCAGAAGTGGTAGACAGTTTTGAATTGGGTATGAAAAGCGACTTAAGCGATACCTTACGATTAAACGTAACGCTCTTTTCTTACGAACATAGCGATAGACAGTATATTGGTGTGGAGGGCGATTTATCTGACCCCACCGCGCTGGATCAACGCCTAAGAAACGCGGCAGAAACAGCTGCAACGGGTGCCGAGTTAGAAATGACCTGGATTGCCTCAGAGAACCTCCAGTTTGATGTGGCATATGGGTACATCGACTTTGAAATTAAGGAGAATAATGCGATACCACCTCTTATTGGTTCAGCAAGCACGCCAGAAAATACCTTTAATTTCAACGCTAATTATTTCCTGGAAACCAGTTTTGGTGACATAACATTTAACGCTAACTATTACTTCAGAGATGATTACTTACTGTTTGAGGCAAGCGACCTCATTCAACAAGATGCGTATGGCATGGTTAACCTCAGTGCCCGTTGGGAAAGCATAGAGGGAGACTGGTACGGCGGTATTCACGTGAAAAACCTCACCGACGAAGAGTACCTGACCGGCGGCTACGACTTTGTTACCCGCGATGAAGATGGTAACTTTGGACCAGGGCTTGGGGGCGATACAACCTTAATTGGTTACTACGGCGACCCTAGAACTGTTCATCTAACTGTTGGCTATCGCTTCTAATAGCCTGCTAACTAAAGACGTTAAAGGCCCGCTTTTTCAGCGGGCTTTTTATTAGCTATCTAAAACAGTTTTTATAATTTAAGATTTACGAGCTCTTTGGACTAAGGAAATCTTCAGTTAAGTAAGAGTAGGTAAAAGAAAGATGCCCAATGTCGTGTTAGTATTCTGTTTACACTAAAATAACAAATTGACAGCCAAAAATACGAAAGCCGGGTGGCAGAAATCAATGGTTAAACTGAATGACGCAAATCAACGGCAGAGATCAATGGTTAAAACGGATGACAGATACAAATGTTAGATACAAACGGTAGCGACGAATGAATAGCGCAGTAACGGTAAAATTGCTCATAGCGGATGATCATCCGCTATTTCGTGCTGCAATGTGCCATGCGCTACAAAACAGCGAGGGCGCAGTGCTACTTGAAGCGTCTACGTTTCCAGAAACAAAGGCGCTGTTATCTCAAGATACCAGCATCGACATCGTGTTTTTAGATTTGGGAATGCCAGGCAGTGAGGGATTGAACGGATTGTCTGAGATTAGAGCTGAGTATCCAGATGTGCTTGTGGTTATTGTAACAGCGCAAGATGCGCCAGGTATTGTGCAGCGAGCACTCGCGTTGGGTGCCAGTGGATTTATTCCAAAATCAGCGTCTGTGGATTGTATTATAGATGCGGTAGATACAGTATTAGACGGCGAAACTTGGTTGCCAGAGCATATCAGTGCCACTACCAATGCTAGCAGCACCCTGGATGACTTCAGCACGCGATTGAGCCTACTTACACCTCATCAATTAAAAGTGCTTAAAATGGTCGCCGATGGTTTGCTTAACAAGCAAATTGCCTACGAGTTAGCGATTTCAGAGTCAACGGTCAAGCAGCATGTTTCTGCAGTGCTTAAAAAGCTAGGGGTTATCAATAGAACCAAGGCTGGCATAGCATTTAAAAATGCCATGCGAACCGACGGATAATGTTGGCCAACATGCACCAATTGGCACCCGTTTATTTACTGCCAAGGGCCTTTTTCAAATAAGCGTTAAACGCTGGCGCAGCGGCCCGTTTATCTGTTTCAATTTGTTGTACTTCCGGCATTTCTTTTAATCTGGTCATGAGTGCTTTGCTGCCAGGAGCATGTTCATATAAATCTACATCAAAAAGCTTGTTAGCCACGGAAGCTGCAAGGTCCATAGAATAAAGCAGCATAATGTCGGCCGCAGTTAACGTGTCACCGGCAATATAAGGAGAAAATTCAGCGGCGCGGGCAAGCGCTTGGGCACCGTTAAACAATGCACGCTTCACTTCTTTTTTAGTGATGTCATCAACGGGTACGCCCCAAAATGCCTCTGTGTGACAACGCCTTGCAGGTAATTCAATGTATAACTCGATGAGTTTAACTAACTCTTTCACCTTGGCCTTTGCGAAGGGCTCGGTTGGATAAAGTGGTGCTTGAGGCGAGATTTCATCAAGATACTCAAGGATGACATTGGTTTCTACCAGTACGCCTTGGTCTGTTTGCAATGCGGGCACTTTGCCCGTTGGACTGATTGCTAAATATTCTGGCGTTTGATTTGGATACGTCATGACGGCTTCATAATCTATCCCTTTCAGCGCCATCGCCAGTTTAATCATGTTGTAGTAATTACTAACATCAAATCCGTACAATTTAAGCATAGTGAACCTTTAACACAGTTATAAATACATTTATGTAATATAAGATTGCTTTATGTGAAAGAGTGCAACACATCTGTAGTGATAGTTGATTATAACGACGACAGCTAGTCCTAAAACATCTCTACCTCTAGTTCATCAAGTACCATTGCGCCTTTTTCGTTTTCGGTAAAATAGAGTTCATATTTGAGATTATCGACATAGATTTCCCAATAATCGCCAAGTGCAAAAATGTTTTCTTCACCGAATAACGCTGTCACATTTTCTTCATTCATACCAGCTTGTAGAGGTCCGAAGGTCCATTTTCCCTTAGGTGCTGAATGTTTAAAAAACGAGTCTCTTACTATTATTTTTCTCAGTGTATTATTGGAATACACCATAGCCAGGCTTTTGTCATAAATATGCAGTGTCTTGTCTTGATAACCACGCGCTGCAAGTATGGGAGTAAAGGAAAATTGATCAATAGTAATGGGCTCTAGCGTTTGAGATGCTTCGGTGAGGTCGCTGTGTGTTTTTTCGTAGATACTCGGCTTCGAATTCGTTATTTCAGGAGCTATATCAGAATCAGATTTAAAATCACTGCCATCAAGATACCCATAAGCAAAGCCTTTTGCGACGTAGCGCTTGTTCTCATTATCTATCACAAGTGTTAATCCGATATCGATAAACAAGCCATTCTCTGCGGCTAGTCGATAGGTATATTCATCTTTTAATTTGCCATCGAGTTTGGCATCAAAGGATTTTACATCGTCCCCTCTGCCAATGGATCCGTTCACTTGCCATGCAAGAAATGGTCTGTCATCAAACTCAAAATAATTAATCAAACCAGCAGAGAGCCACGTGTTATCACTCTGTATGCTTTTTACTTTGTTGTTTTGCACCACAATCCATAGGTTTCGCCCATAGGCGTATAAGGTGTCAGTGTCATTGAGAATTAACTCGGCGGTAGGAGTGCCTAATGTTTCAAGCAGCATAGATAAATCATCTTCTACCTTTACCCCAAATACACCGTTATCGAAGGAAATTACTTGGTTTTTAAGCTCTGGGTTTTGTACTTCCTTTTTTCCACCTAATGCATAGTCGGCAAAATCAAAGGTCATGTCTCGTCCCTTGACAACGGTGCTGTACTTGTAGGACATACTTACCTTGGTAGTACCAAGCAAACGATTTCTCTTTACGTCAATTTTTGCTAACGCTTTGGCGTTACAGCTGCTGATTAGCGTGGCACTCACAATAGTAGTGTCAAAAGCAGTGGTGTCTGAATTAGTAGGGTCGGAATTAGTAGGGTCGGAATTAGTAGGGTCGGAATTAGTAGGGTCGGAATTAGTAGGGTCGGAACTAGAAGTGCCGGTCTTTTCAGCCGATGTTTTTTCAAAAGAGCGCGTTTTGTTTGCAGTCTTTTCATACCCATTACGGTTATCAGAGAGCTGTTCGCTGGATACGAGTACAATTTGACTGGCACCAAGCTCTTTTGCATCAAGAAGTGCAGCTTGCTTTAATAAGGATAGTGTATCGCGGTTGCTATCTGGAGCAGCTTGTTCGCTTGAGACGTTTGAGGAATTTGAGTCTTTTCGTACATCGTTATCATTATGTGATAGCCGTGAGGCTGCATCCTGTAATGTAATTTCTTTCAATACGTCATAATTACAGTCAGGGTAGTTGTGAACAATTGATAAAGCTTCTGACTGCGCTTCTGCAAAAGCATTAAATGAATATATATATGCTATATAAAGTGCACTTATTGAAAGTTGTATTATCGTTTTCATACGCCTCATGCCTTATCGGCTCGTTCTTATTGTTATCGTTCTTAATATTATCGTTATTCTTACGGTCGCTGTTCTAAATGTCACGCTTTCAAGCGCCTTCAAGTTTAACGCCTTCAAGTTTAACGCCTTCAAGTTTAACGCTTTCAAAGATTGGCGCTGAGTCGTTAGTATACATTTATACGTTTTTGCGGGTGTTTTACGGCTGAAAGTAAGCGTTCATATCGTTTTCTAATTCCGTAAGGCGCTTTTTGTAGTTACTTCGATAGTCGTCGTCAGACAATACCCGAGTTAAATCATTTTCTACGTTCAGAATTCGTTTTCGCAGTGCATAAAAGAGTTCGCCTTCAGCGCCTCGCATAAAGACTTCGATATTTTTCAGGTCCTTAAGACAGCAATCGTCAAGTGAGGTATTGAATTTTTTGCCCATGTACTCAATCATCGAATTGCTCTTTACCGAAGCGCCGCTTACAGGTGCTAACGGCATATCGTGCACGCTATTTTGAAATTTAAGCGTCTTATCAAACGCTGAGCGCAATAACAATATGGACGATTTAGCAGCTTGTTTCTCAAACTGTTTTAACCTCAATTCAAGTGCTTGCGCATCAGAAGAGGTAATACCGACAATTTTAGCCTCAATGAACACAGATGCTGCACTATCGAGTTTTTCTTTTGCATAGATGAGCGTGTTAATGTCAGATAAAAACTGACCTGTCAGTTTTTCATCAAGTAGAGCTCTCGTTTCCGCAATACGTTCTGCATGAAGCGCCATTGCTGCGTTATATCGTCTTTCAGACTCACTTAATTCATTATTGTCACTGCATGCTGCTATCAAGGTTGTTAGCAGTACAAAGAGTATTGAGTGCAGTGAAGCGGAGAAAAACAGTCGCAACGGCAAATCCTTTTTTATGTGTAGTATTGCCTTTAGAGTAATCGGTATGGGTATCAGTGTCGATAATATTGGATTTGGTAGCAATAACCAATAAAGCGACTGTGGACGCGCTAGTTGACAGGCGTGACAGTCGTTAGCTGGCCGTGCCTACTTTAGCTGGCATTCAACTACTCTAGCTTGCGGGCGCAGGTGGCGAGTAGAGTGGTTAAAGTCGATAAGCAGTAAGGCCTGGCAATTCAATCGAGGGCAAACCAATTGAAGATCAACACGCCCTAACTAAAGATAAACCAATCGAGTACTTTTGTAGTGTGAGAATTAAACCACACTGGTTATAAATACGTAGCACTTAATACTCAATAATATGAAGTGTATACCGTGTTATCAAATATTATTAAGCGATTATCGAGTGGGTTAAATAGACAGTTCTCTGCCTCTCAGCAAAACAACAACCATATCAGCAATCTTAAAAATGACGCTGTTTCTATATGGCAAGATACCGGCCAGGTGTATTACTTAGAAAATACGCTAAAACTTACCTATACCTCTAATAGCGGTGTGATGACGTTAGAAAAGCTCTCTCTCAACGAGCTACCTGATGTTATAAGGGCGTTAGACGCAATGCCCGCGGGCTCACCACTTGCCAGAGCAACCGTCGCACAGCAAGATGATGCTTATGTAGTGAGTGTATGTGGTGTTACATGGCAAAAAAGCCATGACAGCGTTCGTATTAAAGCGCTGCCAGAAGCGGCAATGCTGCGCAGCAAAACACATTGCTTTACTAAATCTCAGGCGGTATTCAAACATGCGTTTTTACTTGAGCATGACGACCTGCTCACGCCGTCTGTCGGAGGCAAGAAAGAGGGAGTGTATACCTACAATCGAATATCTATAGAAGACTTTACCCAGCAGTTAGCAAGAGCTAACGAGCGCATTGCTCCACCTATGCGTAAATCAATACCTGTGCACAGTGATAATTTTAAAACCGCGTTCACCGAACACGAGCAAACAGTTATCGATGTATTCATTGGCGAAAAAAGAAGTGACGGCGATGACGCTATAGATCTTAAGATTGTAGATAAGTCATAACGCTTTTAAAGCAATGGTAACCGAATGGCGGCTCTTTATTGGTGACAGGGAAAGTAGCGTTCTTATCCTAATTGCGGATACCTACCGTAATACTTTTACAATATGATCACATATATAGAACGTTTATTGTGGGTAAAGAGTAATGACATCGTGTGTGCCGAGACAAATCAGCGGTGAAGACCATGGGCACTTAAGACGTATCGCAATTGTCGTTTGTATCCTTTTTTCGTTTCTAACGGTTAGCCATCTCTTACTCCTTACTGAAACGTTTAAGTGGCCCCTTATCGCTTGTTCATCGATTGTTGCGGCTATAAGTTTGGTATTAAGCCGCACCGCTACAGCAATACCTATGAGATGGCATAGCCCATGTATCTTACTGATGTTAATTGCCGGCGCTACCAATAGCCTCGTCCATATATGGCTTTCGCAGACGCCAGAACAAGCAACCAATATCGTTTTAGTGCTTATTGCCTCTGGTATAGTGCTCTCAAACAGAGTCCACTGGTTCGCCTCTATAATGTTTAATTGGGTCGGCTGGTTTACTATCAATATTGCTTTCGACTTGCCGATGGTGATGCATTTTTTCTTCGCATTGATGATGAGTACATTGCTTAGTTGGTTTGCGCATCTTGCCCGGCAAAAGCTGGTAAGTAAGCAGATTGAGCTGCTGTTGGAGCGTGACGTTGCAGTCGCTCACGAGCGAGAAGCAAATGCAGCTAATGAAGCGAAGAGTGCTTTCCTTGCTAATATGAGCCACGAAATACGCACGCCAATGAATGGAGTGATAGGTATGATTGAGGTGCTCAGTCGTACACCTCTTACCGACAGTCAGGCTAAACTAATCTCTACCGCTCAGCGAAGCGCAGATTCCTTGATGTTCATCATCAACGATATTCTTGATTTTTCAAAGATTGAAGCTGGGGAACTGGCGATAGAACACGTTGAATTCGACTTAAATCAGTTTGTCACTAACCTTGTTCAAGAACAAGCATATCATGCGAAAAGTAAAGGCTTGTGGCTTAAGGCAAAAGCTATAGACAATAAACATACGAGAGTGATGGGTGATCATCATCGCTTGAAGCAGGTTTTCAATAATTTGTTGTCAAATGCCATAAAATTTACAGAGAACGGCGGTGTAAATATTCATTACAGTGTAGTAGAAAAAGAAGAGGCGCTGTCACTGAATGTAGAGATTAGTGATACTGGCATTGGAATTCGTGAGTCTTGTATAGATCAACTCTTTGCCCCTTTCTCTCAAGCTGACATGTCGACGACTAGGAAGTTCGGTGGCACTGGACTAGGGCTTGCGATTACTAAGCAACTTTGCGAATTGATGGGCGGTGATATTTCTGTTGAAAGCATACCTGGTCAGGGTTCTACATTTAAGTTTAACGTAATGGTCGAGACGACTTCGAAAAGCGAAGAGGCTAGTAGTCTCGAGAATGTCGAGACACCGCCCTCCCATTTCAGCTTAAATGTACTGCTGGCTGAGGATAATTTAATTAATCAGGAAGTAATGGTAACGTTGTTGAGTGACATGGGAATTGAGGTCGTGGTTGCAAGTGATGGCGTAGAAGCAATAGACACGTTGTTGAAGCCCGAAGCAAAACATTATGACCTTATTTTTATGGACTGCCAAATGCCGAATGTGGACGGTTATGAGGCAACACGTCGTATTCGCGAGGGGCATGCAGGAGATGAAAACAAAAAGATACCTATCGTAGCGCTAACGGCCCATGCCATGGATAGCGAAAAGCAAAAATGCCTCGATGCAGGTATGGACGAATATCTCACTAAACCAGTAGATTTAGCATCGTTAAAGGCCATATTGGCACTGTACTAAATACTTAAGCGATAGGGGAGTCCTTACCGACTTTAGCTAAACGTCTGTTTTAATAATCGCTTGAGGGCACTTGGTTTTACGGGTTTTGGTAAATAGGCAAGGTTCATCTTGGCGGCTAAATCCCTTATCTCAGGGCTGCGGTTCGCAGTGATTAAGATACGAAGCGCTGGTTTGTTAGGCTTGAGCGACTTTGATGATTCAGATGATGCTATTGGTTCAGTTAGTGTGGAGTCCATTGACTGCAAAATGTCTGTGCCTGTTTCACCGAAGTTTAGATGATAGTCGGCTATAACAACGTCTGGTTTGTGTTTGAAAGCAGCAAGGGCGTCTTTTTTTCCTGTTGCGGTAATAACCTCAGCTCCCCAATCACTGAGCAGCGCCTGCATGGCTACCGTTACTTGTTCGTCGTTTTCAATAAGTAGAATTCGTTTGTTTGTTAAAAACAGCGAGTGTGTGTTCTCTTGTGTGTTCTCTTGTGTGTTATCGAGCGGTAGAGAGTTGGGTTCGGCCTCCATTCCCTGCGGTATACGCTTTGTCTGCATCACGCTGGCAGGGTACTTAGGCACAGTAATGGCAAAGCAACTGCCTTTATTCAAAGCAGATCTCAGTGATACAGAATGCCCAAGCAACCTGCATACCCCATCAACAATAGTTAATCCTAAGCCAATGCCCTGTGAACTATTGGGGTTTTCCAGCTGGTGGAATTCGCCAAAAATAGCTTCTTGTTGATGCAGTGGAATACCCGGACCTGTATCGTAAACGCATACATTCAATGCTTTTTCACCATTGACGGTACATTGTCTTACCCCAATTAAAACACTGCCTTTTTGGGTATAACGTATCGCGTTAGACAGTAAGTTTTGTATCACTCGTCTAAAAAGGTGTTTATCGGTGTGTGTGTGACAGTTTGTTTTTACGTATTTTAATGAAATACCTCGCTGAGACGCAATAAGACTAAACTCTGTCACTAATGATGAAAGTACGTCGTCTACGGCGAAGGTGATTTTATTGGGTTTGAGCACGCCAGAGTCTAACTTTGTCATATCTAGCAGCATAGAAAGTAGCGTTTGTGCGCTATTAAGTGAATTCACTACGCCTTCAGACAAGCCAGATAATTCACTGTTTTTCGTTTTCTTCTCTAGCATAGAAGCAAAAAGGGTTGCCGCGTTAAACGGCTGCATCAAATCGTGTCCTGCAGCGGCTAAAAATTTAGTTTTACTCTCGTTTGCAGCATCAGCCTGTTGCTTGGCAAGCTGAAGTTCTTTCGTGCGTCGCATTACCCTCTGCTCAAGTTCCGATTTTGACTCTTTTAATTCATCTTGAATGGCGATGTATTCGGTAATATCGCTATAGGTAGTTACATAGCCACCTCCTGGAAGGGGAGCGCCGTTAAGTTCTATAACCCTGCCATCATGTTGTTTTCGTATATATTTGTGGCGACTCCCTGCCAGCATAAACTGAACGCGCTTTTCTATTTCTTGATTAATGCGGCTATTTATCTCATCTACATCATTAATGTCAGTATCTATGCTCGTTGAATCTAAAGCTGTCGAATCTGATGCAGTCGAATTTGCTGCAGCTGACGCTGTTGTCGCTGAATCTGTTGTCGCTGAAGTGCTGGTATCGGTTTCGTTCCTGTTGCGCTCTTGATTCCCAAAAAGCCCTCGTTTGGCATTAAAGCTCAGTATGTCATGTATTGACATACCGACTTTTAAAAAGCCTCTAGGGTAGCTGAACAGTTCAACGTAGCGTTCATTCCAAGCAAGTAAGTGCAGCTTTTCGTCAAGCACACTGATCCCTTGTTCTATGTTTTGCACAGACGACTGCAGTACCTCGTGATTGAACTGAAACGACTGAGAGGCTTCTTCCACCCAGTCTACAAGCTCGGGAAGTGAATCTGTGTTTTTATCGGCAATAGCGCCTAATAGTATACGAGCGCTTGGTCCTCCTACTTGCGCTGCGAGCAATTGCTCTACTCGTTGCAATAAGGTGTGATTGGCAAGCCCATTAGCGCGAGCATCAGAGACGTCTACAGAAAGTTGGTTTATTAACGTGTCGTGACTTTTTTTGTCTAGCACTCTGTGGGTCAGAGAGACGATGTCACCTACGCGAATTTTTAAATAGGGTGTGGATGACTCAATATGTTCACTGTCATCTTTATCGTCAGCGTGGTTGTAAACTGGGTGATTAATAGTGCCTCGTTTATCACTTAATTTTTGTTGATTCAGCAAGCTAACCAGCGAAACCAGGATAAAAACTGCTGCGTTGGCGATAAGGGAAGCAATAAAGCCAATACCTAGCTGAGCATCGGTAGGCGGCGCATAAAAATAGTAGCTGGACATGATGCTAGGGTAGAGCAGTAAGGCACACCAACAAAGAAAACCTGCACATAACCCGGCCAAAGCCGCAGATTTGGTACTCTTTTTCCAATAAAGTCCAAACATGAGCACAGGAAAGCACTGCCCCAGTAAGGCGATGGCGATTACGCCGCTTTTTACTAGCGGTGCGGCTTGGCTGACATTGAGGTGATACCAAAGGGCCACCGACAGCACTACCAACACGGTTAAGCGACGAATAACGAGTACTTTATTTGTCTCAAGGGTATGGTTTGGCTCGGTTCTTAATCTCGCTTTTATCCAAAGCGGTGTAACTAAGTTGTTGGCAATCATAATGCCTAGGGCAAGCGTGGCCACAATCACCATGCTGGTGGTTGCAGACAATCCTCCTAAAAACGCAATGATTGAGAGCAGCGTGTTTTCGGCAAAAAGAGGAAGCGCCAATACATAGGTATCTGAGCTTACGCTTTCAGGCAGCAGCATTTTGCCAGCCAAAGCCAAAGGGATGAGAAAAATGGTCATACCCAATAAGTACACGGGGAAAAACCAGCGGGCGGTTCGCAGCTCCCCTTCGCCGTTGAGTTCAACAAAATTCATATGAAATTGACGCGGCAGTACAAACATGGAGCAAACCCCAAGCATGACGTGAGTAACATAAACAAGGGGAGCGCTGTCGGCATAGATAACCTCTCGCGCTTGTTCATGTACAGACGCTTGTGAAATAAGGTCGAGAACGCCGTCGAACATAAAATAGCAAACGAAAATACCAATACACCACAGCGCCACAAGCTTAAACACCGACTCAAATGCAATAGTCATTAAAAGCCCAGGGTGCTTGTCGGTTAAGTTCAGGGTTCGCGTCCCAAAGATGATGGCAAAAATAGCCATCAACAAAGCCACATACATGCTAACGCTCTGGCTGGTTTCGGCGGTATTGGGTGTGATCAGAGTAATACTTTTGGTAATGGCGTCGAGCTGCAAAGCGATGTACGGAATAACCCCCACAAAACACAGTACGCTAACAAAAGCCGCGACAAGGTGAGAGTGCTTGTATCTCATACCAATCAGGTCAGCGAGGGAAGTGATATTGTGTTGCTGGCATAACCGACTAATGTGCAGTACCACAGGAAATGCAAAAACCATGGTTAATATAATGCCCATGTAAGTAGGCACGATGGCCCAACCGTATTCTGCGGCTTGCGATGTGGTACCAAAAAACGCCCACGACGTGCAGTGAACGCCTAAACCTAGGCTGTATAAAATAGGATGCTGCCGATTGTCTTTGAGGTACCTTTCGCCCCAAAAGCCAATAGCAAACAAAATAAAAAGATACACGGCAACAATACTGCCTACCGACCAAATGCTAAGCATTCACCACCTCATAAAAATCACTGATTTACGTTAACACGATTTTCACAATAGTGAGCAGTATTCACGCTGATAATTATTTTTTGAAAAAAAATTAAATTCAAACCACAAAAATTGTGTGGTTACCCTTGATCGCTTACAAACTAGCCCCATAAATAAGCGCAACATAGATATTCCCTTTGTCTAGTAATGCTAGCAAATGGGTGTTGCCCAATTTATACAATGTTTGGAGGTAGGCATGAGCGATAGTCGCGACGTGCACGCAGATAAAGAAAACGCAGTTGATGAAACTGTGCAGGCTACTGAAGAAGTAGAAGTTGAAGGCCAAGAAGTAGAAGGTACTGAGGCCCCTCAGGATGAAGCTTCACAGCGCATTTACGAGCTAGAAACTGCTTTATCTGAAGCTCAAGCAACGATTAAAGAGCAACAAGACGGCGTACTTCGCGCTCGAGCTGATGCCGACAATGCTCGTCGTCGCGCTGAAGGTGAAGTTGAAAAAGCACGCAAATTCGCATTAGAGCGTTTTGCTGGTGAGCTTCTGCCTGTTGTTGACAACCTAGAGCGTGCTATCGAACTTTCTGATAGCGACAATGAAGCGGTGAAGCCGCTGCTCGAAGGTGTGGAAATGACCCACAAAAGTTTTATGAGCACTATTGAGAAATTTGGATTAACCCTTATTAATCCGCAGGGCGAAACCTTTAACCCTGATTTGCATCAGGCAATGTCGATGCAAGAAAGTGCAGACCACGCGCCAAACACAGTAATGGCGGTGATGCAGAAAGGTTATCAAATTAACGGCCGCTTGCTCCGCCCGGCCATGGTAATGGTATCGCGCGCGCCAAGCGGTGGTGTTGATACGCAAGCGTAAGTTGAACAAACAACGCACAGCGAAAAAAGACACAAAAAAGTCAGTTTTTTTACTGACAACTATTGAAAATAGCGGGAATAACCCCACTAATTTTACAGAATTAAGAAACTTTTCGGAGACACGAAAATGGGTAGAATCATAGGTATCGATTTAGGTACAACAAATTCATGTGTCGCAGTTCTAGACGGCGACAAACCACGCGTACTTGAAAACGCGGAAGGCGATCGTACAACGCCATCAATCATTGCATATACAAACGATGGCGAAACGCTTGTTGGTCAATCAGCGAAGCGTCAGGCAGTAACTAACCCTGAAAATACCGTATTCGCTATCAAGCGTTTAATTGGTCGTCGCTTTAAAGATAAAGAAGTACAGCGCGACATCGACATCATGCCTTACAAAATTATAGAGGCTGATAACGGTGACGCATGGGTAGAAGCGAAAGGCGAGAAAATGGCGCCTCCTCAGATTTCTGCTGAAGTACTTAAGAAAATGAAAAAGACCGCCGAAGACTATCTTGGCGAAGAGGTGACAGGCGCGGTTATCACTGTACCTGCATACTTTAACGATTCTCAGCGTCAAGCAACTAAAGACGCCGGTCGTATTGCTGGTCTTGAAGTTAAGCGTATTATCAACGAGCCAACAGCTGCTGCTCTTGCCTACGGCATGGACAAAAAGCAAGGCGATAACATCGTTGCCGTATACGACTTAGGTGGTGGTACGTTCGATATCTCAATCATCGAAATTGATGAAGTAGACGGCGAGCACACATTTGAAGTACTCGCGACAAACGGTGACACCCACCTTGGTGGTGAAGATTTCGATAACCGTGTTATCAACTATCTTGTTGACGAGTTTAAGAAAGATCAAGGCATCGACCTTCGCAAAGATCCGCTTGCTATGCAGCGTCTTAAAGAAGCCGGTGAGAAAGCGAAAATTGAACTTTCATCTTCACAACAAACAGAGGTTAACCTGCCTTACATTACTGCTGATGGTTCAGGTCCTAAGCATTTAGCGATTAAATTAACTCGCTCTAAGCTAGAATCTCTTGTTGAAGAGTTAGTTAAAAATTCGCTTGGTCCACTTAAGCAAGCGATTGCTGATTCAGACCTATCGGTGGGTGATATCAACGATATCATCTTGGTCGGTGGTCAAACTCGTATGCCTTTGGTGCAAAAGTACGTCACTGAATTCTTCGGCAAAGAGCCGCGCAAAGACGTTAACCCTGATGAAGCTGTTGCAGTAGGTGCGGCAATCCAAGGTGGTGTTCTTTCAGGTGATGTTAAAGACGTATTGCTTCTAGACGTTACTCCACTGTCTCTTGGTATTGAAACCATGGGCGGCGTGATGACGGCGCTAATCGAGAAGAACACGACTATTCCAACGAAGAAGTCGCAAACGTTCTCTACAGCTGAAGACAATCAGTCTGCGGTAACAGTACACGTACTACAGGGTGAGCGTAAGCAATCAACCGGCAACAAGTCTCTTGGTCAGTTCAACCTTGAGGGTATTCGTCCAGCAGCGCGCGGTGTTCCGCAAATCGAAGTAACCTTCGACCTAGATGCAGACGGTATTCTACACGTATCAGCGAAAGACAAAGACACGGGTAAAGAGCAGAAAATCACTATCAAAGCGTCTTCAGGTCTCAGTGACGATGAAGTAGAAAAAATGGTAGCAGATGCTGAAGCGAACAAAGAAGCTGATAAGAAGTTCGAGGAACTCATTCAGGCGCGCAACCAAGCTGACGGCATGATCCACGCGACTCGTAAGCAAATGGAAGAAGTTGGCGATGCACTAAGTGCAGAAGACAAAGCGCCAATTGAAGAAGCATTAAGCGCGCTGGAAACAGCGACCAAAGGCGAAGACAAAGCTGAAATTGAAGCGAAAACGCAGGAACTTATCCAAGCGTCTAGCAAGTTGATGGAAGCTGCGCAAGCGCAACAAGGTGCAGCAGGTGGTGCACAAGAAGGCGCTGAGGCCGAAGCTTCTGCAAAAGGCGACGACGATGTAGTTGACGCTGAATTTGAAGAAGTTAAAGACGAAGACAAAAAGTAAGCTGTATTGATTAGCCCGGTGCGCCGGGCTGTTTTAGCAGTTCAGGCGCATCAGGATTTTCTTGCTGCGCCTTTGTTGTGTAAATGACTTGTCGTTAGCGTATGAGCAGCGCAGGTGATTTTCACAACAGTCAGATGTAGATTTGACAGGCAACTCACATAGCTTGTCGACAATAAGTAGGGTAAGTAAACGATATGTCGAAACGTGACTACTACGAAGTGCTTGGAGTAGATAAAAGTGCTGGCGAACGCGAAATTAAAAAAGCGTACAAAAAGCTAGCGATGAAATATCACCCAGACCGTACTGAGGGTGACAAAGCACTTGAAGTAAAGTTTAAAGAAATTCAAGAAGCTTACGAGATTCTTTCAGATTCACAGAAACGTGCTGCTTACGATCAATATGGTCACGCAGGTGTTGATCCTAACCGCGGTGGTGGTGGCTACGGCAACGGTGCAGATTTCGGCGACATCTTTGGTGATGTGTTCGGCGATATCTTTGGTGGCGGCGGTCGAGGCGGTCGACAATCTCGCGCTCGTCAAGGTTCAGACCTTCGATACAACCTTGAACTATCGCTAGAAGAAGCGGTTCGAGGAAAGAGCGTTGATATTCGTGTTCCTGCATTGGCAGAATGTGAAGTGTGCGATGGCTCTGGCGCTAAAAATGGTTCTACACCAAAAACTTGCCCAACGTGTCACGGCAACGGCCAAGTACAAATGCGTCAAGGTTTCTTCGCGGTTCAACAAACCTGTCCTACCTGTTCGGGTAAAGGCAAAATTATTGAAGATCCGTGTAACAGCTGTCACGGACATGGTCGCAAAGAAAAAACGAAAACCCTTAATGTTAAAATACCAGCAGGCGTGGATACGGGCGATCGAATTCGCTTGTCAGGTGAAGGTGAAGCCGGTGAAAACGGCGCGCCAGCAGGCGACTTGTATGTTCAAGTACATATTCGCGACCACGAAATTTTTGAGCGTGATGGCAACAACTTGTATTGCGAAGTACCGCTAAGCTTTACCACCGCAGCCCTTGGTGGAGAGTTAGAAGTTCCTACCCTCGACGGTAAAGTGAAGCTGAAGATAAGCCCTGAAACTCAGACTGGTCGTATGTTCCGCTTACGCAGCAAGGGCGTTAAGTCGGTGCGTACCGGCGCGCTGGGCGACTTAATGTGTAAGGTTGTGGTAGAAACACCAGTGAACCTTTCATCTAAGCAGAAAGAGCTATTGCGCGAGCTTGAAGAGTCGATGGGTAAAGCGTCAAGCAAGCATAGCCCTAAAGCACAAGGCTTCTTTGATGGCGTCAAAAAGTTCTTTGACGACCTAACTAATTAAATTAGTCAGCTTTTTAGGTGTTAAGTTACTGCCGTAATGCTGGTGAGGTCACACACCTCACCATGTTTAAAGGCTTAACGAAATAGCCAAAAACATAGAACGGAAAGATAGCTTAGAAACATAACGATTAAATGCCAGTTAGCCATGCTAACTGGCGTTTTTTGTCTGTAGCCACTGTCTATCTAGGTCAATTTGGCCTAATCAACTCCTCAATTCATACCTTTTGTCCTTACTTTCCTATGTTCAATAATTCCCACTTTTTTGCGGTGGTGACTCTTAAGCTTTTGAATTTAATTGATAAATTTCATATTTAAGGCTAGGTGATAATTTTTGGCTTCAACTAAAGTATAGGTTTGAATACTTATATATTGTTCAACATGTTTTTGTTTTTGCGAAGGTGGCGTTTAATACAACTCAAGCAACGACGAGTGAGTTGCAAAAAAAACATTAAACCATTAACCACAGGAACTTTAACCATGTTGAAAATAGTTAAAACCTCTATCATCATTGCAGCATCTACACTTGCTTTCTCTAACGCAGCACAAGCAGACGGCATCAACGATGCACTAGCTAATATCTGTACTATCGTACAGGCTGACGACAAAGGTGAGCTTCGTAAAAAGATGCGTAGCGTACAGTCAGATTACCGTTTGAAACTTCGCGATTATTACGCAGGCGTTTCTTGTAACGGACAAAGCCTTATTCGTACGGCGGTAACGAGCAATGCGATTGAAGTAGGCACATTACTTGTTAAAAAAATGCCTAGTAAAGATCTACAAGCGCCAGAAGCAGACGGCAAAACACTTCAAGCGTGGATTGCTGAGCAAGGTCTACAAGACTCACCAATTTCAGCTGAGCTTAACGGAAGAATTTAATCTTCAACCACACTGAATTTATCACACCACACTATTAAGCGGTGTGATCACCATTTCAACATGGTAGCGGCATTACGCCGCACTAAAGGCCCCGAAAGGGGCCTTGCCTTTTTTACTTGCCTTCAGTTTTTAAACTCTTCATTGCTACAATTTCTTGTGTTACCCAATTCTAAATTTTACGCGTGCACTGCGTTTGCCTCTAATATGCGCTTAGCATCTTCCTAGTTTATTTCGCCTGATTTTTATCAATTATTACTTGCGCTTTGAATGGCTCTTCGTCACGATAAATAGAGCGTGCTGGAAACAGCGGGGTCAACAGGCCGTATTAAAATCACCACTGATACCGCAGTGTATAGAAAGCAAATCTCATAGTGTTAAAAAGGGAACAGGCATGAAACATATAAATAAAGCAATAATCGCAGCCACAGCTTACATGGCATTTTCAAGTGTTGCTTTTTCTAGTAACGCATTAGCTGCACAAGTAAAGCCAGCAATGTCGGCAAAGCATGCAAAAGCGGCAACACAATATCGCCAATCGATTTTTCAACTAGTGAAAAGCAACATGGGCCCACTAGGTGGCATGGCAAAAGGTGCATTACCGTTTGATGAGTCTGTAATGCAAACTAACGCTGTGCGATTAGAGCAACTTGCTACCATGATGGGCGATTACTTGTCAGTAGATACAAGAGAATACAATGTAGACACTGGCGCAAAAGATGCCATTTGGGAGAATTTCTCAGATGTAGAAACCAAAATTGCTGCGCTAAAAACTGCTTCTCAAGGCCTACAGAGCGCCGTTGAAGCTGGCGATAAGAGTGCATATAGAAATGCCATTGGTAAAATTGGCGCAAGCTGTAAGTCATGCCACGATGACTACAAAAAAGACTAAGTCATCTCACCAAAAGTGAACTCGTTTTTTTGAAAAGCTGGTAGCAGTGCTGCCGGCTTCTTTATTATTAAACAAAAGCTTAACTTATGTAAGCCTGAAGTCTTATAAGCATTCATGACTATACTGAAGTAGTGTAACTACAAACTCTACAACGGATTTGGTTATGAACTACAAAGAAGAATATACAGCCTCAACAACCTCTCCTGAACGCTTTTGGTTAGAAAAAGCTCGCGACATAGAATGGTTTAAAGCGCCTGAAACAGCACTATCTGGCTCGGCAAACGGTTACCAAACGTGGTTCGAAGGCGGGCAGCTCAATACCAGTTACCTTGCGCTTGATCACCATGTTAATGCGGGGAGGGGAGACAAAGCCGCTCTTATCTACGACTCTCCGGTTACTAATACCACGCGAACCTATAGCTATAGTGAATTGCTACAGGAAGTGGCTACTTTTGCAGGCGCGCTTCAAGACCTAGGGGTAGCTAAGGGAGAGCGAGTGATAATTTATATGCCCATGATCCCACAAGCCACTATCGCCATGCTTGCCTGTGCTCGCTTAGGTGCTATTCATTCTGTGGTATTTGGTGGCTTTGCAGCAAATGAATTAGCGGTACGTATAGATGACGCTACTCCCTCGTTTATCGTTACTGCGTCTTGCGGCATTGAGGGAACAAAGCTGCTCCCTTATAAACCGTTGGTAGACAGTGCCATTGAGCTTGCCTCGCATAAGCCCAATGGCTGCGTGGTTTTTCAACGGCCACAGCTGCACGCCGAACTCGATTCTACCTTCGATTATGATTGGCATGCTTTAATGGAAACGTGTTCGCCCGTCCCTGCAGTTAAGGTAGACGCAACAGATCCTCTCTATATCCTTTATACGTCTGGCACAACCGGTAAACCCAAAGGTGTAGTACGAGATAATGGTGGTCACGCAGTAGCCCTTTATTATTCTATGGGAGCACTTTACGGTATTGATGAAAACGATGTGTTTTGGGCAGCTTCCGATGTAGGCTGGGTAGTTGGGCATTCTTATATCGTTTATGGACCACTGATAAAAGGTGCTACCTCGGTAATGTATGAGGGTAAACCTGTAGGCACGCCCGATGCAGGTGCATTTTGGAGTATGGTAGAGCGGCATAAAATCAATATCTTATTTGGCGCACCTACTGCCTTTAGAGCTATTCGAAAAGAAGATCCAGAAGGGGAGTTTATCAAGCAATATGACCTTTCCAGTCTGCGAACGATATTTATGGCCGGAGAGCGTTTAGACCCTCCTACGTATTATTGGACGCTAGAGAAAACCAACAAGCCGGTAGTGGATCATTGGTGGCAAACAGAAACGGGATGGCCCATTTGCTCAAACCCAATGGGAATAGAACCAATGCAGACTAAGCCTGGTTCCTCAAGCGTGCCCACTCCAGGCTTCAACGTAAAAGTGCTCAATGGTATTGATAGTGAAGCGGCAGCCGGACAAAAAGGCTCTATTGCCATTCAACTGCCGCTGCCTCCAGGGTGTTTATCTACTATTTGGCAAGACCACTCTCGGCTAGTCAATGGTTATCTAAGAGAGTTTGAGGGCTACTACAGCACGGGTGACAACGGCTATATCGATGAAGACGGTTACGTGTTTATTATGGGGCGCACCGACGATGTTATCAATGTAGCAGGTCATAGACTTTCTACAGGTGAAATGGAAGAAGTACTTGCTGCACACCCTGCAATAGCTGAATGCAGCGTTATCGGGGTCAACGATGCACTAAAAGGGCAACTCCCAGTGGGATTAGTTTTGTTAAAAGACGGCGTTAATATTAATGAGGCGGACTTAGAAAAAGAATTGGTTGCTTCGGTAAGAAGCAGCATTGGTCCTGTTGCCTGTTTTAAACGCGCCATTGTTGTTAAGCGTCTGCCAAAAACTAGGTCAGGCAAAATCCTGCGTAAATTATTGCGACAAATAGCTGCGGACGAGCCCGTGTCAATTCCCTCAACCATCGACGACCCAAGCAGCGTTGCTGAGATTGCCACGTTAATGCGCGATAAAGGGCTCGTAGAAGCAGCCGAGGTTTAGGGTATAATAATGACGGGCTAGCACTAAAAATAGGCTAGTAATAATACTGGGCGGCAGGGGCTGAAGGTGGTAATACTTCAACCACTACATACACACACGCGGCAGCGACAAGGGCAATAATAATGGCCTTGCCTAACTGAGAGTGTGTTATGCCCTGAGCTTCGCCGTAGTATTGCGCTTCGTCTTCAGGCAGAGGCTTTTTACCGCTTATCATTGGCGGCACCAGCTTTTGTCTTTTGTAGAAACCGTAAAATACACTAGCGCCAATGTGCAGCACAATTACATACACCAGTGTATCGAATGACAGATGGTGCAGTGTATTCATGATTGATAAGACATCGTCTTTCGCCATGCTTCGCAAAGGTCCATCAAGAAATATGTCGTCAGTCATAAACAGTCCTGAAACGGCTTGCACCAGCACAAGTATTATCATAGCCACCACAAACCAGCCGCCTAATGGATTGTGACCAACGGATGGTAAGCTGTCCCTATCAAAGAGAGTCTTTGCGTACGCAAACACAGCCCCAGGGCCTTTCACAAATTCACTAAATTTGGCGTATCTTGGTCCAAACACACCCCAAAGTAGCCTGAATATAATCAGCCCCAACGTAAAATAACCAATGTAGAAATGCCATTGCACGGCATCGTCAAGTAACTCAGCGGTCACGTATTGAGCCAAAATACTCAGCACCAATAGCCAGTGAAACAGTCGAGTGGGCAAATCCCAGATAAGCCTTTTTTTCATAAGAGGTGTTCTTTTGTGTTTGAGTAGATAGGAAGCGTTTTTCTGTATCGTATCGGCTCTGCACTTAAAATTCGAGTTCGAACTGATAAAAATAACAATGTGGGCGAGGGTAATAAAGATTATGACCTGCTATGTATCCTTTTATGTAGGCTCTATGCGATCGTCTATATGTACTGTTAACGATGATGTCACCTCAATTAATCTAATAATCGCATTGCATTAGTGAATGCATTTGGCAGAATGTGAACAAGTTGAGAATTATTTAAAAGATTAAACATGAAAGTAGGACTATTTGGCGCAAATGGGCGCATGGGTAGGGTGTTAATTGAAGCCCTCGACCTAAGTGAAAATGCAGACCTAAGTGTCGCTACAGTAAGAGATGACTCACCTTGGGTGGGTATGAATGTAGGCGAGTTGGCAGGCATTGGTAAAAAGCCAGTAGATTGTTCTGGATTTTCCTCGCTATCAAAAGAAGATGCCGATGTCATGATCGACTTTACTTTGCCATCGATCATCGAGACCAATTTAAATTGGTGCGTTGAGAATAATACGCCAGTAGTGATTGGTACTACAGGGCTTAACAAAGCGCAGTTGGCAGCGCTAGACGAAGCAGCAAAGCATATCCCTATCGTATTTGCTGCAAATTACAGTGTTGGCGTAAATTTAATGCTGTCGCTAGTAAAGCAAGCGGCTAGCGTGTTAGGTGAAACGGCAGACATTGAAATAACCGAAGCCCACCATAGATTTAAACAAGACGCGCCATCAGGCACAGCCATGGCAATTGGTGAGGCCATTGCAGACGAACTTGGAAGAGACTTAAGTACCTGCGCAGTTTATGGTCGTGAGGGCAAAGAGCCTGAAAGAGACCAAGGCACCATTGGTTTTGCTACGGTCAGAGCCGGTGATATTGTGGGGGAGCACACTGCGCTTTTCGCTGATATTGGCGAGCGTTTAGAAATTACGCATAAAGCATCGAGTCGACTTACGTTTGCTAAAGGTGCTGTTCATGCTGCAAAGTGGTTGTGTGGTCAAAAACCTGGACTATACTCCATGACTGATGTTTTAAATTTAAAGCTTTAATTTGAAGCTTTCAATAGCTATTTAGCTGTTGCTTATTCTCTGCCTACGATAAAAAAGCAACATAATGAGTACCGCGCTAACCCAGATTGGGCTTGAACGCGGACTACTTGAACAGCGACGGCGAGGGCATAAGTTGAGCGTTGAATGAGCAGTGCGTGCGTTATTTAAACACTAAGCCGTACTTTCAGTGGTTCTGCGCAAAAAAACGATGTTAAGGGCTATTTTAATAAATTATTACAAATAAATTAGACATTTTCGGTGAGTAATGTATACTCGCCGGAATTTGCCAGAATTTCGAATTCTTAGCGAGTAAATCGGCTGTAGAGCACGTATTTATTAGCTGCAAAGATCGTGAAACGGGATGTATTGTTTTCATTACCTCCCGTTTTTTGTGGGGTTTGTGCAAAAAACTGCACAAACACATAGTTATCCTTAATCTGGAGGTTGACTTGGCTCATTCTGCCCTTTTGGTGTTAGAGGACGGTTCTGTTTTTAAAGGTACTGCTATTGGTGCCGCTGGCTGTTCCGTTGGGGAAGTTGTTTTCAACACTTCCATGACAGGCTATCAAGAAATTCTTACCGACCCATCTTACGCTGAACAAATCATTACCCTTACCTATCCACACATTGGCAACACCGGCACTAATTCTGAAGACGTTGAAGCAGATAAAATCTGGTCAAAAGGTCTTATTATTCGCGATTTGCCGCTCGTTGCTAGTAACTATCGTCAACAACAAACTCTATCTGAATACCTCAAAGCGAAAGGCATTGTTGGTATAGCAGATATTGATACCCGTCGTTTAACTCGAATTCTTCGAGATAAAGGCGCGCAAAATGGTTGTATCATTTGTACTGATGAATTAGACGAGTCTAGTGCGTTAGAGCAAGCCAAAGCATTCCCTGGTCTTAAAGGCATGGATTTGGCGAAGGTAGTGAGTATTACCGAACCAAAAACATGGACAGAAGGAAGCTGGGAGCTTGGTAAAGGCTACGTAACACCAAGTGAAAGCAAATATCATGTGGTAGCGTACGATTACGGTGTTAAACACAACATCCTTCGTATGCTTGCCGACCGCGGTTGCAAAATCACGTTGGTACCGGCACAAACACCTGCTAATGACGTGCTTGCTATGAGTCCAGATGGGGTATTCCTATCAAACGGACCCGGCGATCCAGAGCCATGTGATTACGCTATTACAGCAATCAAAACCATTGTTGAAACGGGTATTCCAGTGTTTGGCATTTGCTTAGGGCACCAACTATTGGCGCTTGCCAGCGGCGCGACTACCGCCAAAATGAAATTTGGTCACCATGGTGCGAATCACCCGGTTAAAGATCTAAAGCGTAACGTGGTTATGATCACCAGCCAAAATCACGGTTTTGCTGTTGATGAATCTAGCTTGCCAGATAACCTAGAAATCACCCACGTTTCATTGTTCGATAAGTCGTTGCAGGGTATTCACCGCACCGACAAGCCAGCGTTTAGTTTTCAGGGGCACCCTGAAGCAAGCCCAGGCCCTCACGAAGCGGCGCCATTATTCGACCACTTCATTGAACTTATTGAACAACACAAGCAGTAGGAATTAGCCAACATGCCAAAACGTACCGACATAAAAAGTATTCTTATTATAGGTGCTGGCCCTATTGTTATCGGCCAGGCCTGTGAATTTGATTATTCAGGCGCTCAAGCGTGTAAAGCGCTGCGTGAAGAAGGTTACCGCGTCATTCTGGTTAACTCTAATCCAGCGACGATAATGACCGACCCCGAAATGGCAGATGCCACTTACATCGAGCCAATTCACTGGGAAGTAGTACGCAAAATAATTGAGAAAGAGCGTCCAGATGCCATCCTTCCTACTATGGGTGGGCAAACAGCACTCAACTGCGCACTCGAGTTAGACAAGCACGGCGTGCTTGAAGAGTTTGGTTGCGAGCTTATCGGTGCGACTGCTGATGCTATCGATAAGGCTGAAAACCGCGAGCGTTTCGACAAAGCAATGAAGAACATTGGGCTTGAGTGTCCACGTGCTGAAATTGCTCACACCATGGATGAAGCCCATGACGTGCTTAGCCGCATTGGTTTCCCATGTATTATTCGTCCTTCGTTTACTATGGGCGGAACCGGTGGCGGTATCGCTTACAACATTGACGAATTCAACGAAATTTGTACCCGAGGTCTCGACCTTTCACCTACAAGCGAACTGCTTATTGACGAGTCGTTGCTAGGATGGAAAGAATACGAGATGGAAGTGGTTCGCGATAAAGCAGACAACTGCATTATTGTTTGTACCATTGAAAATTTCGACCCCATGGGTGTTCACACTGGCGACTCGATTACTGTTGCGCCAGCACAAACTCTGACCGACAAAGAATTCCAAATTATGCGAAATGCTGCCATGGCGGTACTTCGTGAAATTGGTGTTGAGACTGGCGGTTCAAACGTTCAATTTGGTGTCGACCCTAAAACAGGGCGCTTGGTTATCATCGAAATGAATCCTCGCGTATCCCGCTCTTCTGCGTTGGCATCTAAAGCGACAGGTTTCCCTATTGCTAAAGTAGCTGCCAAGCTTGCGGTAGGTTATACCCTTGATGAGTTAGCGAATGACATCACTGGCGGTTTAACGCCGGCGTCTTTCGAACCCTCTATCGATTACGTTGTGACCAAAATTCCACGCTTTAACTTCGAAAAGTTTGCCGGTGCAAATGACCGTTTAACTACGCAGATGAAGTCTGTTGGTGAAGTCATGGCCATTGGACGTAACCAGCAAGAGTCATTGCAAAAAGCATTGCGTGGATTGGAAGTGGGCGCTAACGGCCTGAACTCCATGGTGGATTTAGACGATTCTGAATCACGTAACAAGGTGATATATGAATTGCGTCAACCCGGTGCTGAGCGCATTTGGTATATTGGCGACGCGTTCCGCATGGGCATGAGCGTTGATGAAGTGTTCGATTTAACCAATATCGATCGTTGGTATTTGGTGCAGCTAGAAGACTTGATTAAACACGAAGCTCAGATTGCTGAACTTGGATTGCCTGGCATAGACACAGACCTTATGCGCACACTTAAGCGTAAAGGTTTCTCAGATTCTCGTATTGCAGAGCTCACCAAAGTAGCTGAAAGCGACGTGCGTGAAACGCGCAGAGAGTTCGGTATTGCGCCGGTGTATAAGCGTGTTGATACCTGCGCTGCTGAATTTTCTACCAGCACTGCCTACATGTACTCAACCTATGACGAAGAGTGTGAGGCCAACCCAACAGACCGTGACAAAATTATGGTTATTGGCGGCGGACCGAACCGTATTGGTCAAGGTATTGAGTTTGATTACTGTTGTGTTCACGCGGCCTTATCAATGCGTGAAGATGGTTACGAAACCATTATGGTTAACTGTAACCCAGAAACGGTGTCTACCGATTATGACACTTCTGACCGCTTGTATTTCGAGCCAGTCACTCTTGAAGATGTGCTTGAAATTGTTGAAAAAGAGAAGCCAAAAGGCGTCATCGTTCAGTACGGTGGCCAAACGCCACTGAAGCTTGCGCGTGCCCTTGAAGCTGCGGGCGTACCAATTATGGGTACCACACCTGATGCGATTGACCGCGCGGAAGATCGCGAGCGTTTCCAGCAGATGGTTAATAAGTTGAATTTAAAGCAGCCTGCTAACTCAACGGTTACCAATGTTGAGCAAGCACTGGCGATGGCCGAAGAAATTGGCTTCCCGCTAGTTGTTAGACCGTCTTATGTTCTTGGTGGTCGCGCAATGGAAATTGTATACGACATCAAAGATCTAAAGCGCTATCTAAACGAAGCGGTGAAAGTATCGAACGATGCCCCCGTATTGCTAGACCGATTCCTTGACGATGCCATTGAAGTTGATATCGATGCCATCTGCGACGGCAAAGAGGTGGTTATCGGCGGTATTATGGAGCATATCGAGCAGGCGGGTGTTCACTCTGGTGACTCTGCATGTTCACTGCCGCCACACTCACTGTCAGCAGAAATTCAAGACACCATGCGTGAACAGGTTCGTGCAATGGCCCTTGAGCTTGGCGTAATCGGTTTAATGAATACCCAGTTTGCGATTAAAGACGGTGAAGTTTACCTTATCGAAGTTAACCCACGTGCTGCACGTACAGTTCCTTTTGTCTCTAAGGCAACCGGCGTTCCGTTAGCAAAAGTGGCAGCACGCGCCATGGCTGGCGTTAGCTTAGCTGAGCAAGGGGTTACCAAAGAGATTATTCCACCGTTTTACTCTGTGAAAGAAGTGGTTCTGCCGTTCGCGAAGTTCCAAGGTGTTGATCCACTATTAGGCCCAGAAATGCGCTCTACAGGTGAGGTTATGGGCGTTGGCGATACGTTTGAAGAGGCGTATGCCAAAGCGAACCTAGGTGCTGGTGCGCCACTGCCGAAAAGCGGTAAGGCACTTATTTCTGTTCGTGACACTGATAAAGGCAAAATCATTGAGCTTGCAAGGGCGTTGGTTGACGCAGGGTTTACTGTTGAAGCTACCCGCGGTACGGCGACAACGCTTTACGATGCAGGCATTATGAGTTCAGTAGTGAATAAGTTGTCTGAAGGTCGCCCTAACATTGTTGATGCAATTAAAAACGGCGAGTATGCCTATTTAATCAATACAACAGAAGGTCGTCAGGCAATCACAGATTCAGTGTACATTCGCCGTGAAGCGTTACTGAATAAGGTAACCTATACCACAACAATGAACGCTGCCTTTGCGACTATCAGAGCAAAATCCGCAGACGATAGAAACAAAGTAGCCTCTGTTCAAGAGCTACACGCTCGAATTAATCACTAATGACATGAGCTAGGATACGAGGTATCCTAGCTTTATTACATTTGTGTGAATATATAAAAGTGCGCCCTTAGGGCGCATTTTTCAGTTTAAATATTACGTTAGTCGAGACTGTATTTATGAGTCAGTACCCAATGACCGCGCATGGCGCCCAAATGCTGCGCGATGAGCTAAACGAACTTAAAACCAAAACACGTCCTCGTATTATCGCGGACATTGCAGATGCCCGTGAACACGGCGATTTGAAAGAAAACGCTGAGTATCATGCTGCAAGAGAGCAACAAAGCTTTTGCGAAGGCCGTATTCAAGACATTGAAGGTAAGCTGTCGAACGCGCAAATTATCGATGTTACTAAAATGGAAAATACGGGCAAGGTTATCTTCGGTACTACAGTAACTATCCTTAATGTAGACAGCGAAGAAGAAACGACATATCGCATTGTTGGCGACGATGAAGCTGATATCAAAAATAACCTTATCTCAGTAAATTCACCCATTGCTCGCGGACTAATTGGTAAAGAGTTAGATGATACAGTAAACATTCAAACGCCTGCCGGCACTGTTGAAGTTGAAATTATCGAAGTAGAGTATATTTAGCGTCAGCGTAGTGTTATCCAAGTAGATAGAATAATGTAAACGCCGAGCTTAAAAACTCGGCGTTTTTGTTTATGCCAGTCACTTATCATCTCAGGCTTATATAAGGGGATATATGAAAGACATAGAAACGCTAGACAGCAAAGTGGTATACCAGAATAAATGGCTGACATTAAGAGAAGATAAAATTCTACGCGCCAGTGGTAAAGAAGGCATTTACGGGGTAGTAGAAAAGCCTGATTTTGCGATTATTATTCCCATCGATAAAGACCATGTCTATTTAGTGGAACAGTACCGATATACCATTGGTAAACGACAAATAGAGTTTCCTCAAGGGGCATGGGAAGACAATCCCAACGCTTCACCACTAACGCTTGCTGCTGGTGAGCTAAGAGAAGAGACAGGCCTTAGAGCTGGCAAAATGGAATATGTGGGTTTTCAATATCTCGCTTATGGATTTTGTAATCAGGGATACCACATTTTTGTCGCCTCAGAGCTGAGCCAGGGAAAGCAAGAGCTCGACAGTGAGGAAGAAGACCTCAAAGTACTTAAAATGCCACTAGAAGAGTTCAAAAACAAAATTATAGCCGGCGAAATTCAAGATGCCTCTAGCTGTAATGCATTCGGCTTGGCGACATTAAAAGGCTTTATTTAATACAGAATGCGAGTCAGACCAGTGAGAAACAGAGTTACGGGTTGTTTCTTGTAATAGACGTAATGGGGCAAAAAGTAAATAAAATCCTCCGGTTACCTTTGGTAACACATTCAGTATTGATTTTTATTAACTATTTTTAATAGTATTGCTGACAGCAAATTATCAAGCGAGTTAATCATGAACGGCGAAGGCATATTTACCATTACACAATGGAATGAAGAGATAATAAAAGAGAAGTGTGAACAGGTAAAAACTGTTCGCGCCAGCGTTGTTCAAGCCTATGAAGGCGATATGAAGGGAGAAGGACACGTTGAGTTCATCATGAGCTACAAAAGTGGTGTAAGTGCATGTTTCGTTGGCTTTGAAGAGTTTATCGGTGTGATTGACGGGCGGCGAGGAACAGTTACGTTTAAACACGATGGTACGTTTAAAGACGGTGTTGCTAGCAGCACATTTACCGCTGTTACTGAGACGGCAACCGGAGAGCTTTCCGGTGTTAACCTTTCTGGGAACTTCACTTCGTCTGAGTCTGGTAAAGCTAACTATTCGTTTACTGAGCAAGGTAATGAATAATTAGCTCGAATTTATTCTTCCCTTTTGTTCTTTCCCTTTTTATACCAAATATAAAAAAACGGCGCCCACACAGCGCCGTTTAAAACAGGGAAACACACAATATTAAAAAATTAGTTCTCTATAAGCTTCGAACCAATCTCAATTGTTCGTGGCTTCTTCGCATCAGGAATGACTCGCTCCATATCGATATGTAGGAGGCCATTTTCCATATCAGCGGCCAACACTTTCACATGGTCGCCTAATTGGAATTTTCGTTCAAAGTTGCGTTCAGAAATTCCCTTGTGAAGATACTTCCGCTCGCTAGTATCATTACTGTCGGTTTTTTTGTTTCCAGTAATGGTGAGCGTATTTTCCTCAACTTGAATAGACACATCGTCTTTACTAAAACCCGCGATGGCCATAGTAACGCGGTACTTGTCGTCGCTCAGCAACTCAATGTTGTAAGGCGGGTAAGTACTTTGCTTTTCAGAGCGCGCTGCGGCGTCTACAAGTGATGCAAGGTGGTCTGAACCAATGAATGAACGGTATAGTGGAGATAGATCGATATTACGCATAGTCATATCCTTAAAATAAAGCAATATGTTAAAAAATGATGCCCCGACATGCGGCGGCAGTATTGTCGACCTGACCTTTCAGCGCCGACATAACAGATATGGGATTTGCCAAATGCTTTTCAAGAAAAAAAGTGAATTTATTTTAAAGAAAAGTCGATTGATATTCTAAGTTGCTGATTTTTAAAAGTTAAATTTTAATTTTTTTGCTGATTTTTCTATTTTTTTACTGGGGTGTGTCGTTTGCGCTGCTAGCGATATCTTATATGAGCTTTTACATGCGCCCTCATACAAGCACTCTCATTTACGCGCTCTGTCAACACCTCCATTCACGCTTCATTCCCACATTCCTTGATGCTCTATTAGCAGTGAGTGAACTACATAAATCGATGAGTGTTAGAATGAATTTGTTTATCAAAATGAAAGGTTTGTGACACATTTTATAAAACATTTAGCAAACCATTAACCAACGTCGTTGATTATAAATGCTACAATTTCATTACATTCACCGTTTGATATGTATACAAATAAATTCATGAAAAAAGAAGTTGTTGTTTTAAATTGTGGCAGTTCTTCCGTTAAATTCGCCATTATTGATGCTAATACTGGCGAAGCTGGTTTATCCGGTTTAGCAGAAAGCTTGGGTAACCCTGATGCAAGCATCACTTACAAATTAAATGGCAATAAAACGTCGTTCTCATTAAGTGCCAACGCAGGTCATACCGAGGCGCTTAATGCTATTTCAACAATCATTGAAGATACCGGGGTTAAACCTGTTGCGGTGGGTCACCGCGTGGTGCATGGCGGTGAAAAATTTAAGCAGGCTGCATTGGTTAATGACGAGGTATTAGCGGCAATTAAAGACTACGCCAGTATGGCGCCGCTTCATAATTTAGCTAATGCAAAAGGTGTTGTTACGGCGCAAAAAGCGTACCCTCACTTACCTCATGTATGCGTATTTGATACCTCATTTTTTCAAACCATGCCGCAGAAAGCTTTCATCTATGCGCTTCCTATGGACCTCTACAGAGACCATGGAATACGCCGATATGGTTTCCACGGCACCAGTCATAAATTTATTCTCGACAGTACTGCATCACTGCTTAATAAGCCGGTCGAAGAGACAAGTGTTATTAGCGCTCACTTAGGAAACGGTTGCAGCGTAGCAGCAATTGAAAAAGGCCAGGCTGTTGATACAAGCATGGGCTTTATTCCTTTAGAGGGGTTAGTGATGGGCACTCGATGTGGTGACTTAGATCCTAGCCTTCCAAGTACGCTTCAGAAAAAATTAGGCAAAACAGCTGATGAAATTAGTGACTTATTAAATAAAGAGTCTGGTTTGTTAGGCATATCAGAGCTTAGTAACGATTGTAGAACGTTGGAAGAAGAAGCTGAGAAAGGGCATGAAGGGGCAAAACTTGCTATCGAAATATTCTGCTATCGTTTAGCGAAATATGTCGCGGGTTACCTTATTGCAGTGCCTTCCTTAGATGCCATTGTGTTCACTGGCGGTATTGGTGAAAATTCGTCACTTATTCGAGAAACCACTATGGGTTACTTCGCGCACATGGGCGTCACAATTGACCAACAAAAGAATCTCGACGCACGGTTTGGCAAGGGAGGCGAGATAACTGCTTCCTCATCACAAAAGACCGTTTTCGTTGTACCCACGAATGAAGAGTGGGTGATTGCCGCTGATGCGGCAGCGTTCGCTTAAAAATGCTGTAAAAAGCAGGAGAAATTATGTCTCGTAAAATTATGCTGATCCCAGTTGGTTCAAGCGTTGGGCTCACAACGGTCAGCATGGGCCTTGTTCGTGCTATTGAAGAGCAGGGCATTAAGCTCAACTTTTTTAAACCTGTCGCACAGCCTCGCCGTGGTGACAAAGGCGAAGAGCGTTCAACCGCTATTATTGCTCATCATGCCAGCGTAACGCCGATTACACCGTTTACGCTCGACTATGTCGAGCGAATGATCAGTAACGATAATACCGACGAATTGTTGGAAGACATTATTGAGCGCTTTGAAAACAGCAGCGAACAAGATGCCGTCACGGTTATTGAAGGGTTGGTAACGACTAGGCACCACCCTTACGCTGAGCGATTAAACTTAGAAATCAGTCGCGCACTAGATGCCGATATTGTGTTTGTGGCGGTTCCCGGTAATGACGATATCGTCGATATTAACCACAGACTAGAAATTGTAGTTGATACCTACGGCGGGCATAAAAGTCAGAAGGTAGTAGGGTGTATTTTTAACAAAGTGAATGCACCGCTTGATGAGCACGGTAGTTTGCGCGCAGATATCGGTGTTGTAGATAAGCCAGAGCACGATGAATCTCGCTCAGATGCGCTTAAAAATTTGCCCATATTCAAAAAAGGGTTAAGCCTGCTCGGAAATGTAGATTGGAGCGCAGAGTTAGTCTCTCCCCGCGCTATCGACATTGCGAAGCACCTTAACGCCAATTTAATCAATGAGGGGGACATGGCCAAGCGCCGACTCAGTAGCGTGACGTTTTGTGGACGAGAAATTCACAATATGACTCATGCGCTAAAGCCGGGAGCATTATTGGTGCTGTCTGGCGATAGAAGCGATGTTTTTGTGTCGTGCTGCCTTGCTGCATTAAATGGTACAAAGCTGGGCGCGCTGCTACTTACCGGCGGCTATGAGCCCGACGAGAACATAGCGGCTTTATGTAGCCAAGCCATGGAAACGGGGTTGCCCGTAATGTTAGTTAATACTAACACATGGCAAACCGCCCAGAACTTGCATGCGTTTAATCAAGAAGTGCCGGTAGACGATAGTCAGCGCATTGAAAAAGTGATGGTGCATACCGCTGAAAGTTTAGATGCAGAATGGGTAACCTCGCTTACCGATAAAGTATCACGGCAGCGTAAGCTGTCACCGTCGGCATTTAGGTATTACCTTACTAACCGTGCTAGACAGGTTAATAAGCGAATAGTGCTGCCAGAGGGTAATGAGCCTCGTACTGTTGTTGCGGCCTCAATATGTGCAAGCCGAGGCTTGGCAAGACCCGTATTATTAGGTGATGAAACCGAAATTCGACGAATTGCAGAGCAACAGGGCGTGGTGTTAAGCGATGGTGTTGAGATTTTATCGCCTGAGCAGGTTCGCGGCGAATACGTAGAAGGCCTTGTGGCACTTCGCGGGCACAAAGGCGTTACTGACGTGGTGGCCAAAGAATTACTTCAAGACAACGTGACCCTTGGCACTATGATGCTTCAGCAAGACCATGTTGACGGGCTTGTTTCAGGGGCGGTTAATACTACCGCCAATACTATTCGTCCTGCGCTGCAGTTAGTTAAAACGGCGGAAAATGCCTCGTTGGTGTCATCAGTATTTTTTATGCTACTGCCTGATCAGGTATTGGTCTACGGTGATTGCGCTATTAACCCCGATCCTAATGCACAACAGCTGGCAGATATAGCAATACAGTCTGCAATATCAGCGCAAATGTTCGGCATTGAGCCGAGAGTGGCGATGATTAGCTATAGTACCGGTACATCTGGCGCAGGAAGCGATGTAGAAAAAGTGCGTGAAGCAACTGCGATTGCCCAATCGATGAGACCAGACCTTCTTATCGACGGCCCGCTTCAGTACGACGCGGCGGCCATTGAAAGCGTTGGTAAAAGCAAAGCGCCAAATAGCCCAGTAGCAGGAAAAGCAAATGTGTTTGTGTTCCCCGACTTAAACACGGGAAACACTACATACAAAGCGGTACAGCGTAGTTTTGATTTAGTCTGTATCGGCCCAATGCTGCAAGGCATGCGAAAGCCGGTGAACGACCTAAGTCGCGGTGCGTTAGTTGATGACATTGTATTTACCATTGCACTAACGGCTATTCAGGCAAAAGGCAACAGCTAATTAAGAGCTTCTATCAGAGGCTCAAATAAGCGCGTAGAAGATAAGCACGCTGCATCGATCGTGCTGCAGCATAGACTGTGTTGCAGCAAAGGGCAGAGATAACGAATGGGGCTACGTCTTTAGACGTCTACCCTTTCGTATATTGGTTAGCTGCACGTTCCTTGGCAACCGATATGTATGTTGATGAGCGAACAGTGTAGCTATGCTTATGATTTTCGCAAACGCCACGCACAAATAAACAACACCAGTACTAACAACCCAACGCCAAAGTCTTGCAAGTGGTAGTAGGGGGTAAACCCTGTGGTGGCAATAACGGGTGCACTAATATTGGCAGACTCAAACTGCGGCAGCCTTCCATCAACCCTACCTTTGTGATCAATAAACGCAGTAATACCATTATTGGTAGCTCGTAGCACTGGCCTGCCTAACTCCAATGCTCGCATTTGGGCTATTTGAAGGTGTTGAGCTGGGCCGTGAGAATTACCAAACCAAGCATCGTTACTCACGGTAACTATCATATCGGTATCGCTGTTTATGTTCGCAGTCACTTGGCGTGGAAAAGCAATTTCAAAGCAAATAGCGGGCGCAAGGTGAATGCCGTTGGCTACTAAGTTCTGCTGCTGAAAGTCTCCTCTAGAAAATGACGACATGGGTAAATCAAAAATAGGGGCTAACGGGCGAAGCAGCGATTCAAAAGGCACAACCTCTCCAATAGGCAATAGGTGATGTTTCGAAAAGCGATTGTTATGAAAATACTGATAGTCTGGGTAAGCCGCGTCTGGCGTTTTTTTACCAAGTACAATTATATTGTTCCAAGCCTCATCGGTTTCCCAGTTAAAGTTAACGATACCCGTGATGAGGGCCGTGTTTTCGACAAAGGCTCTTTCGTTTAACTGCGTTAAATAAGGCTGCGCTAGTGGCTCAAGCTTTGGCACTGCGGCCTCAGGCCAAATGATCAGGTCGCTATCCCACACCGTTTCCGTTAACGACAAATACTTTTCCATGGTAGAAGCGTCTTGCTCTGGCACCCAGCGAATGCTTTGAGGAATGTTTCCTTGCACCATGGCAACAGAATAGCTTTTCGCTGGGCTTACCCAGGTGTGTTGGTGCAATAAAATACCGCTAATCAGCAAACTTGCGGTTATAGCACTAGCCGATAGTAAGGTACGTTTGCTGTTAATGATGGCAAGCGATGCAGCAATAACAACAAGCAGTGCAGCGATACCCGTTTCACCAATAATGGGCGCGAACCCTGCTAGTGGGCTATTAATTTGGCTGTAACCTAAAGATAGCCAAGGAAAGCCTGATAACATCCAGCTTCGCAGCCACTCGGCGAGCACCCAAAACAAAGGTAGTGCCAAGGGCCATAATTGCGGTCTAAAAAATTTGGCGGTTAGCTTAAAAGCAAGTGCTGGGTATAGTGCCAAATAACCGCAAAGCAGTGCCATCAAGCCCACAGAGGCAATTAACGGCAGGCCACCGAAGTCTGCAATACTCACATGTACCCAGCTTATACCCGCGCCAAACCAAGCCATGCCAAACAGCCAACCTGCAAAAAAGGGTCTGTGTTTTAATTTAATGACTTGTCGTATCGCAATAGCAAAAGCTGGAATAGTGAGCGCCCACATGGAAAAGGGCGCAAAAGCTAGCGTAAGACTCAGGCCGCTTATAATAAGCAGCAAATAAGGAATAGCGCGTTTTAGCATGGGTAGTTTTAGCATAGACGTAGGCAACGCCTATGCTCCCTATTTATTCGAGAGAGGGCACCGATATCTTCAATTGAATTAAGCGACGTTTATCAGAGTTAGTCACTTTGAAGTGAATATCGCTAATTGTAACTTCTTCGCCAGTTTCAGGCATGTGACCAAAGGCTTTTAGCACAATGCCACCAATGGTATCGGCTTCTTCTTCACTAAAGCTGGTTTCAAAAAATTCGTTAAAATCGTCTACAGGGGTTAATGCTTTTACTGAGTAGGTCGATTTATTTAGCGGGCGGATATCATCCGTACCGTCTTCTTCAATATCAAATTCGTCTTCAATTTCACCGACGATTATCTCTAAGATATCTTCGATAGTGACAAGACCAGATACGCCGCCGTATTCATCAACCACAATAGCCATATGATAGCGCTGCTGCCTGAACTCTTTTAGCAGTACGTCTACACGCTTACTCTCAGGAACAATTACCGCGGGGCGCAATATATCGCGAAGGTTGAAGTTCTTTTCGGTGTTGAAAGCGAAGGAGAGAAGATCTTTAGCGAGTAAAATCCCTTCTATGTGGTCTTTATCTTCGCTAATAACGGGAAAACGTGAGTGAGCGGACTCGAGCATAATGGGAAGAAACTCTTCCACTTTTTGCTCAACATCGATAGTGGACATTTGGGCGCGAGGGATCATGATATCTCTTACGCGCATTTCGTTAACCCCAATAACCCCTTCAATCATTTCACGGGTTTGTGGGTCAATTATTTCATTTTGCTCCGCATCGGTAATTACTGCTACCAATTCTTGTCTATTTTTCGGCTCGCCAGAAATCGAATTTTTTAGTTTATCTAACCAACTCTTGCCTGATGAGCCGTTGGTAGAGTGGGGGTTGTCGTCGCTCATAATATCCATTTTATAGTTTGTTCAACGCCAACGTTAAAATGCTTCTCGTTAGTCGTCAATGCTTTATTGTTTTAAATTTGAAATCGCTTTTAATCCACAAGCTTACAAAAACTGTTTATAAAGCCTAGGGGAGTTTCTATCAAAGCGCTGATTAAATTTCATAAGGGTTTGCAATACCCAAGGCGGAAAGAATTTCTATTTCTTTACTTTCCATCACTTCAGCATCTTCGTCTGTAATATGGTCATAGCCGAGTAAATGCAATATGCCGTGAACGGTCATATGGGCATAATGATGCTCAACGCACTTTTTCTGCTCACTGGCTTCTCTGCTAATAACTGGCGCACATATGATTAAATCACCTAGTAGGCTTATGTCTATGCCAGGCGGAGCCTCAAAAGGAAAAGAAAGTACGTTTGTAGGCTTGTCTTTTTGACGGTAATCACTGTTTAACTGCTGGCTTTCTGCCTCGTCAGTAAAGCGAATCGTCACTTCTTGTTCGCGTAACTCTTCTGCAGATAAAACAGCATTAGCCCATTGTGCTAGGCTGTCGGCAGAAGGAATAGCATTCACTATTTCCTCTTCGCCTTCATACACATTTTGATAATCGATAATAGCGGTCACGAGTTGCTGCTTGTATCAGAACTGCCTACCGATGATGAGCTTTGTTCCTGCTGCTGTCGCAATGCCTCTTCTTTCTTTTGCTTGCGAATGCGCTCTTGCTCGGCGTCATGTTCTTCATACGCACGAACAATGCGAGCAACTACCGGGTGGCGAACTACATCATCGGCACTAAAAAAGTTAAACGAAATATCGTCAACGTCACTGAGTACTTCAATGGCATGGCGAAGGCCCGATTTTGCGCCTCGTGGTAAATCTACCTGAGTAATATCGCCGGTAATGACCGCTTTCGAATTAAAGCCAATGCGGGTTAAGAACATTTTCATTTGTTCTACCGTGGTATTTTGACTTTCATCTAAAATGATAAAGGCATCATTAAGTGTCCGTCCTCGCATGTAGGCTAGTGGAGCTACCTCAATAACCGCACGCTCCATCAGCTTCTCGACTTTTTCAAAGCCCAGCATTTCAAACAATGCATCGTAAAGCGGGCGCAGGTAGGGGTCTACTTTTTGCGACAAATCACCAGGTAGAAAACCCAGTTTTTCACCTGCCTCAACCGCAGGGCGGGTAAGCAGAATACGTCGAACTTCTTGTCGCTCTAAGGCATCTACCGCAGCGGCCACGGCAAGGTAGGTTTTACCCGTACCGGCAGGGCCAATACCAAAGGTAATATCGTGATTAACGATATTGGCAACGTATTGCGCTTGGTTAGGATTGCGCGGCTTTATAACGCCACGCTTAGTTTTAATGTTAACTTCTTTACCGTAACCGCCTGTAGCGTCTTTTTCTATAACGCGGGCTTCTTGAATGGCCAGGTGCACCTGCTCGGCTTCAAGGTCGGGAATACGGCCTTTTAAAGGTTGCGTTTCAATATACAGAAGTTTCAGTAATTCGGCTGCACTGTTTATTTGCTGTGGCTCTCCTAGCACCTTGAACGCGTTATTTCGGTATGTTATCTCAACACCCAACCTACGCTCTATTTGCTTGATGTTGTCATCAAACGGTCCACATAAACTCGACAAACGCTTGCTATCTGCCGGTTCTAACTCAAATTCATTACTTACCAATGTACTCAAACTTCTGTTTTCCTCGCTATACGCTTTTATATTCAATAATTTAAACTACTACCACACTGCTGTGGTGAATGGCTTAGGCCGGATTAAACTGGCCCACACCTAATTCGTTAGGTGATTCTGCTTGATGTTTTGCCAAAATCGCTTGGGGCGATACCGCTACGCGCAAGCCCATTTCGCTCTCTCTGCGAATAACTTCACCGCGCAGTGAATTGGTAAATACATCTACCACATTTACATCTACAAACTCACCAATCATATCTGGCGTGCCTTCGAAATTAACCACTCGATTATTTTCAGTACGGCCAGAAAGCTCCATTGGGTTTTTCTTAGATGGGCCTTCTACCAAAATGCGTTGCTCAGTACCCACCATATGACGAGCAATGCGCAAGGCCTGTTGGGTAATACGCTGCTGTAAAAGGTGTAAACGCTGCTTTTTGGTTTCTTCGCTCACGTCATCTACTGCATCTGCCGCTGGTGTACCTGGGCGAGCACTGTAAATGAAACTAAAGCTTAAATCGTAATCTACGGCTTGGATCAAATCCATGGTTGCTTCAAAATCAGCGTCCGTTTCTCCAGGAAAGCCAATAATAAAGTCGCTCGATAAGCTTATGTTCGGGCGAATTTTCTTAAGCTTACGCATTTTAGATTTATACTCTAACGCGGTATGGCCACGCTTCATCAAATTCAAAATACGGTCTGAGCCGCTTTGAACTGGAAGGTGTAAGTGGTCTACTAACTCTGGAATATCCGCATAGGCATCGATAATGTCGTCAGTAAATTCAACCGGATGCGACGTGGTATAACGAATTCGGTCGATACCATCGATAGCAGCAACCAACTCTAATAACTCAGAGAAACGGCAAACCGTGCCATCGTAGTGATCGCCACGGTAGGCGTTTACGTTTTGCCCTAACAAGTTAACTTCACGCACACCTTGGCCTGCAAGTTGCGCAATTTCAAGCAGCACGTCATCTACCGGTCTGCTGACTTCTTCACCACGCGTGTACGGTACAACACAGAATGTACAATACTTTGAGCAGCCTTCCATGATAGAAACGAACGCAGTGGGGCCTTCAGCACGGGGCTCTGGTAAGCGGTCGAATTTCTCGATTTCAGGAAAGCTGATATCCATAACCGATTTAGCGCCACCTTGAAGTTCGTTGATCATTTCAGGAAGGCGGTGCAAAGTTTGTGGACCAAAAACAAGATCAACAAAAGGCGCACGCTGGCGAATGGTGTCGCCTTCTTGCGATGCAACACAGCCGCCAACACCAATAATAAGCTCAGGCTTATCTTGCTTTAGGTTTTTCCATCGGCCAAGCTGATGGAACACTTTCTCCTGCGCTTTCTCGCGGATTGAGCAGGTGTTAAGCAAAATGATATCGGCTTCTTCAGCGGTGTCTGCCGCAGTGTAGCCATGCGTAGAGTCTAGTAAGTCTGCCATTTTATCCGAGTCATACTCGTTCATCTGGCAGCCCCAGGTTTTGATATACAGCTTTTTAGTCATAGCAACTATTCGTTAACCTGTTAAGTTTTGGTAAGTGGTTGGTGGAATCAAAAAAAACGTCGCAAGCAATAGCGTATATTGTTGCGCCACACAACGCAGTTACGTTGAAGATGTTCAAAATAGCCGCATATTTTACCTGTTATGAAGCTATATTCCCAGCGTAATGCGATGATTACTGATTAATTAATTTCGGCAACAAAAATAGTACTGGCCTTATAACTTACGCTTAATTTGTGTTGGCAGCGGGTATTTTATATTCTTCATTATATTCAACGTTATAGTTACCACGGAGTACGAATGTACGATTTTTGCATTAACGGCGGCGGTATGGTGGGCGCAGCATTAGCCCTTGGGCTAGCGCAGCAAAATTATCGCGTGGTAGTGATAGAGCCAAATCAGCCTCACGCATTTGAAGTAGAGCAAGGCCCAGATTTGCGGGTATCAGCGATTAGTGAAGCATCTGTCACCTTACTAAAAGCGCTAGGGGCGTGGACAAACATTGAAAAAATGCGCTTAAAACCCTACGTGGGGTTGAGCGTGTGGGATGACCCCAAACACCGAACTGATTTTACTGCAAAGAGTATCGACGTACCTCAGTTAGGTTACTTTGTCGAAAATCGTTTGTTGCAGTTAGCCTGTCACGAGGCGCTAGTTCAGCATGAAAACGTGAGAGTTATCTTCAACGACAAAATAGATAACATTGCGCTGATATCAGAAAGCGCATCAAGTAACTTAACGCCGAGCGCCAAACCAACGCCTAGCTCCAAACCAACGCCTAGCTCTAAAACTGATAAAAACTCTAGCAGCAACGAAGAACACTCAAGCGAAACAAGCACACAGGAGCAAAGCGTGTGTATTACACTGTCTTCAGTCACAGAGTCTTCAAACACGCAGATTCACGCTAAATGGCTCATTGGGGCAGATGGCGCAAAATCCCAAGTTCGTCAGTTTGCCGGTATTGGCACGTCAGGTTGGCAATATGGTCAACAAGCGATGGGCATTACCATTAAAATGGCAAAAGAAACCCAGGCTATTACCTGGCAGCAGTTTACACCAACAGGACCAAAAGCCTTTTTGCCTATGTTTGAGAAGTACGCATCGCTTGTGTGGTACAACTCCCCTGAGGAATTAAAACGCCTGAAAGGTCTTAACAGCACGCAGTTAAAAACAGAGATCATTGACGCTTTTCCTGATGAACTTACTCAGAACAAGAATGATTTCTCTATTATCGGCAAGGCAGCGTTTCCGCTGACTCGCATGCATGCCAGTGAATATGTGAGGGAACGGGTAATATTAATCGGCGATGCAGCCCATACCATTAACCCATTAGCAGGGCAGGGAGTAAACATTGGCTTTAGAGACGTTCAAGCTCTATTGGAGGTAACTGCCAAGCGTCATGATGTAACGTCTCAGGTCTTTTTTAAGGCGTTGAAAAACGATTACGAGAAGCCACGCAAACGGGACAACTTGTTAATGATGTCAGCAATGGATGGGTTCTACACCTTGTTTAGTAACGACATAGCCCCCATAAAATGGATAAGAAATCAGCTTCTTTCTGTGGCCGAACGTGCAGGTCCAATCAAAAAAGAAGTGCTTAAATATGCTATAGGGATGCGTTAATGGAAGTTCTTATTTTACTGGCGGTATTGTTTGCGGCGTTAGTTATTGTTGTTCCACTTTTAGAGCGCTCGAAAATGCGCATAAGTAACGATGACGCAGCAAAGTGGGCGAAGTGGATTTGGCCACTAATGGGGTTACTTTTAGTGGCTCTATTAATTAGGTTAGCGTTTTCGTAATGATTCAATATGAAGGTCATTGCGTAATGATTCAGTCTGAGGGCCATTGTGTTTTAAGGTCATAAAGCACCTTATCAATCATTTTTTCAATTGCACTGTTGTCAGTTTGCAATATTGCGAAGGCTCGTAACCCTACGAATTGATTTTGCAGCCAATCGGCTGCAAACACCACCGGCGTAGTATCTTGCAACTCTTTCGTCTCTATCGCTTTTTCGATGATGTTAGCGAAGCATTTATTTAGTAACACCATTCCTTCAAGTACTGCTTTTTTGCCCACATCGCCAATCAGTTCCAACTCGGTAATCGATTTTACTAACAAGCATTGGCGCATGTATCGCAGCTCATCAGGGTTAATTAAGGCAGTTTTAAAAAATTCACGTAGGGATAAAAGCGGGGTGTCGCTATTGGCCACGCTCTGCAGTGTGTCTTTGCTGTGAGCTACGTACTGCTCTACCACAAGTTTAAATAAGCCTTCTTTGTTTTGAAACCGTGCGTATATGCTTCCCGGGCGCATGTCCAATGCTTGCTGAATATCGCGCATGCCAGAGCCTTGGAACCCTTTTTTCCAAAACAATATAGTCGCCTTTTCGACAGCATCTTCTTGTGCGTACTTCATAACATCATACTAAATACAAATTTGAACGTGTGTTCAATTATCTCTCGAACAGTGGCTAAGGTAAACCCATTATTGAAAAATGCGGGTTAAAATCGACATTTACCAAAATTTAAGTCTCGAATTATAGTCTCCTATTTATGTCAATTTGAACGATCGTTCAAAATTTTCTTGAACGCTCGTTCAAGTTTGTGTAGTCTGTCCACATCGCTTGCTAGTCATATTTTAGATAAGCCTAGTAAGCTAGTTTTAAACTTAAGTAAATTCGGTATTAAACCAGTTAGGTAAATATGCCTTACAGGGTTTGATGCCACTGAAACGATAGTGCGATTTTTAATAACGTGCGTCAGTTACACGTTTCGCTTTTTCATCGATAGTAAAAAGCAAAGCGTTGCCGTTGTCGTCTATCTGTTTCAATTCGTTCACAGCATTAGGAGAACAAAATGACAGATTTTACTTTACATACAAAAGAGTCAGCGCCAGAAGCGTCTAAATCACTTTTAGATAATTCAGAAAAAGCATTTGGCATGGTACCGAACCTACATGCAGTAATGGCCCAAGCGCCAACGCTACTTGAAGGGTACCAAGTGCTGCACAAGCTCGCACAAGACACCTCGTTTAATGCTGAAGAGCTAACCGTTGTATGGCAAACGGTAAATGTTGAACACGCATGTCATTATTGTGTGCCAGCTCATACCGGCATCGCAAAAAGCATGCAAGTGCGTGATGATTTAATTGAAGAGCTTCGCAACGATGAGACGCTGTCTGATAGCAAGCTAAATACGCTTAAAGAAACTGTGCTTGCGCTAACACGAGGTCGAGGAAATGCAGAGAAGTCTCAGCTCGACGCATTCTATAAAGCAGGCTACGAGCACAAGCAGTTGCTTGAAATTGTGTTGATATTAGCGCAAAAGGTAATGAGTAATTACACCAATCACCTTGCAGATACGCCAGTTGATGAACCATTCAAAAAGTTTGAGTGGTCACCTAAGTAGATTGTTTGCTAATCGGAGCTTGTCTTAAAATTTTGCCCCGTATGTTTTTTGGAAGGCAGCTTAAATTTTTTTAAGCTGCCTTTTTTGTTCTTCATTCGATTATCCACATGCCGAAACCGATGCCGCTGTATTTAAAAATAGCAAAAATGTCAGCTTGCTTTGTGTTCTTCTTTTTGCTTAATTCTCTGTTGTTGACTACGATTAATAAACTAAGTGTGTAAGCAATACCTTGCTTCCTCACAGAATACCCAAATATCCGAGTAACGCTATGAAAAGCCTACAAGTTTTAGCGATTTGTTTACTATTATTACCCTCTGTAGAGTCACACGCAGGCCTCATAAATATTAATGTTTTTGATAAAAGCGGCCTTTCTTCTACACAAGCCGATTTTTTTGATAAAGCCGTGAATTTCTGGGAGTCTACGTTAATTGGCACCCAAAAAAACATAAACGTAGATATGCAAATTAAGGCTACTGCACCAGACATCGATGGGCCTGGCAATACTTTAGGTCAAGCTGGCCCGACAAGAGGCATGTTCTACGATGGGGGCGTTTACGTTACCCAAGGTATCATGGAGTTCGATACAGCCGACTTAGGCGTTCTCGAAACAAATGGAACATTGTTCGACGTAATTGTACACGAAATGGCTCATGTTATTGGCTTTGGAACTATTTGGGGCCTTTTTGATAATTTATACGTTCAAGATTCTGGAGAGTATTTAGGTAAATATGCGTTGGCAATGTATCGAGAAGAGTTTGATGCTGACGCTACCTTTGTGCCAGTTGATATTGTCAGTAGGGTCGGAACAAAAAATAGTCATTGGGATGAAAACTGGGCTGGTGGAAGGTCTGATATAATGACTGGATTTCTTGAAGGCTCTACTAAAGTAAGCAATACCACGTTGGCGGCATTTGCGGACATTGGTTACATAGTAAAACTTAACGACGGGAGAATTATAGGGGTGAGCGCACCTGCGACTTTCTCACTTTTTTTGATGTTTGGCGCTTTCTTACTACGCCTAAAAAAGAGCTAATTCAAAAACAGCTGAGGATTAATCTCTTCGACGGTTTGGGAAGTCACCTCATCTTGATAGCCCTTTTTTTCTAAAAGCGCTTTAAGCTCGTCGCGTGTTGCACATTGTTCATGTTTAGCAAGGGCAATGGCTTCAATAAAGCACGAAAGATGTACTGAAGATTGTGTCTCTGTCATGGCGTTTACTCTTTAACTTCTGAATATATGTTCACTGTGTCTTTCTCGTAAGACAGCAGCGTGACAGTTATATTACTTTTCTGTTACTGCGAAACTTTGCACGAAAAGTAACTTCATATCTGAAATAGGTTCAAATAAGGTAACTATCTTATGATTATGGTCTTTGTATGAACAAGGACTGAAAGTGGTTCACAAAGGCTAAGCCGTTGAAATTACATCCTCATTTTTATCATATGTTATTACTACTTTAGTATTGAATGTCTCGCCACCTCTGTGTTTTACTTCGCGGTGTCAGCGGCGCGGCTATATCCAGAACGTGGTTTATAAAAATTCTTCTAATAAAAAATCTGACATTAAAAGCTGGTGTCCTTGGCTTTATATAAAGCTCAGTATCAATACTAATAACTACAGCGTTTTTTCTGACAAATTCAATTTATCTTCGTTTAGAGAAAGTGAACACCCTCAATTTCGTTCGCCTCGATAATGTCACCGCATAGTAGGTGCAGAGGTATCTCTGCCTACTATTTCAGCGTTGACGTTGAAGGTTCGTATAGCTGTACACAATATCAACACACACTCAATCTCAGGAATTTCACAATGCAACAGGCAAAACATAGCGCTATGGTTTTCAAGCTATCGATCATTGCAAGTGCGATGGCAGGGCTTGCCGTTTCTTCTCCATTGCATGCACTTTACCGCCAAAATTAGCGTAGGAGGGCACCATGAGTTCGGTTAATCGAGTTCGAGAAAATGCAACATTGCGAGGATTCATGTACTACCTTATTGTCAGTGAGTGAAACAAACGACCAAAACGATCGGGTAAGTAAAACGCGCGTATTATCACTGGTAGCAAATGTGATTATAACGCTAGCGAAGTTTGGTCGATTTACTGGTCACGATTTTTTGTTTAGGGTAAGCCCCTGTGTTTACAATAAATAATCTAACAATATTTGTGAAGGAATGGTTTTGTCTGCAACACATTTTTATCAGCCGAAAGACGGGCATGGCTTAGCTCACGACCCGTTTAATGCCATTATTGCGCCACGACCTATTGGTTGGATTTCCACGCAATCTGCCCAAGGCGTTCTTAACTTAGCACCCTATAGCTTTTTTAACGCATTGAATTACACGCCTCCTATTATTGGCTTTTCCAGTGTGGGCGATAAAGATTCACTCAATAACGCCAGAGAGACGGGAGAGTTTTGTTGGAACTTGGTATCTAAGCATCTAGTTGATGCTATGAACGAAACGAGTAGGCCTTTGTCTGCTGAGATAAGCGAGTTTTCAGCATCAGGGTTAGGCACCGCCAGCAGTCAGGTTGTTGCGGTTCCACGGGTGAAAGAAAGCCTAGTGTCGATGGAGTGCAAGGTTACTGACATCACCCAGCTTAAAACCGCTGAAGGAGAACGCGTGAACAGCTGGTTTATTATGGGAGAAGTGGTTGGTGTACATATCGATACCTCACTGATTGAAGATGGCGTTTACAAAACGTTGAAGGGAAAACCCGTGATGCGCGGCGGCGGTGCGGGGGATTATTTCTCTATTAGTGAAAATAACTACTTTGAATTGCGCCGACCAGACGCAAAATAAATGTGTAACGTAGCAGTGCCAACTATAAGCGGCTAATTAAAACGTTAGCTAGGGTAAGTAGCATGTTAAATATGAATTTTGATGAGCGCATGGTGATTGATACAACGCCAATGCCATGGCAAGCATCGCCATCGAGTACAGTATGGCGTAAACCGCTAGAGCGAGAAGCGAAAGAGTCGGGGCATACTACCAGTGTGGTTAAGTATGAAGCTGGCGCTAGCTTTAGTGAACACGGTCACCCCCTTGGCGAGGAAATTTTCGTTTTAGAAGGCGTGTTTTCTGATGAGAATGGCGATTATCCTGCGGGTACGTATTTACGCAACCCACCAGGCAGTAAGCACAGCCCGTTTAGTAAAGAAGGGTGTGTAATACTGGTAAAGTTAAACCAGTTCGACCAGCGGGATCTTCAAGAAGTTAGGGTAGATACACAGAATACGCCCTGGCTACAGGGGCAGGGGGGTCTGCAGGTAATGCCTCTGCACAACTTCGAACACGAGCATGTTGCACTGGTTAAATGGCCAGTCAAAGAGGTGTTTAAACCCCATAGGCACTTTGGTGGTGAAGAGATATTTGTGCTGTCAGGCACGTTTAAGGATGAGGCGGGTGAATACCCCACAGGTACCTGGATGCGAAACCCGCACATGAGTCAACATCATCCGTTTGTAGATGAAGAGACCGTTATTTGGGTAAAGACAGGGCATCTGCCTGTAGCGTTGTAGTTAAGTAGCTTTGGCACACAAATAAGAAAGGCCTATGTTGTTACCACATAGGCCTTTCTTTGTTTTTATATTATTGGATAAACAAAACGGTCTATTTCCAAGTAAGGCCTATTTCCAAATACCGTCTTCAGATTTACCCTGTATTTCGCAGTCACCGGCTTTGTATTCCACCGTTTCTCCGCTGTCTTTCTTTTTAAAGTAATCTTTACTGATAGAAACAATAGTAGGCGTCATCCAAACAATGGCAATAATGTTGATGACTGTCATAAGCCCTAACGCCATATCGGCCATGGCCCATACTTGCGGTAGTGCCGCTTGTGCACCCCAGTAAATCATGCCTAAATAACCAATGGTGTAAGCTGCGCGTCCTGCGCGGTTATCTAGTTTAAACATGTGCAGATTACTCTCGCCGTAGGCATAGTTTGCTACTACCGAGGTGAAAGCAAACAAGCTTATTGCCGCAGCAACAAAGTCTGTACCGCCTTCTCCCAAGTGACTGCTCATGGCATCTTGGGTTAGTCGTATGCCTTCCATTTGTTCTGAGCTAGAGCCGCCTGCAAGTAAAATGATAAAGGCGGTAGACGTACATAAAATCATAGTATCTAAAAATACGCCCAGCATTTGTATGTAGCCCTGAGACACTGGGTGATTAGGGTTTGGCGCCGCGCTTGCCGCTGCGTGAGGTACCGAGCCGCTGCCTGCCTCGTTTGAGTATAACCCTCGCTGTATTCCGTTTTTTATCGCAGCTCCTAGCGCACCAGCTCCTGCTTCTTGAAGACCAAAGGCCGATTTTATGATGTCTAGCAGCATGGCGGGTAATTCGGTGATGTTGATAAAGGTGATGGTAAGGGCAACAAGCACATAACCAATTCCCATAAACGGCACAACGAACTCTGCAAATCGCGCTATACCGCGTAAACCGCCCACAACAATGAGCGCGGCAAGCAAAATGATAGCTATGCCTACATATTCGCTTTTAAACGCATAGGCATTGTTGAGCGCATCGGTAATGGTGTTTGCCTGTACCGCACTAAATACAAATCCGTAGCCAAAAAACAAGCACAAAGAAAAGGCAACGGCTAGCCAAGTTTTGTTTAATCCTTGTTTTATGTAGTAAGCCGGTCCACCACGAAATTCGCCGTTCTCGTCTTTTACTTTGTATAGCTGGCCGAGTACGCTTTCAGCGAAGCCGGTAGCCATGCCTAGCAGCGCTATCATCCACATCCAGAATATGGCGCCAGACCCGCCAAGAGAAATAGCCACGGCAACGCCTGCTAGGTTACCTGTGCCTACGCGGGCCGATAAACTGGTACATAGCGCCTGAAAGGAACTGATCCCCTCTTCGTTGGACGTTTTACTGTTTTTAAGTAGCGCAAACATGTGGCCAAAATGCCGTAACTGCACACCGCCTAGTTTTACTGTAAACCAGATACCGCACACTAACAGCATAACGATAAGAACTTGGCCGTCGCCCCACAAAATATTATTCACAAATGAAACGAATTCGTTTATCACGCACTTTCCTTCGTTATTATTTTATTTAGGTGTTTTAGAAAAGACATGGCTTTTAACTGCCCACAAAAGCTGGAGTAACTACAGTGTCTAATTCAAAGAAGCCGGTAATACTAGCATGACCTAAACACAAATAAAGCCATAAAAGTGGCGGTTATTATGATGAATTATGCATAACTTAAGAAAAAGTATGCAAATAGAGTAGGGGGCATTTGTTTTAGGCAATAAAAAACCGCTCAGTAGAGCGGTTTTTCACAATATGGCTGGGATAGCAGGACTCGAACCTGCGAATGACGGGATCAAAACCCGTTGCCTTACCAGCTTGGCTATATCCCAAAAGACAGGTAAAAGATGGTGGCTAAGGCGAGATTCGAACTTGCGACCCCATCATTATGAGTGATGTGCTCTAACCAACTGAGCTACTTAGCCTTTCTTTTGCAAATCATTAAAAAGCCGCTCGTGTGAGCGGCTCTCTAGAATTTGGCTGGGGTAGCAGGACTCGAACCTACGAATGACGGGATCAAAACCCGTTGCCTTACCAACTTGGCTATACCCCAAATGGTGCGGAAGGAGAGACTTGAACTCTCACGCCGTGAAGCACTGGAACCTAAATCCAGCGTGTCTACCAATTCCACCACTCCCGCATAGACACTAGCTGTTACAAAGTTGGCTGGGGTAGCAGGACTCGAACCTACGAATGACGGGATCAAAACCCGTTGCCTTACCAACTTGGCTATACCCCAACTTTGGTGCGGAAGGAGAGACTTGAACTCTCACGCCGTGAAGCACTGGAACCTAAATCCAGCGTGTCTACCAATTCCACCACTCCCGCGCAGCTAGACATTCCTAAAAGAGATAATGAGAAGTGGTGGCTACGGCGAGATTCGAACTTGCGACCCCATCATTATGAGTGATGTGCTCTAACCAACTGAGCTACGTAGCCTTTCATACTTCTCTTCCCTCTCAGGAAGTGGCGCGTATTATGCGTATATGACTCGCACCCGTCAACCCCTTTTTTGCTAACTTTTTTTAAATGGTTAATATGTGCGCGGAGCCGTTCGAATAACATGCAAAACGCGGCGAATTTGACCAACCTAACCGTTAAAAGTGAGCAATATCTTTTATATTTCCCCTCGATATTGCCTCTAAAAAGTAAAGATCATTGATTAAGGGGTAATCGTTGCTTTAGTTTTGTAATAGCAAACATCAACAGGTCGTGGTGCGTATACCTTGTCGTGAAAAAACGGATTATCTAACGTTTTGCCAGTGTTAGTTCGCGATAGGTATTCTTCGTGCTTGGGCTGTTGAATATAATAATTAGGGTGATTATCGCTGTGAACGAGGGCTCGTCCTATTTTACTGTTATCGGTTACCTCTTGTATGACACTACCGTACTGGGCATCGCCCCTTGGTAGCTTTTGCAATGCTGGCATTCCGCTTACCACTCTTCCCACCACTGACATATTTCTGTCTAAATGACGAGGTGCTTGGCCAATCACAATATAAAACTCAGTGGAAGCCGTGTCTTTTTCACTGTTGCGAGCAAACGCCACTGTGCCGGGGCAGTGTAGCCCCCACATTTCACCGCGCCCTTCATCTATGCCAACCGCAAAGCCATCTAAAAATCCGGTTTTCGGGGCAAACATATCACGGGATTCAACAACGCTCACGCCTTGCGATAAAGGACGTGTAAATTCAGCAGGAATATCGGCCAAAAGTGCTGGTGCAATCTGCTCTTTATCGTGGGTATCGTTACTGCCGGCCTGCGCCACAAAGCCATCTACCACCCGATAAAAATACTGTTTATCGTAAAAGCCCGACTTAATAAGGGCTTTAAAGCGCTCAACGTGTTTTGGCGCAAGACTAGGGTTAAGAGCAATAACAACATCGCCATACTCTGTGGTAAACGTCACCGTATCTTCTGATGGCACTTTATACCAATGGTTACTACTGCCACTCATGAGCGCTACTGGGTTGTCCGCACTGTGGGCTTTGGCACTCATTGTTAATGCTAATGCGAATAACGCGGCGACCATAAATACAATTGAGCTAAAGGGCTTTGATTGAGGAGAATTTATGGGGCTATTTTTTATGGGGCTAATTAAAGAGTGTTGCCATGAGTGAGTCAAAGGAGGTGTTGTATGCTGCTTTCTACTGGAGCAGCTTGATAGGGTGCTAGAGTACATCGGAATACCTATTTGTGTTTAATATACTTGTTATATCAGTAGCGCAAAGCGTCAACAATAAAAATCCCATATAAAAAAGCCACTCTTACGAGTGGCTTGTCATTAAGCTTTTACAAGATGTAGATGAAAAGGCTTACACGTTAAATCTGAAGTGAATAACGTCGCCATCTTTAACAATGTACTCTTTACCTTCTAAACGCCATTTACCTGCGTCTTTAGCGCCTTGCTCACCGTTATACTCCACAAAATGATCGTAGCTGACTATTTCGGCCCGAATAAAGCCTTTTTCAAAGTCGGTATGAATTTTACCGGCAGCTTGCGGTGCAGTTGACCCTTCTGGGAATGTCCATGCGCGAACCTCTTTTACACCGGCAGTGAAATAGGTTTGCAGCGTAAGTAGCTCATAACCAGAGCGAATAACGCGATTTAGACCAGGCTCTTCTAGCCCCATGTCTTGCATAAATTCTTCGCGCTCGTCGTCTTCAAGTTCAGCAATGTCTGATTCTATTGCAGCACAAACCGCAACAACTGTCGCGTTTTCGCCTTCTGCAATTTCACGTACTTTATCAAGATATGGATTGTTCTCAAATCCCTCTTCATTCACATTAGCAATGTACATGGTTGGTTTAAGGGTAAGCATATTCATGTAGCTAATCGCTGCATGCTCTTCTTTAGTCAGTTCTAAAGAACGCAGTAATAAACCTTCGTCTAAATGTGGCTTAATTTTTTCAAGCACCTTCATTTCAAATTTCGCGTCAGCATCGCCGCCTTTAGCGCGTTTAGCTACACGATGCAGGGCTTTTTCTGTTGTTTCTAAGTCAGAAAGCGCAAGCTCTGTGTTGATAACGTCAATATCGTCTTGCGGGCTTACGCGACCAGCAACATGAACAATATTTTCATCGTCGAAACAGCGAACAACATGACCAATAGCGTCGGTTTCGCGAATATTTGCTAGGAATTTGTTACCAAGGCCTTCACCTTTGGAAGCACCTTCAACTAACCCAGCGATATCAACGAATTCCATTGTTGTTGGAATAACACGCTGAGGATTTACAATTTTAGCCAACTTATCCAAGCGAAGGTCTGGCACAGGAACAACGCCAGTGTTTGGCTCGATAGTACAAAACGGAAAGTTTGCCGCTTCAATACCTGCTTTTGTTAATGCATTAAAAAGTGTTGATTTACCTACGTTGGGTAGGCCAACAATACCGCATTTAAAACCCATGGTATGGATCCTTGTCTGGAAAAGTTATATCTGGCTCGAACTCACGCTTTGTGAGCATGAAGTCGATTTTGCGCTTGTTTTAGGTCGTCTTTCAGTAAGATTTCGGTACAGCGTACCGCTTCATCAACGGCGCTTTTTATGGCCGTTTTTTCTTCTGCTGAAGGCTTTCCAAGAACATGTCCTGTCACTCGGCTTTTATGGCCTGGGTGACCGATACCAATTCGCAAGCGAAGAAAATCATTATTGTTACCCATTCTTGCCACAATATCTCGAACACCATTCTGACTAGAGCTACCGCCAACTTTATACTTGGCTACTCCCGGAGGAAGGTCTAACTCGTCAAACGCCACTAAAATTTGTTCTGGCTCAATTCGGTAAAAATTCGCAAGTGCTGCTACTGCTTGACCACTTTTATTCATAAAAGTTGTAGGGTAGAGCAACCTAATGTCTTTACCAGCAATAGTAATTCGAGCGGTTTTTCCAAAGAACTTGGATTCGGGTTTTAGCGGGGTATTGTAGGTGTCAGCAAGCTGGTTAAGAAACCATTCGCCGGCATTGTGTCGGGTATTTTCATATTCGGGGCCTGGATTACCCAGACCCACGATAAGGCGAATATCAGCCAAGAGGATTATTCCTCTGTAGCTTCTTCTTCACCGTCTTCATCTGTTTCAGCAGCTTTAGGAGCTGGCTTAACAGTCACAACAGCAAGGTCGTGTGCTTCGTCGTCTTTACCAAGCTCAACAGATTTAACACCTGCTGGTAAAGTAACGTCAGACAAATGAAGAGTTTGGTCCATTTCAACGTTAGCAATGTCTACTTCGATGAACTCTGGAAGATCTTTAGGCTGACACGTAACTTCGATTTCGTTTACGTGGTGCTCAGCAATACCGCCTGCTTTAATAGCAGCAGACTTGTCTTCGTTTGTGAAGTGAATTGGAACGTTAGTGTGAACGTCTTGACCAGCAATTACACGTTGGAAATCGATGTGTGTAATTTTTGGCTTGTACGGGTGACGTTGCATATCTTTTACTAGTACTTCAGTCGCTTTACCGTCTACGTTCAATGTAAGAACGTGAGAGTAGAATGCTTCAAAGTCAGCAGAGTTATTCACTTTGTTGTGATCAAGAGTAATAGATACAGGTGCTTCTTCACCACCGTAAATGATACCAGGAAGCTTATCTTCGCGACGTAGGCGGCGGCTCGCACCTTTCCCTAGGTCTGTACGAACAGAAGCGTCTAGGTTAAAAATTGAATCAGACATTGTATGTCTCCAATAATAAGTTAATGATGTGGGTTTTTGCGACCAAAACCCACTGTTAACGCGCTGTTGGCCTGAGTAAATATCCTAAGAACATTACTCATAATTAGCCAATAGTTCACGACCCCGATTTTCAAGGGCGGCGAATTCTACCACCGCACACCCTAACTTACAATTGTAGAGGCAGCAAAAAAGCGCCTTGTAGGGCGCTTTTGTTTTCGCTGATATAATTGCCGATTATGTAAATGTCGATCATGTAAATGCAGCGCTCAGGCTCTAAAATCTATCCCAAGTGCTGCTATCGGACTACTTCTGTATCGCGCTAATTCTTTATCGAGCTAGTACTTTATCAAGTTAGTACTCTATCAAGTTAGTACTCTATCGCGTCATTACTCTATCTTGTTAACACTACACGATAGTGCGCTTTGCCTTCACGCAAGCGTTCAACCGCTTCATTGATTTGGTCGAACTTGAAGGTTTCAGTTACCGGTTCAATGCCATGCTGCTCAGCAAAATCTAGCATAGTTTTGATCGTCGCCGGGCTGCCCACAGGAGAGCCGGAAACGCTTTTTTGACCGCCGATAAGGTTGAATGCGCCAATATCAAGTGGCTCTAGGGTTGCGCCTACAAAATGTAAACGACCTTTTGGCGCAAGCGTTGATAAGTACAAGTTCCAATCAAGTTTTACATTGACCGTAGAAATAATGAGGTCGAAACGGCCTTCGGCTCTTTGTATCTCATCTTCATCGCGACTATTAATGGTGTCGTGAGCGCCTAATTCATGGGCTTCTTTCTTCTTAGACTCACTTGAGGTGAATGCTACTACTTTACAGCCCCAGGCATTCAAGAATTGCAATGCCAAGTGGCCTAAACCACCAATCCCCACAACGCCGACTTCAGAGGTAGGTTTAATATCAAATTGTACAAGGGGATTAAATACAGTGATACCACCACAAAATAGCGGGCCGGCTTTCGTGCCGTCTAGCTTTTCAGGCAATGGCACCACTGCGCGGGCTTGTGCACGCACTTTTTCAGCGAACCCACCGTGTCGACCGCCAATGGTCATGGTCGCTTGCTGACACAAGTTATGATCGCCTTCTTCGCAGGTACGACAGCTGTTGCAGTATCCTGCATGCCAACCAAGACCAACGCGTTGTCCAATCTGCAAAGAGGTAACGTGGGCACCTACTTTACTGATGGTACCGACCACTTCGTGACCTGGCACAAACGGGTATTCGGTAAACCCCCATTCGTTGTCAAGCATGCTTAAATCGCTATGGCAGATGCCGCAGCTTTCTACATCAATTTCAACATCATGACTGGCTAATTCCCCAGGATCGTACTCAAATTTCTCAAGCTTGCCACCGGGTTCTTTTGCTGCGTAGGCGCTTATCATTGCGTTCATCCTTAATTACATTTGTTTAATATTTCTGTTGATTAAAGATGGTTACGCTTAAATTGAAGATACGATCAGCACGCATTCATTATTACGTGCTCACTCACTCGGTCGGTATTATTACTGTGTTTCTACTCGGTTAATAACTTTGCTGGTGTCGAGCACTTTAACGTCAAGTACTTCTAAAACCGTACCATATTGCGTGATGGTCATCATTCTAGGTTTGGTCACGCCTTCAATCTCAACGATAAGGCCATTTTGATGATATTGCTCATCTAAATTGTGTAGCGTAAATCGGTCGCCGCTTTCAGTAATAAACGCAAAAAAGCCGCCTTCTAATTCTTTATAAATAATGCTGCCTTTCAACGTAACACTGTCGTTAACGCTCACTTCTTTAGCTTCAGCTTGTGTCACTGGCTCGGTTTTTAATTCAGTGGGGGCATTCTCCTGCGCCTTCATTTTGTCTGTTTTCGTTTCGTTGCTGTTATTCATTATAGCTTCTTCCCCCTCATGGTTTTCTTTACATGCAGAAACCGTAAGTGCAATTGCTATAAAAAAAAGCGTATTTAGCAATGTTGACTTTATTGCCTTCGTATTCATTGTCTTAAATTCCATACTGTTTTTTGCCCTTAGATTCAAAAATCTACCACAATTATGTGGGGTGTACATAGAATATGCGGTAAACACAGAGTATTTACTGTAGCGATTGCTCTCTATTATCAGTGGTGTACTTATTCATCGACTTAATACCAGGGGACCTCGCGCTGTGTCGCTTATTTTTTTGTCGAAGGTACTGTGTTAGGGTGTAAAACTGAGACTAATCGCAATAGAAGTGACAAAAAACGAAAAACGAAAAACAGTGCCACCATTTTGTCAGGAAAGCTCATTTTATTTATAAGTAAAATCAATTAAATATCGCAATATGCACGAGATAGCTCGAAATAAATTTTTACAAAAATGGTATTTTCGAAACTCTTTTCACATTTCTTTATTTGTGTTGGGGGTATCTCCGCTCCTGTTTCTTGCAATGGGATTGCTCAACAAAGAGTTGGCTTTGTTGAACGAACCTGTGGACAGCAGAATTAGCCCGATAGCCATTGGCGATATCGGAGCAAAGGTCGAAGTACACAATGGTCAACATCTAAAATCTACGTGCACTATTAACAAATTAGATAAAATGTATGTTTGCGGTTTCCGTTACCACTTTGCAAACGATGTTACTGAATCGATAGACTTTACAGACTATTCGTCTTTAACCATAAACCTCAGTGTTACCGGTCCTAACAACAATGGTAGTGTTCGTCTTCAATTAACGAGCTTTAACGATAGTTATGCGTCAAAAGAAAACGTAGATACACAAAAGTATCAAGGCGTTACGTTGGATAATTCTGTAACCCCTTTCGCTTATAATATTCCACTAGTTAATTTTGAAGTGGAAAGTTGGTGGCTGTACCGCTACAACATTGGAATGAGAGACTCTCTTGCTGAACTAGACAAAGTTACTGGATTTGTCATTGTGCATAATGGATTTAGTGCACCTGGAGAATACCGTATTTCAGTTAATGAGTTAATGTTGGAGGGGCGCTATCTTTCCGTTATAACGGCTATATGTGTGTTGCTCATTTTTACGTTTATTATCGTTGTGTTATTGATAGCGCGGCATCGCTACATGCTCAAAAGTCAAATAGAACTTGATGTGTTAACCGGCGTATTAAATCGAAGTGGGATGAACTCGTTTTTAAAACGCCAGTTGCGACGAAAAAGAAAGCGAAATACGTTCGGCGTAATATTCATTGATATAGATGACTTTAAAAAGGTTAATGACACTTACGGTCATGACTTTGGTGATGAAATTTTAATGACATTCGGCGCGCATTGTAAGCAGTTCATTAATTCATGCTTGCCTCCTGATTCGGTTTCTAAGCTAGTAAGAGTGTCGGGAGACGAGTTTGTTGTTATTGTGAGGACGACCGACAAAAGTCTCATTGAGTTGCTTTGTCGCACGTTATGTGAAAGCTTTGAAAGTGGGCTGCTTACTAGTATTGGTAATTTTTCGATAAATATTAGTGTTGGTGGGGCTTTCGGCTGGCCTGATGAAGACGGTATAGATACATTGCTTAAACAAGCCGATAAGGCGATGTACATTGCAAAACAGAACGGCAAAAATCAGTGGCGTGTTTACGGTAAAAATACGTCCTAAAGTCAGTACAGTATTTCACTTTGCACACAACCGGAGTTTATATGAAAACAATTGGCTACGCAGCGCATTCTTCAGATGCTCATATGGAACCTTATCATTTCGAACGCAGAGCACTGCGCGACAATGATGTGGCCATTGAGATTTTATACAGCGGAGTGTGCCACTCTGACTTGCACACGGTGAATGGCGATTGGGGGCCTCAGCCCTACCCATTAGTTCCAGGGCACGAAATAGTGGGTAAAGTGATTGATATCGGCTGTGACGTGCATGACTACAGCATTGGCGATCACGTTGCCGTAGGTTGTATGGTTGATAGTTGTCAAACCTGTGACCAATGTGAGCACAGTGAAGAACAATATTGTCGTAACGGCATGACGCCTACTTATGGTGCGCCAGACAGAATTTCAGGTGAAACCACACAAGGTGGGTATTCTAAGCACATTGTTGTTCGTAAAGAATTTGTTTTACGCATACCTGAGGCTTTGGATATTGCTAAAACAGCACCTATTCTTTGTGCGGGTATTACTACCTATTCACCGCTTAAAACGTGGAATGTAAAAGCGGGCAGCCGAGTAGCTGTTATCGGCATGGGCGGTTTAGGCCACATGGCGGTAAAATTAGCTGTAGCCATGGGCGCCCAAGTGACTGTTATCTCTCGTTCAGATTCTAAAGCGAAAGATGCGAAATCAAGTGGCGCAAACGACATTTTAGTATCAACAGACAAAAAGGCGATGAAAGAAGCTGCGTCAACGTTCGATTTAATCATTGATACCGTTCCAGTAAAACATTCTTTAGATCAATACACGCCGCTGCTTGATATTGACGGTACGCTCGTCATCGTGGGTCAAATAGGGCCTATGGAAGAATCTATGACAGCGCCACTAGTAATGGGTCGCCGCCGCGTTGCCGGCTCGCTGATTGGTGGTATCAAAGAGACCCAAGAAGTATTAGATTTTTGCGCTGAACATGGTATTCACCCTGAATGTAAAGTGATAAAAGCAGAGCAAGTCAATGACGCCTTCGATCATTTGAGAGCCGGTGATGTAGCGCATCGCTTTGTTATTGATATGGCAAGCTTATCTGTATAGCTTTTTCGCTATAACGGTTTCTTTATCTTTTTGTAAAAAAACCTCTACGTAAAAACACCGGCCGCTAGCGCCGGTGTTTTTGTATCAATTCTGTTTCCCTCATTAGGCCACTCACTCTTCTTACTTTGAATACCTTTTCATACTGTGTATTGCGCTAGTAAGTGAGTAGGTGAGTAGGTGAGTAATCCGTCATTTTTGTGTAATACGCGCGTCATATTATTAATTATCATTTTTTTATCTGTATGAATTATGTCAATTAATGACCCTCAAGCAGTAGGTCGCAGCACATTTTTAAAACAAAGCAACTGGCGGCATTGGTTACTACTGGCGTTCTTAGTGTATGTCATGTTACTTGCGGTCAGCATGATAGGCAGTGGTTTCAAATATGCTACGGGCGACCATGCTAGAGAATTGTTTAGCTTTGCGTCAAACCCTGTGATGGGGCTTATTATAGGTATGGTGGCTACTGCGCTAATTCAATCATCAAGCACAGTAACGTCGATCATTGTTGGTATGGTGGCCGGTGGCCTTCCCATTACAATAGCCATACCTATGATGATGGGGGCAAATATCGGTACTAGTATTACTAATACATTGGTGAGCTTGGGCCATGTAGCTCGCAAAGAAGAATTTCAACGTGCGTTCAATGCCGCTACCATTCATGATTTCTTTAACGTTATGTCTGTGCTTATATTCTTACCGTTAGAAATGGCCTTCGGTATTTTAGAATATCTTAGCGGCGAAATCGTATCGCTGTTTAATACATCACAGGCGCTGGCCATTGCAGGAGTGAACCCTATCAAAGCCGCTACTCAGCCCGTGACGGATTTAGTAACTAGTCTACTTCAATTTTTACCTTCAATTTATCCAGGTGTAGCCAAAATAATAATTGGGATCGGCCTTATTATGTTGTCAATAACCTATATGGGCAAAATAATGAAGTCGCTCATGGTAGGCAAAGCGAAAGACCTTCTGCATAAAAGCATCGGAAAGGGCCCTATATCAGGCATCACTTCCGGTGCGATTATGACAGTGCTAGTGCAATCATCGTCTACCACTACCTCTTTAATGGTGCCATTGGTGGGTAGTGGTATTTTAAAAGCTAGAGATATTTACCCATTTACCCTCGGCGCTAACATCGGCACTTGTATCACCGCGCTCATTGCTGCGTTGGGCGTAGTGGGGGCGAATAGCGGGTTTGCACTTCAAATTGCGCTTGTGCACTTAATATATAACGTGCTCGGGGTAACACTCATTTATGGTATTCCGCTACTGAGGGAAATACCTCTTAACCTGTCCTACCGGCTATCTGTAATCGCGGCTGAGCAAAAGCTCTATGGTGCCGCTTATATTGGTGGGTTGTTCTTTGTATTGCCGTTAGGTGCCATATTCACTACCATGTAATGAACGAATATTTAATGAACGAACTAAGTGTCATTTTGTTACGAAGGCACTTTACCGTTAAAGGGGGTTTGCGTCGTGACGCTGATATATTGCGTAGCGGAATTTAGGTGTTTATTATTTGTTCATGGGATTCGTTGCTACAAACGTCAGGGGAATTATCGTGCCCAAAGATGACAAGCTACCTAAAAAAATTGATATAAACATTAAATTACTCACTATTCTTGCCACTATTGCACTGCTTTTGTTTACAGTCGTTACAATTTGGCGCTTTTAGGGAAAGCGGGTTAGTTACGCTATATTGTTAATCATTAAGTCAACAGCCAAATCAACAACGAAGTCAACCACCAAGTCAACCACGAATACTTTCGTTACTTGTTTAGGGGGATAGCTTTACAATGATACCTCGCGCAATAGCAATGATATGCGTTTTCCTTCCTTTTATTGCAGTGCATACTACGCTCTTAATCGGCATATTCGTGGGTAACCTTGAGCCCTGTAACCCTTACTGGTCAAGTTGCCATTCTATCAGTGCCACAGGTAGGCAATACCCTGAGTTCTTCGTTTTCAAGGCGTTACTTATTCCCACTGCGGTGCTAATGAGCGCATATTGGCTTTTGTTATATCAGTGGGTTCAACAAGTAACAGAGGGGGCTTACAAAGCTAAACCACTTGTTCTAATGGGTATTATCGCCAGTATCGCTTTGGTTATCTATACCGTTACGTTGGGAGCCGAAGGAAACGCATACGGACTGGCAAGGCGGATTGGCGTCATTTTTTACTTTGCCTTTAGTGCCTTCGCGCATTTATTGCTTCTAGGCTACGTAGACAAAGTCGATACGCATCATTTAAACATTGTCACTGAACAAAATAGACTTAGCATTAGCGCAACCATATTGATCGTTACTGCAATTTTTAGTGCGATAGTCGGCTACGTCTTTCCTGAGTTTTGGGATGAATGGGAGAATGCATACGAATGGTGGTTTTCGTTATTGATGATTAGCATGTTTTATCAGGTGGGTAGTATGTGGAAAAAAACACAGTTTTCACTTTCACTGTCTATTTCACCCCATATCTAGCTTGCGATAATACCTATTAAAAAGAGCGTTTTAGCTGTACGCTCCATTCCCACGCGTTGATGTTTTCGCTACTTGCAATAGGCTTAGCAATGTCGACATGAATGACCCCCGCGTTACTTGCTTTGTTTGAAAAAAACCTTGCTCCAACACCTATGCTGCTTAGCAGTGAAGTGTCTTCATTTAACCTAGCTTGCTCGCCATCAAACGCTCTGCCTGCATCAGCAAAGACTGCAAAGCCAACCTCGAATAGTTGATAAATACTATAGTTAGTATAGAAACGAACTTCAGCACTCGCAGAAATGCGATGATCGCCGTGTTGATATTGATTGGGGAAGCCACGAACACCACTGGAGTCATCAATAACAATAGGCCTGTCGAGAAACTGTCCAGAAGAAAACGTTGCATTTGCGCGAGCATAGAACCCAATGAGCGTTGAGCGTCTGTAAAAATATTCTGCACTGCTGTCGAAACGGATAAAATCCTTGACTCCCGCGTTGGTAATAGCATCAAAAGAAGCCTGCAGCATAAGCAATTGGTTATTGTTTAGCGCTATGCCTTTTCTTGTATCAATATGGGAATGTAAACCTAGACCATCATTTTCGTTATCAATTTCTACGCCCAGACGAGAGATAAAGCGAATACCCAAGTTAATATCTTCGGGTTGATTAATAAGATAAACGTCCTTCATGACCGTGATATCACGTTCGGCATATTCAAAACTTATCCAAGGGTAGAGAAAGTCACGAGACTCAGGCACCAATGAGGGATTTTGAGACGGGCTTTGTGGCGTCAGTGTAAACGCCGACTTGTCATAGGTCATTCCCACTGTGAGTCGCTTAGTCAGCACATTCCCCGACGTAAGACTCCAACCGTAAGCCGCCGTAAGCTCTTGCGCGTCAAGGCGATAGCTATTGCGAGTTGCGTTATTTTGAAAAATATCATCCTCGCGTAAAATATGGTTCGCTCTAACAAAATAACTGTATTGCGTGTTCAAATGATAAAACGGTTTATCAAATACTACACCGTATACTTCACCGTCCTCATTATCTTCTAAACGAAGTGATACGTTAGCATGACGAACCCAAGGAACAATTGAGGAAAAAGCAACTTGATATCCACTGCGCTGCTCATCTTTTGTGTAACGCGCTGTTGTGCGTATGCCTAATCCCAATAAGTTATCTTCTCTAACTCCAATGAGTACATTATTGTCTCCGCCGCTGCGGCTAAAGGAGAAGGTAGGGATCAACGACCAGTTGTCGTAAGTTTCTACACTAACATCAACTGTGTTGTCGTAGCAGTGATTGAACGTGCGAATTTCCGCATTTGCCAAAAAACGTTGCGCCCTTAATATGGCTTCAGCTTCTACAATATCTTCTTTGGTGACTTCGTCGCCTTCGTCAAAGGTTAACCTGTCGCGAATAATCATTGGTTTGGTAACAGTGTGCAGTGCATTCGCCCAAGTATGTAAAGCAATACTGTCTTTTGCATCTTCATCAAAGATGGAGTTGCGTTTGAGACTAATTGTATTTACCACGCGCTTATGTGGCCTACTATCTGTGCATTCTTTTTGAATATCTATTTCATTTTGCCCGACAGCAGGCAAGCACAAAAAGCACAGCATGAACGCACTGTAGCGTACTTGCCAAAGTCGACGAACATGGATGCTAGGAAAAAGCGGAGGTGTTCTTATCATTTTAGCGCTGCAATCAATTCAGAAGTAGCATTGGTGGCCACTTTGTTTATGCCGTGTAATCATAAGAATAATATAGATGATTTGCGCGAGTGAGAAAATTTTAAACTTTTTACACTAAGAGTGTGTTGGCCTTCACTGTGTTTAATTATTTCTCACGTCAATGTTTTCCTCATTTACGGTGGAACAAATGCAACTTATGTTGGTTAATGTGGAAGTATTAGGAATGTTGGGGTGTATCGATTCAATGCTTACATCGGTTATTGCAGATAACCTAACCCGAACAGAACACAAATCTGATAAAGAGTTAATAAGGCAGGGAGTGGGCAATGTATTTTCAATTATGTTTGGCGACTTACTTGGGGCCTGCGCAACCACGGAAACTGTGGTTAATATTCAAGCGGGGGCAGAAATGGCATTGCCGGTTGTCGCTCGCAAGATGAGCAACGAAGCCATATTGATTATTACGCCACAAACAGGGAAACAGCAGCTCATTCGTCTACTCAAACAAAGCGAGCTTACGCTCGCTTTTTCTGCTGTACTACTGAGGTACTCAAGGACGCTAAGGCTGAGAGTAGGTTAGTACTCGAACATCGCTGAGATTGACTCTTCATTGCTGATACGACGAATGGTTTCGGCCAGCATTTCAGATAATGTAAGCTGCTTTACTTTACCCATTTTGCGCATTTCAGTGCTTAACGGGATAGAGTCAGTAACTATAATCTCATCAATGACAGATTCGCGTAAATTCGTTACCGCATTTCCTGAGAAAATAGCGTGAGTCGCGTAAGCATACACTCTGCGAGCGCCGTGGGCCTTAAGTGCCTCAGCCGCTTTTGCAAGCGTACCGCCGGTATCAATCATGTCATCCACAATAATACAGTCGCGGTCTTTAACATCACCAATAATATTCATTACCTGAGCAACGTTCGCTTTAGGGCGGCGTTTATCAATAATGGCTAAGTCAGTGTCGTTGAGCAGCTTTGCTGTTGCACGAGCTCTTACTACACCACCAATATCCGGAGATACTACAACAGGGTCAGCAAAATCACGTCTTACCATGTCTGCAAGTAAGATAGGTGTACCAAACGCATTGTCTACTGGAACATCAAAGAACCCTTGAATTTGCTCGGCGTGAAGATCGATAGTAAGAACACGGTCAACACCCACGTTTGACAAGAAATCTGCCACAACTTTTGCAGTGATTGGTACTCTTGCTGAACGAACTCGACGGTCTTGACGAGCATAACCAAAGTAAGGAATTACCGCAGTAATACGGCCTGCAGATGCGCGGCGCAGTGCGTCGATCATCACAATAAGTTCCATCAGGTTATCGTTGGTAGGGGCACACGTAGACTGGATAATAAAAACGTCCGAGCCACGGACGTTTTCATGAATTTCTACGCTAATCTCACCGTCGCTGAAACGGCCAACTTTGGCATTTCCTAGCTTGGTGTAGAGACGGTCGGCGACTTTCTGGGCAAGTTCTGGTACGGCATTACCTGCAAAGAGCTTCATATCTGGCACAAGTGGTTTCCTCAGTGCGTTGATAAAAGAGATTTGGCTGGGATAGCAGGACTCGAACCTACGAATGGCGGGATCAAAACCCGCTGCCTTACCAACTTGGCTATACCCCAATTTTTAAGTTCTGTCCGATGTGGCGTTCACGCTATTATTATTGTTCTATTTTATTCAATAGTGGTGAGCTATTTACGCCCTTTGCAACAAACCCTTGCCAAGCGTTAGGCAATTTTGCCATAACCTGCTCTGCTGAAGTTTTGTCGGAAAAAGTAGCAAATACGCATGCACCTGTGCCCGTCATTCTCGACGGTGCGTAGTGTAACAACCACTGTAATAAATTTGCAACTTCCGGATGGCAATTCGCGACTAATTGCTGACAATCATTTCGAGTTTCTTCAAATTTATAGTCTTTCCACTGAATTGGCGGCGTATTTCTAGGCAGGTCAGGGTGGGTAAACACCGCGCCAGTGCTCACGTGTACATTAGGGTTTGCCACCAAATACCACTTTTCGTCTTGAGGAGCTGGCATGATGTCTTCGCCAACACCGCCAGCAAATGCTGTTTTGCCTCGTACAAAGATGGGTACATCTGCCCCAAGGGCTAAGCCTAATTGCGCCAGTTCGTCTTCACTTAGCTTGGTTTTCCATAGATAGTTAAGGGCTACTAACGCGGTAGCTGCATTTGATGAGCCCCCGCCAATACCGCCACCCATAGGCAAACGCTTATTCAAAGAGATGCTAACACCGAGCGGTGTTTTCGTTTTATTAGCGAGTAATTTGGCCGCTCGAATAATGAGATTTTCATCGTCAGGTACGCCTTCAAGGGGCGTTGCCATGGTTATTTTTCCATCATTAGTAACGTCAAAAGCAAGTTCATCACCATAATCGAGCATTTGAAACAGGCTTTGCAGCTGATGATACCCATTATCAAAACGGCCAAGTATATGTAAAAAGATATTCAGTTTTGCCGGTGAGGGCCACCACTGTAGCTTTTGTTCGCTGGTCTGAGATGCGCCATTAGCGTTAATGTTTTCTGTAGTAGCATTACCCTTTACAGAGCGAGTTATGGAAGAATCAGGTGCTAAAGAGTCTTTCATTTGCGAACTTTTCATTAAAGAATCAGCCATTCATAAATTTTTATTTTAAGTTGGGTCTGCGGTGCTAGTGGCGTTTCTGCTTGGGTAAGCGTTATGCTGTGTGGAAGCCATGCTCCGTTTTCTTCGTTACCTTTATCGGCACCCTTACTGGCCTCATCGGTATATACTTTGCCGTATTGGCCATATTTTACAGACCAATTGCTACAGCCCATACAGCCACTTTCAAGGGTATTAACAAGACCCTTGTCGGTAAGGGTAAAAGTATCATCTTTAAGAGGAAGCCCTTTTACCCAAGAGAGCAACGGCGCAACGGGTATGACAATGCCGGTTGTTTTGTAGATGAGTAATTCAGGATCTGCATCGTAGTAAGTTTCGCCATCGGCAGTTAAAGAGGACTGTTTACTGGTTACATTTAAGTCAACCATGCTTACGCCAAGAAAATTACTTAATCTAAAATCAAAATCACCTGAATCGTTTTTCCAGACTAAATTTAAACTCGCAGCCTCGTTGCCTTGCCTAAATGCGATTTTTCCACGCATTTGCCAGTGGCGAATTTCTGCCACTTTTTCTAATTGAGAAGTGAGGTTTACTGCGTGCTCTGGGCCCTTTGGAGCAGTTGTACAGGCACTTAAAAACACGCCCGTTAAAATTATTAAAGTAATTGCACGCCACATGGTGTGAAAAATTTCCCTGAGAGTTTAAGCGAAAACATCGCATATATTATGTGAACACAGTTTCACGAGCACTTTCAATCATTTTGGCTTTTTCGTACAATGCGCGTCCGACGTTGCCAGCATAGATTTTATGACTTTACTTGCCCTTGGCATAAACCACAAGACAGCACCAGTAGCACTTCGCGAAAAAGTGGCTTTTACACCAGATTCTCTGGTGGAGGCGCTTGCGAGCTTAAAAGCTGTGGACGGGGTTGATGAAAGTGTCATTGTGTCAACATGCAACCGAACCGAACTTTACGTCAATACGCAGGATGAGAGCGGCGAAAAAATCTTGCAGTGGCTCAGCGACTTTCATCATCTAGATGTAAAAGAGATTGAGAATAACAGTTACCTGCTCACAAAAGATGAGGCCGTTAAGCATATTATGCGCGTGGCAAGTGGCTTAGACTCGCTTATTCTTGGTGAACCGCAAATTCTAGGGCAAATTAAGCAAGCATTTGGTGATGCTAGGCATTCAGGGATGGTTAGCAGCGAGTTCGATAAGCTATTCCAGCATACCTTTAACGTGGCTAAACGCGTTCGAAGTGAAACCGATATTGGTGCAAACGCTGTGAGCGTTGCCTACGCCGCAGTGCAGTTAGCGAAACACATTTTTGCTGAATTGCCCAAACGCTCTGTACTTTTGGTGGGAGCAGGTGAAACCATCGAGTTGGTAGCTCAGCACTTAAAAGAGCAAGGTGTGAAGCATTTGGCCGTGGCCAATCGCACAGTGGCAAGAGCAGAGGCACTGGCACAAAAGCTCGATGCCACCGTGTATACGCTATCTCAAGTGCCCGAACACTTAAAAGAATTTGATATTGTTATTAGTTCAACTGCCAGTCAGCTTCCGTTAATAGGGAAGGGCATGGTGGAAAAAGCGCTCAAACAGCGTAAAAATATGCCTATGTTTCTCGTTGACCTCGCTGTACCAAGAGATATTGAGTCTGAAGTGAATGAGTTAGGCGATGCATACCTTTATACCGTTGATGATCTTCAGCATATTGTTCAGAAAAATTTAGAAAACAGAGAACAAGCCGCGCAAGAAGCACAAAAGCTCATCGATAAACAAGCTAGCGACTACATGGCCTGGAAACAGTCTCAGCAGTCTATAGATTTAGTTAAGCAATACCGTCAAAAAGGGCTACTGCACCGAGACGATATTGTTGAAAAAGCAAAAGCACAGCTTGAAGAAGGCAAAAGCGCAGACCTTGTATTAGAGGAAATGGCGTATAAGCTAACCAATACATTGCTGCATCCAACAACATTGGCACTGCGTGAAGCAGCTAAGCATGACGACCCGTCGTTGAGTCGTTGGATGGGACAGGCATTAGATTTATCTGATAACTCATCAGATGAAAATAAATAAGGTAATAAGAAAAATATGAAAGAGTCGGTCGTTAGAAAACTCGAACACCTCGTTGAGCGTTTCGAAGAAGTTCAGGCTTTACTTGGAGATCCTGACGTTATCGGCAATCAGGACAAGTTTCGCAATTTGTCAAAAGAGTTCAGTCAGCTTGAAGGTGTTGTTGATGGCTTTAATGCTTATCAAAAGGCACAGGAAGACCTTGCCTCAGCACAAGAGATGATGAACGAAGATGATGCCGAAATGCGTGAAATGGCGCAGGAAGAATACAAAGACGCAAAAGCTGAAATAGAGCGCCTTGAAACCGATCTTCAGTTGCTTCTGCTGCCAAAAGACCCTAACGACGACAATAACTGCTTTTTAGAAGTGCGAGCAGGTGCGGGTGGTGATGAAGCGGGTATTTTTGCCGGCGATCTGTTCCGCATGTACAGCCGTTATGCAGAAGCCAAAGGTTGGCGTGTAGAATTAATTAACGCCAATGAAGGTGAGCACGGCGGATACAAAGAAGTGGTTGCTAATATTAGCGGTGAAGGCGTTTACGGTAATTTAAAATTTGAGTCTGGCGGACACCGTGTTCAGCGCGTACCGGAAACTGAGTCTCAAGGCCGTATTCATACATCAGCGTGTACGGTAGCGATATTACCTGAAATTCCTGAATCTGAAGCCATTGAAATTAACCCTGCTGAACTTCGAATAGACACTTTCCGCGCCTCGGGAGCGGGTGGTCAGCACGTTAACAAAACCGATTCTGCTATTCGAATTACTCACTTGCCCTCGGGACTTGTTGTAGAGTGTCAAGACGAGCGTTCTCAGCATAAAAACCGTGCGAAGGCCATGTCAGTATTGCAGGCTAGATTGAACCAAATTGAAGAAGAGAAGCGTGCGGCGGATGAAGCGTCTACGCGTAAGAGTTTGGTGGGAAGTGGCGATCGTTCAGAGCGCATCAGAACCTACAATTTCCCACAGGGACGAGTAACAGATCATAGAATCAACCTGACTATCTATCGTTTAGATGAGGTTATTGCTGGTGATTTAAGTCAACTTATCAATCCTATTTTGCAGGAACACCAAGCAGACTTACTTGCGTCTTTATCTGACGAATAGCATGCGTATTGATGAAGCCCTGAAATGGGCTGTTGCGTTGTTAGAGGGCGGGGAATCGCCCTCTGTCGATGCTAAAGTACTGCTAGCCAATGCCCTTAACGTAAATCAAACCTATTTGTTTACTTGGCCCGATAACGTACTGGATAGCCAATCGCTGTGCACTTTTCAAACAGCGGTGGAACGCAGGCGTCTTGGCGAACCCGTGGCGTATATTATTGGCGAGCGGGATTTTTGGACGCTCAAGTTAGCCACATCTCCTCATACTCTTATACCTAGACCCGATACAGAAGTACTGGTAGAGCAAGTGCTCAAGCGCATACCCAGCGACGTTAATGAACAATCGACCTGTTCTTTTTCTATATGTGATTTGGGAACGGGTACGGGGGCTATAGCGCTAGCGCTGGCATCGGAGCTGCCTCATATACAGGTGACTGGGGTAGATTTTAAGGCGCAGGCTGTAGCGCTAGCCCAACAAAATGCCGTAAACAATGGCATAGAGAACGTCACATTTTTACAAAGTGATTGGTTTAGTGAACTCAAAGCCAAGCAGTTTAATATTATTGTCTCTAACCCGCCTTATATTGAAGACACCAGTGCTTATCTATTACAAGGCGATGTAACGTTTGAGCCTAAATCGGCGCTAACATCGGGCGAAGATGGCCTTCGTGATATTCGACACATTATTAGTGTCTCTCAAGCGCATTTGTTAACAGGTGGGTTACTTGCATTTGAACACGGTTTCAATCAGGGCGCTGCGGTGGGTGAATTACTCAGTAAGGCTGGCTTCAGTAATATCGAAACAATTAAAGACTACGGTGGGAACGACAGGGTAACCCTTGGCCGCTGCTACTAAAAGTTTTTACACGGCCCGGTGAAAGAATGTACATTAAGGACTATTCTCTTTCGGTAGCGATAATAAAAATATAAAGGAAATATGCCCGATGAATGACGACTTTCTTTTTGCAGAGGATGAAAAAGATACCAGTACTGAAAATTTTGGCAGTTGGAAAATACTGATTGTCGACGACGAACCTGAGGTTCATACCGTCACAAAGCTTGTACTCAATGACTTCATCTTAAACGGAAAAACCATAGAGTTTATTAGTGCAAATAGCGGCGAAGAAGCAAAAGCCATGTTCCGCGAGCACAACGACATTGCTGTGGTGTTACTTGACGTGGTTATGGAAACCGACGACGCTGGTCTGCAAGTAGCAAATTACGTTCGCAATGAATTGGATAATCATTTCACTCGCATCATTTTGCGCACCGGACAGCCTGGTCAAGCGCCAGAGAAAGACGTCATCATTAATTACGACATTAACGATTATAAATCGAAAACAGAACTAACAGCGCAAAAGCTCTTCACTGTCATTATTGCGGCCCTACGCTCGTACCGCGATATAATGGTGATCGAAGAAAATAGAGCTGGCCTTGAGAAAATTATCGATGCGTCTGTGGATTTATTTTCTTCCCAGTCTTTAGAAAAATTTATGCAGGGTATAATCCAACAGCTAGCGTCTATCCTTGGTTGTTCAAAAGATGCGGCCTACATTACAACGGCTGTGGCGACGACATCACGCACTCTTGATGTCAGCAATAATAAACGGGATGACGACGAACTGTATGTTTTTGCCGGCAATGGTGAATACTCTGCTAAAGAGGGGGTGGCGCTCAAAAACGCAGTTAGCGATAAAGAATATGCATTGTGCGTGCAGGCGATGCAGGACAAGCAAATAGTATACGCAGACGATCACGTTGTGGCGTATTGCAATAGTAAGTCACATAAGGGGGCGTTACTTTATCTTTCTGGGTTGCCTAGACGGTTATGTGAAAGCGATAAGCACCTTATCAAGCGTTTTTCTAACAGCGTTCAGTTGGCCTTCGATAACGTACTAAAAACCGTAGACTTAGAAGGCACGCAAAGAGAAATCATTGAGCGCTTAGGGCACGCACTAGAGCATGAGTCTAGTGATGCAAACCACATTAAGCGCATGGCTGAAATGGCTGGGCTGATGGCTAGTAAACTGTCAATGCCAGAGCAAGAAATTGATACGTTCAAACTTGCAGTATCGCTACACGATGTAGGCACTTCACACGTACCTAGAGCGATATTGCATAAAACGACAGAGTTAACAGACGATGATATTTTTGCTATCCGCCAGCATGCTGAGTTTGGCTACCAAATTCTAAAGGATTCTTCTCGCCCTACCATTCAGCTCGCGGCTACCCTAGCGCGTCAGCATCATGAGCGATGGGATGGGGAAGGGTATCCAGAAGGCTTAAAGGGCGAAGAAATTGATCAAAAAAGTCGCATTGCAACGCTGATTGATGTGTTCGACGCTTTGCTTAATGAACGACCTTACAAGCCAGCTTGGAGCGTTGAAAAGGTAGTTAATACATTAAAAGAAGAAAGTGGACGGCACTTTGAGCCAACATTGGTTACTCGCTTACTTAATAATTTACCTGCGTTTCTGGCTATTCAGGCGCAGTACCCCAATAAAAATCGATAACAGGAATATTCAATATGTACATGATGGCGAAACACCTTCACTTGACCGCAGTAGTGCTCAGTATTCTCTTCTTTATCTTTCGGTTTGTGTGGGCGCAATTTGATGCCACCGTATTGGCCAAAAAATGGATAAAAATCTTACCTCATATTATTGATACTATATTGCTTGGCAGTGCGCTTTGGCTCTGTGTCATTTTATCTCAATATCCATTTGTTAATGCATGGCTTACCTTCAAACTATTTGGCGTTGTTCTGTACATCGTGTTTGGTTTGTTTGCGCTTAAAAAAGCAAAAACGGCTGCAGGCCGCTGGGGCTTTTTCATAGCAGCATTGGCTGTGCTTATGGCAACGGCAATGGTTGCGGTCACCAAGCAACCACTTTTCTAGAATTCGTTATCGGAAGTCATAATGTCTGAATCTAAACAAGTAATTCGCGTTGGTAATGTTGACGTTGCCAACCATCTTCCCTTCGTGCTTTTTGGCGGAATGAATGTATTGGAGTCGAGAGACTTAGCAATGCGTATAGCTGAACACTATGTTGAAGTAACGCAAAAACTCAATATTCCCTACGTGTTCAAGGCGTCGTTTGATAAGGCAAATCGCTCTTCGGTTACCTCATACCGCGGCCCGGGTATGGAAGAGGGCCTGCGTATTTTTGAAGAGATTAAATCTACTTTCAATGTGCCGCTTATCACCGACGTACATGAACCTCATCAAGCTGCGCCAGTGGCAGAAGTGGTTGATGTAATCCAGCTACCGGCCTTTCTAGCTCGGCAGACCGATTTGGTGGTCGCTATGGCGAAAACCGGTAACGTGATCAACGTTAAAAAGCCTCAGTTTTTAGCACCCCATGAAATGCGTCATATCATAGGTAAACTCAGTGAAGCAGGTAACGACAAGGTTATTCTGTGCGAACGAGGCAGCAGCTTTGGCTATAACAACTTGGTGGTTGATATGCTGGGTATGGATGCAATGAAAGCCTATGCACCGGTAATATTTGATGCGACCCATGCGCTTCAAATGCCAGGCGGCAGAGCAACATCGGCGGACGGTCGTCGTGCGCAAGCGGCACAGTTGGCAAGAAGTGGAATGGCGTTAGGTTTGGGCGGTTTGTTCATTGAAGCCCATCCTAATCCTGATGAAGCAAAATGCGATGGCCCGTGTGCGTTGCCACTGTCTAAACTTGAGCCTTACTTGCAGCAAATGCAAGCATTAGACGAACTCGTGAAGGGCTTTGATACCTTAGACACAAGTAATTCTTAATTGGGTAAATAATTTTAAGGAAGGCTGATGACGTATGCCGGTGAATGACACCGGCATCCGGATCAGGTGTGAAGAGATTTTATTCGCCGCTAGCGACGTCAGTTGTCTTTTCACCTTTGGACCTTTCAACTTTAGATTCTTCGCTGTTATAAAAAGCGAGCAAGCTGTTGTGCAGCGAGATTTGAGTTTCTTCTAATAGTATTGCCTTAGACTGTTTTTTAACAACAATGTGCGCGTCATTCGCTGGCAATACGTCTGCCATTTTCACATTGGTCATAGCAGTATTAATAAGAGAGGAAAGATTGATCTTTTCTGGTTGTACGTTAGCATTCGCAGCAGCGCTTACAAACGCCATAACTGATACACTTGCAAGAAGTAGTTTTTTCATTTTCACACCTAATAAAAATAATTTAATAAAATGCGTTTATTTGTTAAAAAGATTAACAAATAAACATCATAAAACACTGAAATTAAAAGTTCTTTTTAAATTTCGAGTAAATTGTAGTCAGTTTTAGTAAAGAGCGAAAGCGATTAAAAGTATGGGTTGCCATTAGTTTATCTAATGCTATTGTCATTTACAGGTAACATTGGATCAAAAATACGGTATGCATCGACGTCTCCCCCCGCTAAATGCACTAAAAGCCTTCGAGGCTGCAGCTCGTCACCTGAGTTTTACCAATGCTGCAGATGAACTATTTGTCACGCAGGCAGCAGTAAGCCATCAAATAAAAGCCCTTGAAGAATACTTATCAATGAAATTGTTTCTAAGGCGTAATAGAACCTTGCTGCTTACCGAAGAGGGCCAGGCCTATTTTCTTGAGTTGAAAGACATTTTTAAGCACCTACAAGACGCTACAGAGCGATTGCTTGCCAAAGGCAGCAAAGGCGCAATTACGGTGGCAATGCCACCGAGTTTTGCCAGTCAGTGGTTGGTGCCCCGTATAAGTAAATTTAGCTTGGCACATCCTGATATTGATGTGCGTATTAAAGCCGTTGATTTTGACGAGGGCTTTTTGGCTGATGATGTTGATGTAGCTATCTACTATGGCAAAGGGCGCTGGACTGGATTGCAGGCCGACCAGCTTCATCGTGAGTTTTTAACGCCACTTTGTTCACCCATGTTATTTCAGGGGCCAAAGCCGCTTTCTACTTTATCCGACTTGCGACACCATGTACTGCTTCATGATATGAGCAGAGCCGCATGGAAAAACTGGTTGAAGCACGTAGATGTGCTTGGGGTGAATGTAAATCAAGGGCCGGTGTTTAGCCACTCAATGTTAGTGCTGCAAGCAGCTGCGCTAGGACAGGGAATTGCGCTAGGTAATACTATACTCGCGCGCCCAGAAATTGAGGCAGGGCGATTAGTTATGCCTTTTGAAGAGCGCGTTGAGAGTAAAGATGCGTTTTATCTGGTATGTGAAGAGACGCAGGCAGAACTTGGCAAAATTGCTGCCTTTAGAGAGTGGATCCTCGCTCTGGTAGAAGAAGAGATGGACAATGTTTGATATTGAAATAAAACGCTCAGACTTTCCAATAGCCCAATTGATATTAGGTCATGGTGCTGGGTCGGGTAAAGAGCACGAGTTTATGCAGACTATGTCAGCGCTTTTTGTTGAGCGAAATATAGATGTGGTGTTATTTAACTTTCCCTATATGCAAACCATCAAAGAAACAGGTAAACGCCGGCCTCCAGATAAAGCTGAAAAGTTGCTTCAGCATTTTCATGACGTAGTGACGTATATTGAAACTAGCTCCGTTAAAACTAGTTCTGTTGAAACTAGCACGCTAAAACAAACCGATGGAGAGAATAAGCAAGCTTCTCTCCCTACTTTCATAGGAGGCAAGTCTATGGGAGGGCGCATGGCAACTATGAGCATAGAAGACATACCATCCGTAAAGGGGGCCATTGCCTTTGGTTATCCTTTTCATCCACCGGGAAAACCGGAGAAAACCCGCACTGACCATCTACAAGCAGTGAACAAGCCGCTACTCATTGTGCAGGGAGAGAGGGACACCTTTGGTACTAAAAGCGAAGTGGCGGGGTATGCCTTGTGTCCATCTATCGAAATCTCTTTTCTCGCCGATGGCGATCACAGTTTTAAACCGCGAAAAGCCAGTGGATTTACCCAAGAGGCTCATATAAAAGCAGCTGTGGATATGGCATGTGATTTTATCATTAAGACTGTAAAAGGACATGTGGATGACTAACCCAGAGCCGGTTATAACACCTCAGTTAAAAGCGGACACTACCGTGGCTAAGGTGTATGTGATTATTGGCGCTGCAGCTGCCGGTTTGGCGGTAGTGCTAGGCGCCTTTGCTGCACATGGGCTTAAAGCGCTATTGTCTCCAAGTGAGCTAATCACCTTTGAAACCGGTGTTCGCTATCAGATGTATCATGGCATTGCACTGTTGTGCTTACCAGGCCTTGCTGCACTGTTATCTGCTAAATGGGCAAACCGCGTTGCCAGGTGTTTTGTCACCGGATGTGTTTTGTTTAGCGGTAGCCTTTATGTGTTAGCAACAACAGGCATTAAATGGTTTGGGCCAATTACACCACTAGGCGGTGTGTTTTTTATCGTTGGCTGGATTTTGCTTATTGTCGCGTTAGTCAAAGGTAAAAATTAACACAAGCTGGACCTGCTTCGTCAGAACACACGCGAATCTAATAAATATAAGAAACGAGCAACAGATAAATACTATTAATGGCTAAGCACTATTAATAGGCGAAAATCAGCAATGGGTAAAAACGAGCAATGAGTAATAAAAGCGTACTGGCGTATTGTCGGCCCGGGTATGAAAACGATACCGCTAATGAAATGACCACTCGCTACGGTGAAGTGGGCCTTTACGGCTATCCGGTATCAAAGAAAAACAGCGGCTTTGTGTTGTATCACATATACGACGAGGGGCAGTTAAGTCAAGCAGCTAGCCAATTCGCGGTAAAAGAAACAGTATTTCCACGTCAGCTTATCGCCGTTCTTGCTTCACTTGAAGACATAGAAAAAGAAGACCGTGTAGGTCAAGTATTAGAATGCCTAAAAGATATCGAAAAGCCATTTTCTCTTTTTGGCGCTATCGATGTGGAATACCCTGATACAGAAGACGGTAAAACCCTCGCTAAGTTTTGTAAGAAGTTTACTGTGCCGCTGCGTCAGGCCTTGCGCAAGGCGGGTTGGCTTACCGCTAAAGAAAACACAGGTAAAGCGAAGCTGCATATATTCTTTGAGTCTTTTGAAACCTGTTATATCGGGTATTCATTGCCAACGCATGCAAGTAAAGATCACTTGGGTATATGTCGCCTAAAGTTTCCAATCGATGCGCCAAGTCGCTCTACGCTGAAACTTGAAGATGCGCTGGTTAATATGTTGAGTGCTGAGCAACAACAAAAAGTACTGCGTACCGGCGGGCGGGCAGTGGACCTTGGCGCGTGTCCCGGTGGCTGGACTTATCAGCTTGTTAAGCGGGGCATGTATGTGGAGGCCATTGATAACGGTTTAGTGGCCGACACATTAATGCAAACTGGTCTGGTTGAGCACCATGCGGTTGACGGCTTTACATATAAACCACAATTTGGTCGCGTCGATTTACTAGTGTGTGATATGATAGAGCAACCCGATCGGGTAGCAAAGTTAATGGGCGATTGGCTAGTTAAGCACTGGGCAACACACGCAATTTTTAATTTAAAGCTTCCGATGAAACGGCGCTTTGAGACAGTCGAAGAGGCTGTAGCGTTGATTAAGACGCGATTGAACGCATTGGAAGATGGGTTCTCGGTCAAGGTGAGGCATCTCTACCACGATAGAGATGAGGTTACAGTAACAATAGTGCGCACTTCAAAAGATGAGGTGTGATTTTGTTATTTTTAAAAAATGTCAGCAGTTTTTAAATTGTTGATTTTAAAGAAGAAGAATTAATGGTGGCTTGATTTCGTGCGGCCGATTTATCGGTTTGTACTAAAAAAGGTATAAATTTGGTACAGAAATCCTTATAATCCAGCCGATTTTTTACTCTGAACCAATTGAAAGTGAACTAATGTCAGACTTATCTCATTACAGAAACATTGGTATTTTCGCCCACGTAGACGCGGGTAAAACTACCACAACAGAACGTATTTTGAAGCTAACTGGTAAAATCCATAAAACCGGTGAGGTTCACGATGGTGAATCAACTACCGACTTCATGGAACAAGAAGCCGAGCGTGGTATTACTATCCAGTCTGCAGCAGTAAGCTGTTTCTGGAAGGATCACCGTTTCAACGTTATTGATACTCCTGGACACGTTGACTTCACAGTTGAAGTTTACCGTTCACTTAAAGTACTCGACGGCGGTATCGGTGTATTCTGTGGTTCTGGTGGTGTTGAGCCACAATCAGAAACTAACTGGCGTTATGCTAACGAATCGGAAGTTGCACGTATCATTTTCGTTAACAAACTTGACCGTATGGGCGCTGACTTTTACCGCGTAAAAGAGCAAGTGCGTAAAGTACTTGGTGCGGTTCCACTCGTTATGACGTTACCTATTGGTATCGAAGATGACTTCGTTGGTGTTGTAGACGTTCTTGAGAAGAAAGCATACGTTTGGGATGACACTGGTCTTCCAGAAAACTACGAAATTAAAGACGTTCCAGAAGACATGGTAGACCTTTTAGAAGAGTACCATGAGCAGCTTATCGAAACTGCTGTAGAGCAAGACGATGACCTAATGGAAGCGTACATGGAAGGTGAAACTCCTTCTGTAGAAGATATCAAGCGTTGTATCCGTAAAGGTACTCGCGACCTTGCTTTCTTCCCGACATACTGTGGTTCAGCATTCAAAAACAAAGGTGTTCAACTAGTACTTGACGCTGTTGTTGATTACCTACCATCTCCTACAGAAGTTGACCCTCAGCCTCTAATGGACGAAGAAGGTAATGAAAACGGTAAGCACGCGATTGTTTCTGCTGATGAAACATTCAAAGCGTTAGCATTCAAAATTATGGATGACCGTTTCGGTGCACTAACATTCGTACGTATTTACTCTGGTAAACTGAACAAGGGTGACACCATCCTTAACTCGTTCACAGGTAAAACTGAGCGTGTTGGACGTATGGTTGAAATGCAAGCTGACGAGCGTATCGAACTATCTAGCGCACAAGCGGGTGACATCATCGCTATCGTTGGTATGAAGAACGTTCAAACTGGTCACACACTGTGCGACCCGAAAGACAAAGTAACTCTTGAGCCAATGGTTTTCCCAACTCCAGTAATCTCGATTGCTGTTCAGCCTAAAGATAAAGGCGGAAATGAGAAGATGGGTATTGCTATCGGTAAGATGATTGCAGAAGATCCGTCTTTCCAAGTTGAAACCGATGAAGATTCAGGCGAAACCATCCTTAAAGGTATGGGTGAGCTTCACTTAGACATCAAAGTAGACATTCTTAAGCGTACTTACGGCGTTGACCTTATTGTTGGTCAGCCACAGGTTGCTTACCGTGAAACTATCACGCAAGCAGTTGAAGATAGCTACACGCACAAGAAACAGTCTGGTGGTTCTGGTCAGTTCGGTAAAATTGATTACCGCATCAAGCCTGGTGAGCAAGGTTCTGGCTTTACGTTCAACTCAACAGTTGTTGGTGGTAACGTACCTAAAGAATTCTGGCCTGCAGTAGAGAAGGGCTTTAAGTCAATGATGGGTGAAGGTGTTCTTGCCGGCTTCCCAGTACTAGACGTTGAAGTTGAACTTTACGACGGTGGATTCCACGCAGTAGATTCATCTGCTATCGCATTTGAAATTGCAGCAAAAGGCGCATTCCGTCAGTCTATTCCAAAAGCAGGTGCACAACTTCTTGAGCCAATCATGAAAGTTGATGTATTTACTCCGGAAGATCACGTTGGTGACGTAATCGGTGACCTTAACCGTCGTCGTGGTATGCTAAGTGACCAAGAAGCTGGTTTAACTGGCGTTCGCATTAAAGCAGACGTACCGTTATCAGAAATGTTTGGTTACATCGGTTCACTACGTACAATGACGTCAGGTCGTGGTCAATTCTCTATGGAATTCAGCCATTACGCCCCATGTCCAGGTAACGTATCTGACAAAGTTATTGAAGAAGCGAAAGCACGTAAAGCCGCTAAGTAATTAGTGCTTTACCGCCACCGGTTAACGGTGGCTTCAATAACTTCAAAAGCCAGTCTTTATGACTGGCTTTTTCGTGCCTTAATTTTAGTACGTGTTAATCTTCGCTTTACAAATTTTGGTCCCAGTTTAGGCATTTTGCTGGCGAAGGGATTTTTTCACGGTATCAAAGTGCTGTTTCATCATTGATGTTAAGCGTGATTTATCAAGGTTGTCACTTTCAGCACTGTATACGCTTTCATTAAAAAGTGCTGTCATAGAGTGGAGCGACGCTTTTGTATCGTGTGTTAAATAGCTGCCTACTTGCTCAAGGTATTGCTGAGGGGATAAGTGGTGGCGATTAACGCCTGTGTGCTTTTCAACTAAGGCGAGCGCATTTCTATAAATTCGTTGGTGTTTAGGTAGGTTGGGTCGACGTTTTATTGGAAAAAAGTACACCAACAAAATAACACCTACAATACTCAAACTACTAAGAAAAACGGCAGTCATCTTTCTCGTGGTAATCTGGCCTAACAGGTCTTCCAGTAAGTCTTTTTGTTTATTGGCATCAAAGCCTAAAATCCATTTGCTCCACTGGTAATCCATTTGTCTCATCCAGTTTTGCAGGGTCATAAATAGCGCACCTTCACTGAGGTCGCCCAATAAGCCGCTAGTTCTTTTCTCGCCAAAATCTGCTAGCGCTTGCTCTAACCCAAAGCTTAAGCGCGACGGCGCAACCATGCTTGTGGGGTCGTAACGTTGCCACTTGTTATCAATGAGTGCCTCAACCCAAGCGTGAGCATCGTATTGTCTCACTTGTAGTACGTTGTCATCGAGTTGCTCGCCACCTTGATAGCCAGTAACCATGCGAGCGGGGACGCCTGCAGCGCGAAGCGCAAAGGTCATGGCACTGGCATAGTGCGCGCAAAAGCCTGCTTTTTCTTCAAATAAGAATGTGTCTATGGTGTCAACGGGCATAGCGTTTGGTTCAAGGGTATAAGTAAACCCCTGCTGTCTGAAATAGCTCATTATGGCATTTGCTAATTCTGTTGGCGTTGTATGCTGCTGCTTTAATGCCAATGCCCACGCTTGAGTTTTCTCGTTCGTTGTTGCGGGTAGCAGGCTGTTTAATTGACGCTCGAAATCTCCAGCCGCATTTTCAACCGTGGCACTCGGCACATAGGTAAAGTAAAACGATTTTTTACTCATCAAGGGGGTTGATGAGCGCAGTGTGTAGTCAAACTGCGTGTTCACAAAAATCGTGTTTTTTGCGTTATCTGGCTCAGACAACGCTAATGAAAATAACCAATTTTGCTTGGTTGGCTCAACAATCATTTCATATGCGGTGGTGCTGGCGGTGTCAGCGGTTAAAAGCTGAGTTAAAGGTGGCGTTTTTTGCAACAAAGACAGCTGGCGCTCTGCCTGCTTGCGTCTGTCGCTTATCGACCATGTTTTGCCATTAAAGTCTTCCATAACTAGCGCTCGCCAATAGCGCTGTTGAGGTAATGGGATATCATCATTCGACTGAAACGTGGCTGTAAAGGCAAGGTCTGATGATTTAGCTAAAGATGCAATGTCGCCTGGCGTGACAGTATCAGAAAGACCTGTTTGCTGAGATTTAGACGTGGGCATTTGCCAAAGGGGAGGCAATTGTGGCATCACCAAAAAAAGTAGTGCAGCGATGGGGATGGATTGAACGACCAAAGTAGCGACAAACTTTGCACTACTGCTAAATGGCGTAACTGGGCCATGGTAGTAGGCTAGGGCAAGCAGTAAAAATATAAGCACACCAAGATAGCCCACCCATGCAACCATGCTAAGCGCAGAAATAAATCCGCAGCCAATAAGGAAAAGGCTGGTACAAAAAAGTAGGTGAAAATCTCGCTTACTGTCTAGCAATATAAGTTTGAGTGCAAAGGCCACTGCCAGCAAATTTATCATGCTATTAAGTAACCCAATGGAGAAGCCAAACCAGGTTAGCGCAAAAAGCGATAGCACCGCTAAAAGGTTTATGGTTCGAGGGTGGGGCAGCTGACTGCTTCTCAAAAATACAAGCACTCGCACAACAAGGGCGCACATGCCTAACACTATCACCCACGCCATGAGTTCATCAGTGAGCGTGAACAGCAATACGCCATAGGCAATGGCGAGCATCAGATACGAGGTAGACTTGTGAGATGACAAGAGGCTATGAGATGACAGAGGTCTGCTAGTTGAATGCGACGGATTGAAGAATGCGCTTTGGCGTTTAAGAAAAGCTATCATGACCGTGCAGCCGTGCTCATCTTTTTAGTCTTTTTAGCCGGGCTAGTCTTATTAGCGCGGCTAGCCTCTTGGGCATTATTTCCAGTTCTGTTGATATAAGCATGGTTTTCAAAGGGGGAGCTTGTATTGCGCAGACAAGCCAGCGCTGTTAAGCATTGGTGGGTGTGCGTCTCACCGTTTGAAGGTTCAATATCGATAGACTGGTATTTCAACCCGAAATGGTTGCCTTGTTGACTTTGTTCCAATACTTGGAAGGTCAGCAGACTGATGGCGGTTTCTGTTTCCACGTTTGCATCAACAGACAGCAACTGCTTAAAGTTCACTGAATCCGCAAATTCTTTTACTACCCAGTCGCCACTTTTTGCAACCTGTTTCCATACTACTCGATTAAGCGGTTGGCCTTCTTTGTAGTCGGTTAAACTGTGAAAGTCTGAACTACTTTGAGCAGACGTTGCTGCATTGTTTGTGTTTTGCTCTGAGTCATCGTTAGAAGCGGTAACCTTGATCACCTCACCTTTTAGGGGCTTGGCATACACAACAACCTCGGCGCTAAAATCGAGGTGAGTCCAGCACTTGTATAGGCCAAGGGGAAAGTCGCAGGCCAGTGTGAGCCGAGGCAGCGTATACACGCCACGGGTTCTGTGTGTAACAGGAATGGGAAGTCGCTGCGTTGTATGTTGAGCGTTGCCGTTGTCTTTCGCACCAAGAATGAACGGATACTGAGTTTTGTGACCAAACCAGCTGGCCACAATATTTCCTCTGCACTGCTTGCTTTGAGTATCTTTGCTCCTGCTATCATTTCTCAGGTTGCCTTTGCCACCCGGCATATCATGTTGAACAACCGCTAGGTAAAAAATGCCTGACTGATGACAATGAAAAGGCGCTAACGGCATCGATTTTACCGCTAATCGCGCAAAATTTTGATGTGTGTAGAACACAGTGAGCAGCATGACACTCAAGAGTATATAGCTAAGAATAACCATTAAATTGTTTTGGTAATTCGTACCAAGTAAGAATAAACACAAAGACATTATAATAAATGCCCATCCAAAGCCGGTGGGCAGTACGAAAATATTATTCATCGTTAAACGGTGCTGAGAAGCGGGCGGAATACGCTTATCTAACCATCGCGTGACTAAAGACAGCCAACGGTGGGAAAAACGCTGTTTTACAGCTCGTTTAAATATCGATATCACGACGACAATGCTCTATTAGGCAGCAAGAGGATCAACACTCTCGAGTAACTGCTTACTCAATACAAGTGATGAAGCATTGTCGCCAAAGGTTGCACCCTCATTGTGTTGTGATGATGAAAGACGATGGGCTGTTATTGCTGTGAACACAGCCTGTACATCCTCTGGCGTGGCAAAGGTTTTGTTTGAAATAAACGCCCATGCTTTGGCACCCTGTAATAACGCGCGGCTAGCTCTAGGTGATAGCGGGTTAGGATAAGCCCCATTGTTGCGACTTTCATTAACCAGCATAAGGATATAATGAATAAGTGCATCACTGGCGTGTATGTTATTTACTTCCTGCTGCATGGATTTTAAGCGTGTTTCATCAATGATTTGCTCAAGCGGAGTTGATGAGTTTTTTTGTTTCAGCATTGCCTTTTCTGCGTCCCATTGAGGGTAGCCAAGGGATATACGCATAAAAAATCTATCGAGCTGCGATTCTGGCAGTGGATAGGTGCCAGACTGTGAGCTGGGATTCTGCGTAGCAATCACAAAAAACGGCGATGGCAGCGCGTGAGTCGTCCCATCGATACTCACCTGACGTTCTTCCATTGCCTCTAGCAGCGCACTTTGTGTTTTAGGGCTAGCTCTATTGAGTTCATCGGCAAGAACAACTTGACTAAAAATGGGGCCGTGACGAAACGAAAACTGTTTATCGGTGTTGGTTTCACCGCTGTGAAAAATGTTAACCCCGAGCATATCTGAGGGCAGTAGGTCGGAGGTGAATTGTATACGCGAATACTGCAAACCAAAAACTTGAGAAAGCGCATGTGATAGCGTGGTTTTCCCCATGCCAGGCAAATCTTCTATTAGCAAATGTCCGTTTGAAAGCAAGCAGGTCAGCGCCAGTTTTAGCTGGTGCTCTTTGCCGAGAATCTTCTCTCCTAAAGCATGTAAACTCTTTTCAATTTCTGAACGCATAACGTGTCACTATTTGTTGGTTATTGTGGGTAATAAGCGCCTGTACGATATAAACGCGCAGACATTAGTATGTTGTTACGGCTTTCTCTTTATTTAGGCGCATTGAAAATTTCTTTCATGAGCATAGTAGCAATGTCGTGTATTTGCTTTCTGCTGTGCTTTAATAACAAGGTATATTCTCTGATTACCCAAATGCTTATCAATTAGCGCAAATCAAGTGTCATTTTGTGCTGCGTAGTCAATCTGGGTTGTCTATAATGGTGCATCTAAAAAAGGAAGTAGTTATGAAAAGCATTGAAATAGATGATGATTTATATGCCTTCATCGCCAGTCAAACAAAGCATATTGGTGAAAGTGCATCACAAATTTTAAGACGGTTACTGTTGCCAGAAGACGGCGAGGTAATACATGCCGTAAAAACCGCTTCTGACGCTCCTGATTTAACCGTTGTGTCTACAAGCGATAAACCAGCCGGGGGCGTTGTTTCCACGAGCACAGTCTCTACTAATGGCCCAGCCTCTTCTAATAGCTTAGCGTCTAAAGAAGACGAGTCGAAGCAGACCAACGCTAATCACTCAGGAGAAAAAACGTCTCCAAAAGCTGCATCGCGTAGCGCAACAAAAAGTACTAGCGAAGCACAAAGCAATAACGAAGCAAAAGCAAAGACTTCGGTAAAAGCCGCAGCCAAGCCTGCTGTTTCTAAAGCACCAGCTTCCAAAGTGACGGCCGTAAAAACGGCTGAAAATAAGCAAGCGAGTTCCACTAGTCAGACTCAAAGTGCTGCTGGGGCGAATGCGGATGCCTTATCTCACGATAAAAACGATATTTTAGACTTAGTGTCTACAAGTGAATTATCGACATTTACCAAACGGGTAGATCAGTTTTTGTTCATTTTAAGTGCAGCGCACAAACTTAATGCAGACAGCTTCGAGCGCGTTGAATCAATTAAAGGCAAAAATCGAACGTATTTTGCAACCAGTAAAGAGGCATTGCTTGAAAACGGAAGCAGCACCAACCCCAAGGCTATACCCGATAGCGCTTATTGGGTGGTGACTAACAACAATACTGCAAAGAAAGTCAGTATGTTGGAACAGGTTTTGCGTCAACTGGGTTATACCCCAGAAGTTATTGCTAGCGTAGTTGCGCGTTTTTCTTCTGAAGGCAAATAATCGACTCTATTTCATAAAGGACTAATTCATGGCACTACATCCTCATGCTGGACAACCTGCGGCGAAAGAGCAGCTCATAAACGTTGCGGAACTTGTTAGTCAGTACTACAGCTACAAACCCGATATTCGCGATGAGGGGCACGCTGTGTCGTTCGGTACGTCTGGCCACAGAGGTACAGCTTCTAACTGCACGTTCACAGACACTCATATAAGTGCAATTTGCCAAGCATTGGTGGAGTACAGGCAGCAAGAGGGTATAACAGGGCCGTTGTATATAGGCAAAGATACCCATGCGCTATCGGAACCCGCCATGGTTACCGCAATAGAAGTGCTTTGTGCAAATGGGGTAGACGTTGTTATTCAGCGCAGCGATAACGAAAGCTTAGGCTACACGCCAACACCGGTTATTTCACGAACCATCATTCGTTACAACAGAGAGAATGTGGAGCAAAAAGCAGACGGTATTGTTATTACTCCCTCTCATAATCCACCATCAGACGGTGGATTTAAGTATAACCCTCCACACGGCGGGCCGGCAGATAGCGATGTAACAAAGCAAATTCAAGACAGAGCGAATACCTTTATTGCTGACGGTAATAAAGACGTCAAACGAATTGATATTCTTCAAGCTCGCGAGCGTAAACTCGTGCGTGAAGAAGATTTTATGGAACCCTATATCGACGACCTAGCCAAGGTTATCGATATGGAGGCGATAGCAAAAGCGAATTTAACACTGGGCACCGATCCACTTGGCGGCGCCGGGGTAGGCTATTGGTCGCGTATCAGTGAGAAATACGGTATTACCATTCAGGTCGTCAATGACAACGTAGACCCTCAGTTTGGATTTATGCGCAGAGACAAAGACGGCAAGCTGCGAATGGATTGTTCGTCGGCCTATGCAATGGCGGGGCTTATAGAGCTTAAAGATAACTTTGACCTTGCATGGGGCAACGATCCAGATTTCGACAGACACGGCATTGTGTGCAAAAGCGTTGGGCTGATGAATCCTAACCACTACCTAGCAGTGGCCATCAACTATCTGTACACCTATCGCACCGAGTGGCCAAACACGCTAAAAATTGGTAAAACGCTGGTCTCAAGCAGCATGATAGACCGCGTAGCCAAAAGTCTTGAGAAGCCTCTAGCAGAGATGCCTGTTGGTTTTAAATGGTTTGTAGACGGACTGGCAAATAGCGAAATAGGCTTTGCGGGTGAAGAGAGCGCTGGTGGTATTTTCCTAGAAAGAAATGGCGATACATGGGCTACCGACAAAGACGGCTTTATTTTGTGTCTACTTGCCGCCGAAATTTTAGCGGTAACCGGCAAAGATCCGGGGGAGCATTATATTGCACTGACTGAAAAATTTGCCTCTCCTGTTTATAACCGCGTGGACGTGGCCGCTACGCTAGAGCAAAAACAGAAGCTCTCAGCAATGGATGCCTCTGTGGTGACTAGTGACACATTGGCCGGTGAGCCGATCACAGCCATACAAACTCATGCGCCCGGTAATAATGCGGCGATAGGCGGCGTAAAGGTATCAACTGAAAATGGATGGTTTGCAGCGCGTCCTTCTGGCACAGAGCAAATTTATAAAATTTATGCTGAAAGCTTCAAAGGTGAAACTCACTTACAAGATTTAATTCAAGAGGCAGAGGCGCTAGTCGGTAAAATTATCGGCTAAAGCTTAAAAAGCAAACAGCACATCGCTCATTTTGTAACGATAATGTTAAAAATCGCATGAATGCATACGAATTCATGCGATTTTTCGTTATTTTAACAAAACAATAACAACATAATCGTTTAAGGGTTGTTATATTAATGCAATATTGTTGACGTATGTTGTAATTAAATTACGTTTTAGAGGGTGCATCCGCACCGTTTAACCTAAGAGCGAGACGCTACATGAACGCAAAAGCGGCAAAAACGCCAACCTCTCCAAAGATCGACAAGGCCGAATTCAAGGCTGCTGTTATCAACCATCTTCATTGTTCGCTAGGTACCGACGAAAACAAAGCAAATAGCCACGCATGGTGGAAAGCCACGTGTGCGGCTATGCAGCAACAAGTACTAGAAGGGCTGCGCAAGACGCAAAAGACCCACTATTTGAACGATACTCGTGCAGTGCACTATTTCTCGGCGGAATTCCTCATGGGTCGCCTACTATCAAATAATCTTCAAAATTTTGGTTTATTTGAAGTGGCTAGTGACGCACTGAAAGAGCTTGGTGTAGAAATTTCAGATGTGCTTGAGGAAGAGCCTGACATGGCGCTAGGCAATGGTGGTTTAGGTCGCCTTGCCGCCTGTTTCATCGACTCTTTAGCCACTATGGAAATGCCTGCAATTGGCTATGGTATTCATTACGAACACGGCCTTTTCCGTCAGGAAATAAAAAGCGGTGCGCAAATTGAGCGTCCAGACAGCTGGCGCGATTACGGCAATCCTTGGGAAATTTGTCGCCCAGAATCGACGCAGGAAATATCACTTTACGGATACGTAGAAACCAAATACGGTGAAAACGGTCGCGTTGTGAAAGAATGGCACCCTGGCTCAATCGTTAAAGGTGTGCCGTGGGATATCCCGGTAGTCGGTTACGAAGGTAAAACCGTAAACGTACTGCGTTTGTGGCAGTCTGAAGCATCAGGTTATTTCAACTGGGATGTATTTAATGCCGGTGGCTATGTGGATGCTCAACGTGAAAACGTACAGGCTGAAACCATTTCTAAGGTACTGTATCCAAACGATGAAACTGAAGCGGGCAAAGAACTTCGCCTTATTCAGCAGTACTTCTTTTCGTCGTGCTCGTTAAAAGACATTATTCGTCGATATAAGCGTGCTCATGGCGATGATTGGAGCCGTTTTGCAGACCAAGTAGTTATTCAGTTAAACGATACCCACCCCGCTATCTCTATTCCAGAATTGATGCGGATTTTAGTTGATCGCGCTGAGCTCAATTGGGATGACGCATGGGCGATCTGTACGAAGGTATTTGCCTACACAAATCATACCCTATTACCTGAAGCCTTAGAAAAGTGGCCTGCACGAATGATTGAAAAGATCCTTCCTCGTCACTTAGAAATCATTTATGAAATCAACCACCGCTTTATGGCTGAAGTTGATAAAAAATGGCCTGGCGACAATGAAATGAAGGCGAAGCTTTCTATCATCGAAGAAGGTAGCGAGAAAATGGTGAGAATGGGTAACCTATCTGTTATCGGTTCATTCGCTGTAAATGGCGTGGCTGAAATGCATTCTCGTCTTGTTAAAACTACATTGTTCCCAGAGTTTGATGAGCTTTACCCTGGCAAGCTGACTAACGTAACCAACGGAATTACTCCACGCCGTTGGCTAAAAGCGTGTAATCCTGGTCTGTCTAAACTTATTGATAAGAAAATTGGTGAAGATTGGCCTAAAGATCTCGATAAATTACAGGGCTTAACAAAGTTTGCTAAAAACAAAACCTTTCAAAAGCAATTCATGAAAGTGAAATTGGAAAACAAAGAGTTATTAGCAGAAGAAATTCGTAAATCGTTGGATATTGAAGTCGATGTCAACGCCATTTTCGATGTGCAAATTAAACGTCTACACGAATATAAGCGTCAGCATCTTGCCCTTATTTATATCATGGCGCTGTATCGCAGAATGCTTGAAAACCCAGATTACGATATGCATCCACGTGTGTTTGTTTTTGGTGCTAAAGCAGCACCGGGTTATAAGCTTGCGAAAGATATTATCTTTGCCATCAATAAGGTTGCAGATAAAATCAATAACGATCCTCGTGTAAATGAAAAGCTTAAAATCGCGTTTTTACCAAACTACCGAGTGTCGCTAGCCGAGAAAATGATCCCTGCAGCAGATGTCTCTGAGCAAATAAGTACCGCCGGTAAGGAAGCTTCTGGTACAGGTAATATGAAGCTAGCACTTAACGGTGCAGTAACCATTGGTACGCTGGATGGCGCAAACGTGGAAATTGCTGAAGAAGTGGGCGATGACAACATCTTTATCTTTGGCCTCACCGTTGAGGAAGTTAACGAGCGAAAAGCCGCGGGTTACAACCCATACGATTACTACTATAAAGATGCAGAGATTAAAGCGGTACTTGACTGGTTGGAAACAGATTACTTCACACCAGGTAAACCAGGTGCCCTTGTTTCCATTAAGCAAAGCTTGCTTGATCTTGGCGACCCGTACATGGTGCTAGCAGACTTCAGAGCATACTCTGATGCACAAATTAAGGTCGATGCAGCATACAGAGACAAAGAGCGCTGGGCTGAAATGGCAATTACTAATACGGCGAAAATGGGTAAATTTACTTCAGATCGCTCAATAAAAGACTACGTTGAGCGCGTATGGAAACTTTCACCGTGTAAGATCGAAAGCTAATCGCAACCTCACTCGCAAAAGAGCCCGAAAATGCTATCGTTTTCGGGCTTTTTTTATTAGCGTTTTTCGATATTTCGATAACTACACTATAATTGAGTTACATGGGTACCGTTTAGCCAATTAATAGGTTGGTTTTAACGGTATTAAAAAATGCAAACCGTGTATGAATACTATTTATTTGTATAACTGCGTATGCTTTTTAATACGCCTATTCCATTGCTACGTTGGGTTCTGAGTGTTTTTATAGACCTAGTAGTTGTTTAAGTACCTCGTAGCCGAATAGCGCAAGGAATAACATGAGTCAACCCCACACTTCACTGGCCACCATTCCCAATCGATTTGCGTTTATCGACAGCGTATCTAAAATTGCGACTCAGTGTTCTGAGTTGTCCCTCATGTTGGTTGACATAGTACGATTTTCTGACGTCACCACAAGCTTGGGAATAAATGTAGGCGATCAGTTTCTGTTAGAGATTGCGAATAGAATACAAAAGCTATTTGGTAACGAAGTGGCGCTTGGTCGCATTAGCGGCGATGTTTTTGGCGTTGTGTTTCCCAATGTAAGTAATGAAGTTAAGCTTCGCTATTCCTTTGATCGTTTGGTAGAGCATTTTAAAGTGCCGATGTACCATGAAGACAATGCCTTTATGGCTGACTTTAATGTTGGCGTGGTGTGTAGTAACGAAACTCACTGGGTAAGTAACGTCACGAAAAAGCCAAGCTTTGATATTACCGCCTTCGTCTCCCGCGCTGAGGCCGCGTTAAAGCAAGCTAAAGAAAATAAATATGAAAATTACTTCTCGCTTGCCCTAAAAGATAAAACAGATACAGGCAGAAGTTTAGCGTTAAAGGCCGATCTTAAGCGGGCGCTGGCGCAAAATGAGTTAGAGCTTTACTACCAGCCTAAAGTAAATTTGGATAATTTGAGTGTTGTTGGAGCCGAATGCCTGCTGAGATGGAATCATCCTCTTGATGGCATACTTTTCCCCGGTCCGCTTATTGAAGCGGCTGAATCGTACAATATGATGAATGAATTAGGCTACTGGACACTAGAGCAAGCATTTAGAACCTTAGCTGAGTTCGATGCTCAACGCCTTTCACTATCGCTTTCGGTAAACATTTCACCCACCCAGCTTTATGATAACCAGCTTATTCCTACGCTGCATATGCTTAGTGAGTCGTACTCAATTCCCATGACGCGTCTTGAGTTAGAGCTGACCGAAGATATTGCTCTGTCAAATTCACTGATGGTGAAAAAGCAGTTGGACGAGCTGCGAGGCCTTGGTATCTCAATATCGGTGGATGATTTTGGTAAAGGCTATTCCAACCTTGCTTACATTCGCGACCTGCATCTCGATGCGCTTAAAATAGACAAGGCGTTTGTGATGGAACTAGGAAGCGGCGATGTAAACAGAGCCATTATCGAAGCGGTTAAGATTATTGGTGTGGCAAAAGGCTGTAGCGTAGTGGCAGAAGGTGTTGAAACCGTTCAGCAGCTGCATATCTTAAGAGAAATCGGCATTAGTGAAGGGCAGGGATACTTGTTCTCTAAAGCCGTGCCCTTTAAAGACTTTGTATCTCTGGCGCAACAAGAAATTATTATTGGCAGTTCTCCAACCCGCAAACAGGCATAGCACTTACTCAAGCGCTTACAAATACACTTACACAAGCACTCACAAACACATTTACTGATGCGTAATCAAAAGTATCAACAAGTGTATTGATACGTGTATCTATAAGCATATGGATAGTTACTCCATTAATGAAACTATTGATAAGTGCTGGCAAATCAAATTGCTATACACTTTTTGTAACCATTTTTTGAGTACCTCTTTTTCCGCAACTCAAAAACACATGCAAATTCTGTGGTATAACGATTATTATTGTGTTGTGCATCTGAATGACTACAGGGATAAAAATATGGATATTGCTTTAAATTACTTATTTTCGTATCAAGCGTTTTTGTTAATACTGGTTGTTGTATTACTGAAAACGTCTATTAAGTTTGTGCCTCAAAACAGGGCATACATTATTTCGCGTTTCGGAAAATACAATACAACCTTAGAAGCCGGTCTCAATTTTATCTTTCCTTTTATCGATACTGTCGCAGCTGATCGCTCTTTAAAAGAGCAGGCTGAAGACGTACCGGAGCAGTCTGCAATTACAAAAGACAACATTACATTGAGTGTTGATGGCGTATTATATTTTCGTGTTGTAGACCCTTACAAAGCCACTTATGGCGTAGAGAATTATACCTTTGCGGTAAAGCAATTAGCGCAAACCACCATGCGTTCTGAACTTGGTAAAATGGAGCTAGATAAAACCTTCGAAGAGCGTGACTTGTTAAATACGAATATAGTATCAGCGCTAAACGATGCAGCAGCTCCTTGGGGCGTTCAGGTGCTGCGCTACGAGCTTAAAGACATCAACCCGCCAAACTCTGTGCTAGATGCCATGGAGCAGCAGATGAAGGCTGAGCGATTGAAGCGTGCGCAAATACTAGAATCGGAAGGTGACAGACAAGCTGCAATCAACCGCGCTGAAGGTGAAAAACAGTCAATAGTATTGGCCGCTCAGGCTGAAAAAGAAGAACAAATTTTAAAAGCCCAAGGTGAAGCAGAAGCGATTATCCAAGTGGCAAAAGCCGATGCCGAGGCCATCGAAACTGTGGGTAAAGCGGCGGCGACCGAAGATGGACAAAAAGCCGTACAGTTAGACCTAGCAAAAGGCGCTATAAAAGCCAAAGAGCAAATTGCCAAAGAAAGCTCACTCATACTGTTGCCAGACGGTGCCACTGAAATTGGAAATGTGGTTGCTCAGGCCATGGCAATAGCAAATAAAATAGGGCAAAAGGTCGATTAATATGATGGCGAGCTTAGAGAATATTGAAAGTTATCTGCTTGCGTTAGGCTTGGTCTTAATGATTGCTGAACTACTCCTTGGCTTTTCAATTATATTGCTATTCACGCTGGGGCTATCTCTACTTATAACCTCTGCGCTAGTGTATTTAGATGTTTTTGAGCCGAGCTTATTGAATCTATTTATTGCGGTGTCTGTGTTAGATACGCTGTTGATGGTGCTGCTATGGAAGCCAATGAAGTACCTTCAGCGAGATAAGGCCCCGCAATCTGTAAAAAGCGACCTGGTGGGTAATGTCATTGAGCTCACGCAAGACACCGGGCCAGCTCACCCATCAACCGTGCAATATTCTGGGGTAACGTGGAAGGTAAAGTGTAGCGAGCCGCTACCCGCTGGTACTCAGGTAGTCATTGAAGATGTGGAAGTGGGAAGCTTGATCGTAAAAATAAATAGGTAAAATCAAATACAGTAAAACCGAATACAGTAAAATCCAGCACGTAAGCTAAAGCAATACACAGCACACCATGCGCTTATTAGTGGTTATTACATAAAAGCGAATTGCCAATTGATAGCGCTTGGCGTGCTTTACGCTGTCCATTAACCAAATGCGGGGTTTTATCCTTGAAAACGTGCTTTTAAACCAACGGATAGTTACACTATATCCATTCTTGGTAAGTACGGTTGAACTATGCAACAACTCATTGATAGTGAAAATTTTCTCGCGTTATCCAGACGCTCTCCTTCGTTATTTTCAACGCCAATCACGTTTGAACTGAAAAACAGCAGCGGTGTTGTACGCGTTGTTATTACAGCGCCAGGGATCATTAGCTTTTATCCTGAAACGAATACGCCTAATAAGAAAAACGTCGTTTTATCCTGCGGTGTTCACGGCAACGAAACCGCGCCTATCGAAATTTGCGATGAGTTGGTACAGCATATTCTAATGGGCAAACTCACGCTGTCGCACAATGTATTGTTCTTGTTCGGCAACTTACCTGCTATGGATATTGCAGAGCGCTTTGTTGAAGAAAACATGAACCGCTTATTTAGTGGTGCACATTCAAAAGGCGAAGGCTTAGTCAATAGTGAGCGCAAGCGAGCTAAAGCACTAGAAGATGCCGTTGCCGATTTCTTTAATAAGACAAGCGGCGAGCGATTCCATTACGACCTGCATACGGCGATTCGAGCCTCGAAAAACGAAAAATTTGCGGTATATCCGTTTTTGCACGAACGTAAGCACAGTAAAAGTCAGCTTGCTTTTTTAGCCGCCTGTGGGGTGAAAACCATACTGTTATCTGAAAGTGCTACGACGACATTTAGCTATTACTCTTCGTATTACCATAATGCGCACGCTTTCACCGTGGAACTTGGAAAGGTTCAGCCGTTTGGGCATAACGATATGGCTCGCTTTGCTGACGCTAAAGCCGCGTTAATAAGCCTTATTACTGAAGAGGATTTTGCACCAACGGTTGAGATTGAAGAGCTTGATATTTATCGCGTTAACCAAGTTATCAATCGACAGGAAGAGCAGTTTAGTCTGCACTTCGACGATGACACGCCAAATTTTACTGATTATGCAAAAGGCACGGTGTTAGCGTCTGAGCCAAATACGCAGTACATCGCACAAGAAGATGGTGAAGCCATTGTATTTCCTAATGCAAAGGTGGCTATTGGACAACGAGCGCTGCTGACCGTAGTGCCAACCTCCTTGGAAAGCCTTGATGCATAGGAAAATCAGGATGTTTGAATTAGACAGCCGTTTACACAATGATACATATTTTGTCTGTGATTTAACGCTTTGTCGTGTACTGTTAATGAATGACAAGCAGTTCCCGTGGCTTATTTTAGTGCCCATGCGCAATAACATCGCTGAAATTATTGATTTGCCGGAGCAAGAGCAGCAGACGCTGCTTGCAGAATCAGCCAAGGTGTCGAACGTGCTGCAGCAAGTCTTTGCGCCTTATAAACTCAATGTAGGGGCGTTAGGCAATGTGGTTAGGCAGCTTCACGTTCATCATGTTGCACGCTTTGAAAATGACGTAGCTTGGCCCAAACCCGTTTGGGGTAATCAAGCGCCTGTGGCCTACGACGATGCCGAGGCGAGTGCGATATTATCAACATTAAAACAGGCGCTAAGCGAATAACAATTAGCAAAATGCGCCATCTATAAAAACAACAGACTTAAATGGAGTTATTATGATCATCTCTACTACGCCGACACTTGAAGGTCACAAAATTGAAGGCTACTACGGCATCGTTGTTGGCGAAGCTGTTATGGGAGCCAATGTTTTTAAAGATCTATTTGCTTCTATCAGAGATATTGTGGGTGGGCGCTCTGGTTCATACGAAGAAGAGCTAACTACCGCGCGAAAGCTCGCGTTTAGTGAACTTGAGCATGAGGCTCGCGCAATGGGCGCAAATGCGGTAGTGGGCATAGATCTAGATTATCAGGTTATTGGCGATAAAGGCAGTATGCTGATGGTAAGTATCAGCGGTACTGCGGTAAAAACAACTCCGCTTTAAACTGAAATCAACGCGTTAATTTGAAAAAAACGCTGCTTGATAAGCAGCGTTTTTGCTACCAGTCGTCGTCTTCATCATCAAATCCTATAGACGTTTTCTTACTCTCCGATTTATCGGCTGGCCCTTTACTGGTTTTGTTATCATCAACAGGCTTAGGCGGTGTGGGAAATTTAAATTTAGCGCTGTACTTTAATAACGTAATGTTGCCAACCACCACCCCTAATACCAATACAACGATAACGATTACCCAAATTGTGTCCATACTAGTTCTCAGTTGCGTAGTGAATGTGGAATTGAAAAGTGCATTAAATTAACCTGGCTTGGCGTGGTTCTATAATCGACTTGATAGAAGTTATACTGGCATTTATAAAAGCAGTTGTGTAAGCACTCATATTTGAACTTATATAAGCAGTTATATAAACAGTTATATAAGCATTTATATAAGCAGTTATATCAGCAATGATATGCTTCATTTCTTTATGAACCGTTATTAAGCACAAAGCGGTTATATAAATAAGGCAAATTAGCTAAAACCGTATCTTTACCTAGCATGTCGCTTTGTTTTAGGGCACTCGCGAAGGCTTCAATGCTTCGCGACTGCTCAAAGTCAGTTGCAACAGCTTTATGACTTAAATGCCAAGGCTCTCGCGCAACACCGCCTTTATTTTCGCTAAAAGGTCGAAAAAAGCCAAACTCAGCCATATTATCCTCAAGCCAACACGCAAGTGCATGACAAGGCCCCTGTGGCAGGTACTCTTGCTCTACTAACTCGAAGGAGCCGTTCCATTGGTGAACCGACTCTCTATCGTATACATCTAAATCGGTACCCCAATGATGGCGACTGGCGCCGGGTAATGCTGACCATGTCAAAATAGCGTGCAGCTTATCGATACTAGATAACGCAGTGTTATCGAGTACTTCGCCGTTTGCATCACGCAATATTGCCTCACCACGCCATTTTTTATTAAATATAGCAAGCTGGCGCTCAAAGCTGCGAAAACTGCTGACTATTTGTAGGTCGATACCGTCGCTATGGGCTTTTTGCTGCATGTCGGTAAAAGCCAATCTCACGGTAGGATGAAGCAAATGACCACGGCCAGCTTCAACCAAGTGGTGATTTTGCTGGCCTAGCCACTGTTGGTCGGTGATGCTGCGAGTCATTAGTTGGCAAGCAGGCGTTCGAGAATGCCAAAATACATATCAGCGAGTTGTTCAAGATCAGACATTTTTACGCACTCATCTATCTTATGAATAGTGGCGTTAACAGGGCCTAGCTCAATCACTTGCGCGCCTGTAGGCGCAATAAATCGACCGTCTGATGTGCCGCCTGCGGTTGATAACACCGTGGGGCTACCTTTTACTGATTCGATAGCGCCTTCAGTGGCTTCAAGCAGGGCACCTGAGTCGGTAAGAAATGGCTGTCCGTTAAAGGTCCACTTAATGTCATAGTCTAACTCGTGGTGGTCCAATATGGCTTTCGTACGCTCAATGAGTATGTCGTTTGTCACTTCTGTAGAAAAACGGAAGTTAAAGCAAACGTGAAGCTCACCGGGTATCACATTACCGGCGCCTGTACCGCCGTGGATATTTGAGATTTGAAAGCTAGTGGGCGGAAAAAATGCATTGCCGTTATCCCAATGGGACTTAGCCAGTTCATCAAGCGCCGCCGCTGCAAGATGCACTGGGTTTTTCGCAAGGTGGGGGTAGGCTACGTGGCCTTGAATACCTTTTACGATAAGATCGCCAGTGAGAGAACCACGGCGTCCGTTTTTCACGATATCACCCACATGATCCGTAGAGGATGGCTCGCCGACTAAACACCAGTCAATTTTTTCATTGCGGGCTTCAAGGGTATCAATCACGCGGGTTGTACCGTTGATAAAAGGGCCTTCTTCATCACTGGTAATTAAAAACGCAATACTTCCCTTATGATCAGGGTATTTATTAACGAATTCCCGAGTGGCAACAAGCATGGCTGCAAGGCTTCCCTTCATATCTGCCGCGCCGCGCCCGTGAAGATAGCCATCTATTTCAGTGGCAACAAAAGGCGATGTTTTCCAGGCGCTTTCAGGACCGCTTGGCACAACATCGGTATGTCCTGCGAAGCAAAATAGCGGCCCCTTTGTGTTGCGTCTCGACCACAAATTAGTGGTATCGTCGAACACCATAGTTTCATTATCAAAACCAAGTTCGCCAAGGAATGCCTTCATTGCGTCCTGACAGCCAGCGTCGTCTGGTGTTACCGAGCGACGATTAATCAGGTTTTTCGCAATATCAATAACGGAGTCGTTTAGCAAAATATTTCCTCGTACTGAGCAGGTTTAAACCCAATGTGAAACGTATTGTTCGTGACTAAAATAGGGCGCTTAATCATTGCGGGATGAAGTTCTAGAAGCGCCAGCGCCTTATCTTTGTCGATAGTCGCTTTTTCTGCCTCACCTAGCTGTCTGTAAGTTGTGCCGCGTTTGTTGACCATCGCTTCCCAACCCAGGTGGGACTCAGCAAGAGCCAAGAACTCTGCATCAACACCGCCTTTTCGGTAATCGTGAAAAGTAAAGTCGATGTCCTTTTCAGCTAACCATTTTTTCGCTTTTTTAATGGTGTCGCAGTTAGGAATACCATACATAACTGTGCTCATAATATTAATTCCGTACTTCTGAATATAATGGATGAACCGTCACCGTCACTAAGCTCATTGATAAGAGCAAAGTAAAATAATTCATCACACAAATAAGGTGAGTAATGGGTCTTCAACAGCTTCTACATATTTTCTTGTGGTGGGCATAACACCTAGCAACGCATTCGCGTTGAGCAACGTCATAATACAAACATTGCTAACGCCCTGCTGCTTAAGCCAGCCCGTATTTACGGTAAATAATACCGCACCTGCTTTAAATGTTGAACCGCGCTTTACGTGACAGTTAAATTGAGCGCCGTGAAGATGCTGGGTGCTTTCCCCGAACTTTATCAGGCACTTCAACCCTACGCTCGATTTAATTTCAATGGCGTAGTCTAGGGGAGTAACACGAGAGCATACGCCATCAAATGGCGCTTTTATAATGGATGATGGCGCATTGATTATGGCGCCGGGCCCAAAATAACCCTGCGTATAAAGCGTACCATCAATAGAGGTGAGTGGTTGTACTTGCCCGCTCACTGGAGAAGGAATGTCGAACGCTTTTCTAAACGTGTCGGGGGGAGAAGAAAGTAGCTGACCTTTCTTCACGGTTATTGAATTCCGTTTACGGTATAGCCTGCTTTCTTTAATGCTTTTACCGCATCATTGAGTTTGTTGTCTTTTACTAAAAAGAAGTCGGTGTCGAAGGTAGAAACAACAAAAATAGCGACTTTTACAGCCGCCAACACGTGTCCCAACTCAGCCATAATACCTACCATTGAAAGGTGAAGTGGGCCGAGTAATTCTAGTGCACGCCAATTTTCATCGCTATCGACGGAGTCAACTTCCACCGATTCAGGAACAACAATAGACAGTTCATCTTCGGTCTTTCCAAGAAAGAATAGTGGGCTATTTAGCACGGAAGACGGAATGCTCGTGTCGGGATCTAAGCTGTGAATAGTGAATAAGGAATCGTGTACTAAAAGTGTTTGTTTAGGCATGAATAATCAAAAAACGTGAATGCTTCCAACATATCCACATTAAACCATTAACTGTGATTAAGTGTCACGTGTTATCCACTTAATCTGTGGATAAGTTTGTTGAGTAGTTTGGGGTCTTGCCTTAACTTATTGATTGTAAATAACAAAATAAACTGTACAAACAATGTGCAGTGGATAACATTATAGGTTTCATAAGCATTTTCCACAGGCTATGTCTACAAGCAAAATCAAAAATGTTTATATATTTTGCAATTTCTTAGCTTGACATTGTCTCTCTTTCTTATGATTTTGTGTGGTTTTCATCAGGTACATCATTAATGATCATTGTTGAAAACACGCGCTAAAAACGGCATGACTAAGCTACACTTATTGATAAGTATTTAGACCTCGTCGCTAGGGTTCTGTTTTTAAAAACCCTGTCCTCAAAACCCTGTCCTCAAAAACAGTGCCCTAAAAAAGCGGCGTTAATATATAAGGAACATCTATGTCTAGTTGGTGTGATATTACAACGGAGCACGCAGAGAATTTAGTGAGTTTTTACGAATCAGTAATGGGATGGAAAAAAGAGACTATTGATATGGGCGGGTACAATGACTACGTTATGATGAGTTCTGACGGTACGCCCATTGGCGGAATTTGCCACAAGAAAGGGGTGAATAGCGACTTACCAGGAGGCTGGATAAACTACTTCACGGTGGATGATATAACACATTCTTTAGCTAACGTTGAAACAAAAGGTGGCAAGCAAGTAGGAGAGATAAAGCATCACGGAGAGGATCGTTTTTGCACAATTCTAGACCCTTCAGGTGCGGCTTGTGCACTTTATGAAAAAAACGGCGAATGAAATTTCTTCAGTCGCCGCTTTAAAAGTCACCTAAGGCATGTGTTTAACACATGCTTTTTAATGTGAGCATTGAGCCTTTATTTGTATATGTGTCGCTCGCCCACTTATTTATTGTTGTTCTTTTACACTTCTTTCTTGCTGTTTAACCGCTCTTATTTACTAAGCGCACCACGGCTGACTTGGTCACGTTCAATAGACTCAAAGAGTGCTTTAAAGTTACCTTCGCCAAAGCCATCGTCTTCTTTTCGTTGAATAAACTCAAAGAACACTGGTCCAAATACGGTCTCAGAAAATATTTGTAGCAGCAGGCGAGGTTCGCCGTCTTTTGTGGTGCCGTCGAGTAAGATCCCGCGTTTTTGCAGTTCTTCTACGTTCTCACCATGGCCGGGTAATCGCTCTTCTAACATTTCATAATAGGTGTTTGGTGGAGGCGTCATAAATTTCATGCCTCGTGCTTTTAGCCTATCAAGGCACACTTCAAGATCATCACATGCAAAAGCGATATGCTGAATGCCTTCGCCGTTGTACTTCATCAAGAATTCTTCAATTTGACCACCGCCGCCAACCGCTTCTTCATTTAACGGAATACGAATTTTGCCGTCTGGAGCCGTCATGGCTTTAGATAACAACCCTGTGTATTCGCCTTTAATGTCAAAATAACGGATTTCACGGAAGTTAAATAACTTCTCGTAGAAGTTTGCCCAAAAGTCCATGCGACCGCGATACACGTTATGAGTAAGGTGATCTAGCGTATGAAAACCGCAACCTACTGGGTGGCGATCTACGCCTTCAATCCAATTGAAGTCAATGTCGTAAATCGTGTTCTCGCCTTCATAGCGGTCTATTAAATACAGCATCGCGCCGCCAATACCTTTAATGGCTGGTAACTTAAGCTCCATTGGACCTGTGTAAGTGTCCATAGGCTGCGCACCGCGCTCTAGCACTTCGTTGTATGCTACTTGTGAGTCTTTCACTCTAAAGGCCATACCGCATGCAGACGGGCCATGCTCTTCAGCGTAGTAAGCTGCGTGGCAATCTTTTTCGTAGTTACTTAAAAGGTTAATGTCACCCTGACGCCATAACTCTACGTCTTTCGACTTGTGACGAGCGACAAGGGTAAAGCCCATTGCTTCGAACATCGGCTCTAGAACACCTTTCTCTGGTGCAGTAAATTCTAAAAATTCGAACCCGTCTAAACCAACTGGGTTTTCAAATAAATCTGCCATGGGTGTTTTCCTTTAGCAAAGTGTTACTGTAATTGTGACTCGATTGTAAGCGCGACGTTAAAAGACAAGCAATAGAGGGGCGACAGACACCGATTCTTATTGGAAAGCAAGGTTGTAACGATAAGTTTTCACTAAGTTGGAAAAGAGGTGTGGCAACTAGCTGGAACCTATCAAGATATTGATTTTTAATTATAAATTAAACTTTAGGTACAGGCGGGTGGTGTTCATTTTCTGATACAGCACTGTATATTCAGAAGATGAACACCGCAGAAAAATCACACCACACTCTTACCCACTCACATCTAGCGTGTGCCATCAAAGTATTTCTTTAGCCCTTTCCAACACCCTATGTAGTCTTTTTGACGTAGAGGAGTTTGCATCGCATAAGCAGAAGGCGCTATGGGGAATCGAGATTCGAACATAAATGCCAAGGTGTCTTTATATTGTTGGGGTGACAACTCGGCATTAGAGGCTTTTTCGAAGACTTCTGCCTCAGGACCATGTGGCGTCATACAGTTGTGAAGGCTCATACCTCCAGGCACAAAACCATGTTCTTTGGCGTCGTAGGTTCCCTCAATTAACCCCATAAATTCACTCATCACATTTCTGTGGTAATAAGGGGGTCTGAACGTGTGCTCTGCTACCATCCAGCGCGGTGGAAAGATAACGAAATCTACATTTGCCGTGCCCTCTAATTCAGAGGGTGAGGTAAGCACGGTAAAAATAGACGGGTCTGGATGATCGAAACTTACCGTGTTCATCACGTTGAAATTAGCAAGGTCGTACTTATAGGGGGAAGAGTTGCCAACCCAAGCGACCACATCAAAGGGAGAGTGGTCGAGCTCGGCAGCAAATAAGTTACCGCAAAACTTGTTGATCACAGTATGCGGTGTGTCTTTATCTTCAAACCAAGCGGTTGGATATAAGAAGTCTCGTTGATTTGAATATCCATTTGCGCCCACCGGTCCACGCTCAGGCAATACAAACGGGTGCCCGTAGTTTTCGCAAATGTAGCCTCGAACCGGGTCGTTTTCGGCAACGTCCACCGAAAAACGTACGCCGCGAGGGATAACCATTATCTCTCCTGGAGCCGCCGTTAATCGACCAAACTCAGTCTTTACATACAGGGTGCCCTGTTGAGGAACAAACAACATTTCGCCGTCTGAAGAGTAGAAGACGCGATTACCCATAGATGCGTTGGCACAATAGCAGTGGATACCCATGCCGGTTTGCACCTTTGCATCTCCATTAGTGCCTACGGTAATAAGCCCGTCGATAAAATCGGTCTGTGTTTCTGGTAGCGGAAGTGGATCCCATCGCAATACGTTTGGCGGACAGGGAATGTCTGTTTCGGGCCCGGTTTTAATTAATGACTGGGAGTAGGGCAGGAAGTCGCCCATCGCAATAGAGGGGCGAATTCTGTAGGTCCAACTACGTCTATTTGAGTGGCGTGGCGCTGTAAAAGCCGTACTGCTAAATTGCTCTGTATACAGATTATAATTAACCTTTTGCGGGCTAAATTGACCTTTTGGCAGCGCACCAGCGAGCGCTTCGGTTTCGTGCTCGTTATTAAACCCACTCATGTATTCCAGATTTTGTATTAATTCTTGCATCAATATTAATCCTTGCCCTTTATCTCTTATCAAAAGCGCTTTCAAAAAAGGCTTTGTCATTAATTTATTGCGCTTAATGCTTACTAAAAAAACTGTCGACGAAAGTAGTTACAAATGAAACTAATTTGTTTAGGCTAGAACGTACAACTATGTAAATCAAATGTGAATGCAGATTAGCGCCTGAACTTAACCGCAAATTGTGCCGATTAGTTTACATGTTTGATTTGCTATTTATTCATACAGCTTAGAGAAGAAGCGATTAATGCAAGGAAGTTACCTGTGCAGTTAAACGATATGCTCGCCTATAAGGTCGCTATGCTATCCAGTGATTTAAGTGATTCGCTCGCTACGGTATACAAGCCCTATGGGTTAACCATGCCAGAATGGCGCGTGCTCGCTACGCTTGGTAATGCGACGTCGTTAACATCAAAGCATATTGCAGTTGCCACTCGTTTAGACAAAGTCAAAACCAGTAGAGCGCTTCAGCAATTAGCGAGTAAGCAGCTGATTGTTCGCGAAACGAATGAAAATGATAAGCGAGCTATCAACATATCGTTGTCTGCAGAAGGAGTGCGCACTTACAACACGCTTACGCCATTAGTTGCGAAGTGGCAAACAGACAGATTAGAAAATATCACTGACGATGAGTACCACATATTTTTAAAAGTGATAAATAGCTTAAGCCAACAAAAGTAAAGGCTTGGTGCCTAAATAGCGTGGTAAGACAAGTGATATTCTGCGAGGTAAAACGGTTACTTTTAACAGGTTAACTGGTAATTTGTGTTCAAAATACGGTAAAGCACAAAATACAGCACAGCGTTCACTAAAGACAGCAAAAACACAGCAAAAAGCGCAGCACAAAATACGGCAAAAAACACAGCACAAAACACAACGCGATGGCTGTAAAAATTAGAACAGGAAAACCAGTGGCACCATTAGAAGTATATGCAGGTAAAAAAGCACGCGAAACAATTTTAAAAAATGGTTTCAGCCCTGAATTGTTTAGTTACTTTCTAGGCGCTTCAGGCGGCCCAAAATGGTTTTCGCTAGCGGGTTTAGACAGAGTTTTATTCCCTGAATGGTTTGCCAACGTTCAGCATCAAATTCATGTTATAGGCTCTTCAGCAGGTGCGTTTCGCGCAATTTGTGCAGTACAAAACGATCCGCTTGCCGCCATAAACAGGCTGGCACAATCATACTCTACCACTACTTACAGCAGCAATAAGCCAACGGCTCGAGAGATTACGGCGAAAGCATTAGATCTTTTAAAGGAAATGGTCAGTGACAAGGGCAAGCAAGAAGTGCTGGCGAATGAGCGATTCAAAGCGCACTTAATTGTGGCTAAATGCTTGGGTGCCACACGGTTTGAAAGTAAATTGCAACAGCTCTCGGGCCTTGCCATGAGCGCAGCGGCCAATACGGTCAGCCGCAAGAACTTAGCAAAGCTTTACGAGCGGTACGTGTTCTCTTCACCCAATAGTTATTTAACCATTAACGACCCATACGGTATGCCATCTCATTTTCATTCCCTTACTGAAGGGAATATTCATAGCGCACTTCTAGCTTCAGGGTCTATCCCCATTGTTATTGAAGGGGTGAAAGAGATTGAGGGCGCGCCAGTGGGTATGTACAGAGACGGCGGTATTATCGACTATCATTTTGACGTGTCTTTTGGCCCCGATGAAGGCTTGGTTTTGTATCCTCACTTCTACAACAAACCCATTCCTGGATGGTTCGATAAAGGCTTAAAGCGCAGAGTACCCCACCGTTCAAGCTACGATAATGTAGTGATGCTAGTGCCCTCACCATCGTTTGTTGCAAAACTGCCGTACGGCAAGATACCTGATAGAAAAGATTTTGAAGTACTCGATGCGCCCACGCGCATAAAATACTGGCAAACTGTACTAAGCGAAACCGATAGGTTGGGTGAGTTTTTTATGGAAGCGGTGAACGACGGAAGATTGGTAGACAGTATTAAACCCCTTCCTTTCAATCAACGTTAGATGAAGTTGCTGGTAAAATAAACACTTAAGCGCGATTTGTTAAGTTTTTCTTGCAGCTTTCATTCTGCCTCAGTATTATACGCGCCGTTGAGCAAACAAATGCCCATTTGTTATTTATCAACGCCCAGATACACAATGCGTCTATAGCTCAGTTGGTTAGAGCGCTACCTTGACATGGTAGAGGTCCCCTGTTCGAATCAGGGTAGACGCACCATCTATTTTTCCCCTAAGAATTTTTTCTAGCGTCATTTCAAAAATATTTAAGATTCCTAACTCATTGACGGCATTGAAATAATCGGTTTTAAGCATTTTTTTCAGGATTTCTGTTTCTTTTCGTTTTTTCCTTTGAAAACAGATGAGTACTGTCAGAATGGTCACGAGTGGTCACAATTCGTGACCACGCGTGACCAAATCTAGATTCCACTCCTTTGTTATTTGCCGTTAAAAACCATGGCGTTTTTATCTTATAGCATTTTGTATTTAACAAAGTCACCCAAGAACATTTCCCAATTCTGCTTCGCACAACCACGCATTAAGTTATGCAATGCCGATTTTTCATGAGGTTTTAGGAGAGCGGTATCGCGAAATAATGTACTGCTTGTAGATATGCCGTATCCATTTGCCGAGCACTTAACACTGAATAACGTGACCCCATCAATTGATGCAAATGCAATATATTCATTATCTCCAATATTTCTGAAGAACAGATGAAGACGCACTTGATTATCTAGAAGTATGACCCTTGGTCTTCTTCGATCTGAAATCTACTCGCCAACTGATTGGTTGTAGAGCAACAATAGAAATGGTCGGTCCAAAGATTTGGACTTGCGACAGTAGTTACAATGGACCGAAAAACAGAAAAATAAAATGCTCTTCTGCAGCTTAAGAAGAAGAGCAAAAAACATTAACTTATACGCTTTTTAAGCGACGCACATTTATCTTTTTGTTCGGAATATTTTTCGCACTTCTCTAATGTTGCAATCGCTTTGTCGTTACTACCCAAATTAGACTGTGCAATACTTTTTTGGATAATAAACTTACTTTCGTTTCCGAAGGTTTGTTCGGCGAGTTCGATAGCGGTTAGAGCTTCTTTAAACTTCTGCATTTTCAAAAGGCGCTCGATACGGCGTTCAAACAAGTCGGGTGACGCATCTTCCCAGCGGGATATCAGTTCAAGGTTTTTCATTGCTTTATTACTATCGCCTTGTGCCATACGTATATCGTACATAATCTCGCGCATGTATGGATGCGACTTAGTTGAAGAAGTTAGTGACCGAAGTGCTAGCCTTTCAGCCAATTTGGTCTCACCTTCGCTAAGTGCATTGGCGGCCTGAAAGGCTAATTTGTAGCTTGTTAAAGTTTCATCTACTTGTGTAATTTCTTTTATTTCGCGCCATGATTTTTTGTTAACACGACGTCGAATTTCAGGTTGATAAACCCGCATTGCATAACTTTTCATGTTCCCATCGCGAATATCGGGAGCCATATGACGTTTTTGAAAGTAGTCTGACACTGCGCCCAACGACTTCGTTAATCCTTCGGTGAGGAAACTGTCAAACTCTTTACCAAGCGAATTAAAATCACCAGCAGACAAAGCTGCGGTAAGCGCTTGTTGTTTCTTATCCCAAAACACACTTAGCATGCCCTTTTGTTTTCCTTGATAATTCTCGAGACGTTGCAGCACATGTGAGTTAGCGCGTGGTGAATATCCTGCAGCCATTGCGAGGTCGAAACCGAGCAGGTCAGCTTCATCCTCTTGAGTGCGTTTCCAAGCGGTACTCCAGACGCTATCTGAAATAGTTTGAATAACACTGTTATATATCATGGCTTTCGAAATGTTTTCGCTGCCTTGCTCACTGGGGTTGTACTGCAGCTTACGAGTGCCCCCTTGTTTTACAATACTGGTGTCTTTTGCGACGTTTGCCATCACTATAGCACTGGCTAGCATATTCACATTTTCTTTATTCTCTTGAACCACTACGTCGCGTTCGTGGTGGCGAAGCAATATATGGCTAGCTTCATGAGCGATAAGTAGCGCAATTTCATCTTCACTTTCAACATTGTTTAGCGTACCAATCGGCAATCTAATCATGCCGAATGAGTCAGCATATGGTGCAAATGATTGTGAGTGAACTATTTGAATCTGGACATTAACCGGGTTTCCATCCCAATGCGCCAGTACCTTAGCCAGTATGCCGTCTACGTATTCTTGTAATATTGGTGAGTGGACCACGTGAGTTTTTCGAATGTGGTTTGGTGATAGGTCTGCACCAGAGTAGCTTATTAGGCCACCTACACCACTTAGTTCGTCTTCTCGGGTTTTGTATTCAGCTAATTTAGACTGGCTAATGTACTTACCATCAAAGTTATTGTGAATACTGTCACCTGCGAGATTTGAAACGGCATCGGACATACCTTCTAAGGTGCTCTGACATGCGGTTAGGCTCAAAACCACACAAGCCATCAATGTAGACTTTAAAAGCTGATAATTAGTTTGCATTTTCACATGTTCCCCCAAAGCCCATAGTACCCGCTTCTCTGCTGTCTTTTGCGTCAGTGTGACCAATCTTGTAGCATGGCAGATCCACTTTTTTTCCCTGATTCAATTTAACGAAATAAGTGTCTAACCATACGATTTGTCCAGTGTTATCCTCAATAGCGACCAAATCTAGATCGTCGTTGATTTCCATTACTGGAATATTAGTTTTGGGTAGCGACGAAACGGGAACAGTTGCAATAACTTTACCATCAGAACTAAACGTATCAATTGTCTCTACATTAAACTCTGTAATAGCGAGAGGGTCGGCGTTGAGATGTCCGAAGACTGAGCACATCATCAGTATCACTGAAAACTTCTTCATCATTTGTTTTTCTCCTTGGTATAACCTTTTAGTTTAGAACTTAGTGTTTTAAGTGGTGTAAATAACCTTATTTTTACTGCCAGAATCGTGAGGATCAACGTTATTTGCGCTACCCAATTGATTGGTTGAAAGTTCATCACAAACGAAAAGAAAAACACGGTAGTGCCTACGAAGGCTACTAGTGATGCTGCAGAAAGAGCAATAAAGCGTTTGTTGGTATGGTTTAGAGGCAAACCTGCAATCGAATGGGTGGTTACTTTTTCGCGCCACATAAACACCAATAGAAACAACAAGCAGTCGGTAATATCAGCAAGATCAATATTGCGCCACACATTAGGGGCTGGACGAAAGTACCTATTGTGGTAAGTGAGTAGATTATCTAGTGCCATAGCATGGAGATATACACCAGCAATATTTCCATGTATGGGAGAATACACCTGATCACGCGCCCCCTGAATCAATGCTCCTACCATGACAAAGTTGTCCTTTATTAACGACGAAAGTAAAGCGCGACCTTCGGTCGAGGTTGTCTCCAAATAGTCTGGCGGTAAAGTAGTTGAATAAGCACAAGGTTGTCGCCATTCTGGCAATAGCTTCCAAAATACTTCGGATAACAACACTTTGAGCGACATTAAAGCGGCATTTTGATTGATTAAACACCCATCATTGTTGGTTAGTGAATATTGAGATGTTGAGAGGTTCATGCCCCATTGTATCGCAATAGGCGGGGTGTTCTGTAAGGGAGAGCATGAGTCGCTCTGCTCACAATACTGCTCATAAAGTGCAAATGCAGGGGTTGATACATTATTAACTGATGCTGGATAGAAAGTATCGTGTCCGAACCATTGCACGGCTACAGGAACTGTGTTGCCGAATAAATCGTTTTCAGAAAAAGCTGAGCCATCAACGCGAGGAACGTAAATTGGAAAGCGCTTTCCATAACCTTCAAAGACGTTTTCTAGTGGCCTTGATGAATCATTATTGGAAGATCTATCATGTGTGTACAATAAGTCTATAAAAAGCCCTTTAGGCTGATAACTTAATATTTTGCGTATAAGTTTAGATTGCTCTTTATAGCTTAGAGGCCACGTAAGATTATTTTTACTCAAATAATCATCGTCTATAAACACTACGACAACTTCCTCTTGAGAGTCATTAGGATAGTACATAGCAAGGATGCGATTTAATATGTCAGCTGACGCAGCGTCGGTAGCAGTTGTAATCTTAAAAGGGTCAAGCAGAAGTAATGTCACTAGGGCCACTGAACGAATCCACAGTCCGAAACGTCCCCAATGGCCACTTTCTACGAAGGTTATGAAATAAACAATGATTGCTTTGATGACAGCGTTCCGTCTTAGTCCCTTTGTTTAAAGTTTTATCGCCGATCGTTTGTTTTGTCAACAATGCTAAGATGTCAGTGTAGACTCATTTTCATTTATTTTTTTTAATGTAACCGCGAATCCAAGTCAGAAGTGCATCACTCGCAAAATCAAGCCGTTTCGCGTGATTCATTAAAGATGGCTTCAGACTGTTTGTAACTAAGGCAATTCCTTGGTTTCAAGTTCAGAGCACGTTGCGCTTGCACAACATGCTTGTCTGTTACTGTGCTCAGGTATGAGCCTTTACTTATGTACTGCCGCAGCTACCTATTAAAGTTTTCATTTAATCCTTGCTCGTAAGATGAAAACGGGTTGGCGAAGTAGAAGTCTGTTTTCAGCTTTTCAGCGACCAACTCGTGCCCGCAGAATTCGGTTCCATTATCTGCGGAAATAGTGGGCACCTACCTGCGATAGGCCATAATATACCATTCATTGCACGACTAACTTCCGTTGCGCTTTTCGCAGTCACCTTACGAATTAGATAAAACTTACTTTTGCGCTCAACCAAACTCACAATACCAAGAGTGGTGCACTAATGATCTGAATTCGGATGTCAAAATGTTTACAGCGCTATATTCAATTATTACTAACAACACCGCAGGCCACGCGTTCGCCACCGCCGCCGAGCTTTTTGGGGGTGTCTGAATAATTGTCCCCGCCTGCGTGAATCATTAACGCTCTACCTTTAATGTCTTCAAGTTCCAGTTCTGGCGCAAAAATAGGTTGGTCGGCATTTCCGTTTTCGTCAACGTAGATAACAGGGAGATCGCCTTCATGGCCTTTTTCAGACCAGGGCGTTCTATGTTTGCCTGTGTCTTCGGGGTCGAAGTGTCCGCCTGCTGCGCCACCCAGTACTTTTTTACCGTCTTTCATTGAAGGTGAGCAATCGCCATTCTGATGCACGTGAAAACCATGCACGCCTGGTGTTAATCCTGAAAGGCTGGGCGTAAACACAACGCCGTCATCGTCATAACTACTCACCATTACGCTGCCAATACTATTGCCAGTTTCTAGGTTTTTCATCATAACCTCTTTGCCATCATCGTTATGATGGCCCGCGAAACAACCTGCGCTTAGTAGTAATGAAATTGACCCTGCGAGGGTAAATTGTAGACGTTTCTTCATGATGTTCTCCTTATCTTCATATTCAACGTTATTAAGCACTTGTGGCTAAGTATAAAGAGAGGGAGCACAAAACAAGCCAGTTTGATGTGTGAATAACATAAACGCTGCTGGCCCTAGTGAGAGGAGCTCTCAAGCTATGTTTAGGTTAAATGTCTACTGGTTAGTACCAGCGCTTAATCATGCAGATCACGCGCTATTATGAAAAAATTACCGAAACATTTTTTATCTCGTCACGCTTTTTTACTTGGCTCACAACGGTGTTTTTAGTAACCGGCAGGGTATCTTGAAAGCAATACCAGAGGTGAATGAAAGGCATACTCTTCAGAGACAGCTGTAAGATATAGCTGATAAAAGATATGCCGTAAGCGACAGATGGTAATGAACATCGTTGTGGCTTAGCGCATTTAAGCTTCAATCCAGAGTTTTTTTAGCTAGGAAAATAGTGTGCTTACTTCCTTTTCCTTTGCGAGCTCTGGCAATACGAGTAGACACTTTGTAGCCTGCATTTTTTAAACGCACGGAAAACAAATAATCAGGCCCAGCTGACCATATGGCAAGCATACCGCCAGGTTGAAGCACATTATAGATTTCTTTTAAACCGTCTATTGAATATATCCAGTTATTGTCAGAGTGCGTTAGGCCTTCAGGTCCATTGTCCACATCGAGTAATATTGCATCAAACGTTGGCTTTCCCGTATTTAAAAGGTGTTTAACATCACCAACGACAACATTCGTTCTAGGGTCTTGAAGTGGGTTTTTAGCGCAGTTGCCAAGGGGGCCTTTGTTCCATTCAACAACTTCAGGAATGAGCTCGGCAACAGTAACCTTTGAGCTCGGCGTAACTTCGTTTAAGGCCGCTTTTAGTGTGTACCCCATGCCTAAACCGCCCACTAAAACGTGTGCGTTTGGTGTTGTTTTAAGGTGAGCACATCCCATTTGAGATAACTCTTTCTCTGAATTGAATACGCGGCTATTCATCAATTCGCCACGAATTCCAGAAAGCCTAATACTAAATTGCTGATCTCGCTGAGAAAAGGTTAACTCGCCACCATCATTTGGAATTCTAGCTGTACCCAATTTAACCCATGAAACCATGTGAACACGTGCCCTTTTAACCGTATATATTGCGTGAATTGAATGTCGGCGAGCAGAGTAGCACAGAAATAAATGAGGGCAGAGCCAAATTAACTCAACGGCATTTGGTATTCGCTTTATAAAATTTACGATTGAACGCTGAAGAAAATGGGCAAGGTTGATGGAAGGTGAATAAGGTGCCAATAAAAGCACCTTAAACGTTGAACTGGTTTACGGTGTGAGTAACGTCGCCCGTGCAATATCCGAGCGACGCAATAAAAGCAACGATTCACCACGATTTAGCAGTGGTTGTTGCTTTTTGCTCTTACTTGGCGCCTGCGCAGTAGCACTGCGCCACCAACAAGTATCAAAGCAAGTGCGCTAGGCTCTGAAACTGTCTGGGTTTCAAGCGCTTTTACTGAGAACATTACGCGACCATTTGGCTTAAAATTTGTGCCAGAATAATTGGGGTCAAGCTCCCAATTAAAGGTTGCAGTGCCACCAATGGTGCTAAACTCCATACCACTGTCGTTCTGTAAGTAAAACGTCTTTTTGTTATCTCGGTTTACACCAAAATTAAGCCCATCTACCGAAAAAGTGAGGCTTGAAGAAGAAAACATGCCATCAAAACCACTAACATTCATCCAAATACCCACGGTGTTCCAAACACCCTCATTGGACGTGTGAGTTAACACTAAGTCATCTAAAATAAAAGTAGTGACTAAATTGGAACGGCTCAATGACCACGTAAATTGATGCGAAAATGTGTCTGTACTACTGACATTTTTCCAGAACAAATCACGTGATGTATTATTACCCCACTGTTGCCCTTGGGACAAGAACACGTCTTTACCTGCAGTAGCGCCAGTCGATAAATTCTCATCAACCTTTACTTCTGAAAAGAAAAGTTTTTCGTATTCATCTGGTTGGCCAATCAAAACCAAAGACGCGAAAGAAACGTGTGAAAAAACCAATAGTACGCTTAGAAAGGTTAAACGCAAAATTGTCATGACTACCTCTTATAAAGCTATTGCTTCAACAACAAAAAAGAAATCACCTGATCGAGTTATCAGCTGAGCGATTTTCAACATGGCCGCGCTGACTGCACTATTTAGTGCATGACAAGAAATAAACGTGCCAGTTTTATTTTTAATTATAAAACAATGGCTTAATTTGATTTTCCTTTTAGGGTGTAAAATTATTTGACGCTTAAAAGCTGTCTTTGCATAAACAGCAATGCTGTATCAAATGCCGAATCGGCTCTTTTAAGTGCTCAACAGCAGCTTGACGATACTATTATTACTGTACCTTACGATAGTGTCGTTTCTGAGGTGTTGGTAGAACCCCAAGAGCAAGTTGGCGCGTTGCAACCCATTGTGCGTATATTGCGTCAAGATACTCGCTCTCAAATTGAAGTGCTTATTGACGAGAGCCTAGCAACACATTTAGCTATCGGCTCACATCACGTGGCAAGTGTTCCGGCACTTTCCATCGATACCCTCGATGTTACTTTACAAGAAATTACTGCAAATAATTCACAATTAACTACTTACAGAACGACCTTTGTAACCAACGACGTCTTGAGAAATGCTATCGACGGCTTAAGTGCCACGGTGTCTATCTCTATCACACCTTCAAATACAGGTTTTCGGTGGTTTATTCCACATGGAAGCTATCTCATCATGCCAAAAGGGGAAGCCTACCTGTTTAGAATTGATGAGCAGGAGCAGCGTCTTGAGCAGGTGGCAATAAAAATTGGTGACTTTAATGAAGAGGGCGTTTTTGTTTCTGGCGAACTTAAAGAAGGGCAATGGGTTGTGAGTAGAGGCGTTAAGTATTTGTCTAATGGTCAAACCGTGCACGCTGGGGTTAATCGCCCTGAACTAATTAATGAATAAGGGCACGCTATGAATATCACGACTTTGGCAAATAAATATCCGCCGTTTGTATTCACTGTTCTTGGTTTACTGATGGCGATGGGGATTTACAGTTATTTTACATTGCCGGCACAAGAGGATCCTAAAATCACAATTCGTGAGGCTGTGGTAACTACAAAATTTCCGGGGCTTGACGCTCAGCAAATGGAACTACTGGTAACTAAAAAGCTAGAACAAGCTATTCGCAAAGTTTCTAAGATAGAAGAGATAAGAAGTACTAGTCGCAACGGCGTGTCTATTATTCACGCAAAAGCCTACGATCACCTATTTGAACTTGATCAAGTGTGGGATGATTTGCGCGAAAAAGTTGACGAGGTGTACCCTCAACTACCTCAAGGCACAATGCAGCCTGTTATCAATGATGACTTTGGTGACGTCGCAGTAATGACATTTGCGCTGGTGGGTAAAGACTACAGTATGTATGAAAAACAACAATATGCCCATCATATTCAAGATCAACTGTACACAGTAGACGGTGTTAAAACAGTTGACTTACATGGCGTGCAGACAGAGCAAATTACAATTGAGTTTTCGAGTTTAGCGTTGTCTAAATTAGGAATGCCGCTATCACAGGTTTTATCACAGCTATCAACACAGTTACTGTTAAAGCAGGGAGTGCCCGTTGATAAACCCAATAATGGTTTTTCGGTTGTTATTGATAGTACCACCGAAACGGTTGACGACATTCGAAATAAGCCTATTCAATTGCCAAACTCCAACGACACCGTTGCGCTCAAAAGTATTGCCAACGTTAGTCGTCAAGCTGTTTCACCGCCCTCGCGTTCAGCGTTTTTCAACGGACAGCAAGCCATCGTTTTTTCCATTACTATGCTAGATGGCTTCAGAGTGTTGAAATTTGCTCCAAGGCTATTAGATAAACTGGACTTGATGCGCGACAGTTTGCCAGCAGGAACGTCATTGCACATCATCACGTATCAAGCAGAACAAGTCGAAAAAGCCGTATTTGGTGTTACAACAAACGTATTACAAACTTTGGTTATTGTACTTGCCGTAGTCGTTTTCTTTCTCGGAATACGGGTGGGGTTAATAGTGGGTACAATAGTTCCAAGTGTAATGCTAGTAACCCTCGCAGTTATGGGGATTTGGGGTATTCCGCTTGAGCGAATGTCGCTGGCTACAATGGTTATTTCGCTTGGGCTCTTAGTTGATAATGGTATTGTTATCGCCGAAAACTTTAAACGAAAGCTAGAAGAGGGTTCAAGTAAATCAGACGCCCTTGAGAAAACAGGCGAAGAGCTTTCACTTCCTCTTTTATCCTCAACACTCACCACTGTTTTATTTTTCTTACCGCTTATGCTGGCAGCACATTCGGCGGGTGAGTATACGCGCTCTATTTCCCTAGTGATCTTGATATCACTATTGAGTTCTTGGCTCTTAGCAATGATGGTTACCCCAATTTTATGTAAGAAATATATGCAACAGCCGGTAACTGAAAGCAAATCATTGCCGCAAAAAAAGAATACTAACTCAACCGTCTTCGTCAAAATAGAGAGACATTACGCAACGCTGCTAAATCGCTGTTTGAATAATAAACTTCCGACTGGTGCTGCGTTAATTTGTGTATTTTTTATAGGGATTTATGGCATTAGCAACGCACCAGCAGAGTTTTTTCCTAGCAGCGATAGAAAGCAAGTTCTGCTCACTTTAGATTTTCCGACACAAACCTCGCTGACAACAACAAACCAATATGTAAATGAGGTTTTTAATTTAATTCAAACAAATGATTCACTGCAATTTATAGAAAACGCTGTTGCGTATACAGGTTACGGCGGGCCGCGTTTTGTGCTGTCGCTTGCACCACTTGATCCAGCCGATAATAAAGCGTTCATGGTGCTATCGGTAAACCAAGAAACTCAAATGCAACAGGCATTGTCTGATATACGACGTACGTTTGCCGATAATTTTCCCTCTGTGCAGATACGAGCTACTGACATGTTTCTTGGTCCATCAGACCCTGGCATTATTCATGCTCAAATTAAAGGACCAGACGCAGAGCACGTATATCAGAAAGGTTTACAGCTACAACAAAAAATCGCTTCAATACCGGGTGTGATTGATGCGTGGCAGGATTGGGAAAACCCCACTCCTCAAATTCGAGTGAAAATAAATAACGTAAAAGCGCGACGTGCGGGTATTTCGACTCAAGATATCTTTTCAGCGTTGTCTATGTTCTATCGTGGAAACTCAATAGGGAGCCTGATTGAGGGAGATGACGAGATACCACTTGTTGCTATTGGCCAAAAGGGTGAGAGGCGCTCGATAGATACGCTAAAGCGAATTAATGTTAATCCCCAAGGAGACCCTGAAATAATGTTGTCTCAAGTGGCTTCACTGGTTGTAGAAAGTCAATATGGCGCAATACAAAGGGAGGACTTTAGTCGAACTGTAACCGTGGAGGCACGTCCCACTCTACAATCAGCAGAAGATTTGGCGCCAACGGTGCTACCCATTTTCAAACAGATTGAAGAAACACTTGCCGATGGGCATAGCGTGGAATTTGATGGCATTATTACCGATTCTGCAAAGGGTAAAGCCGCGCTAGCAGCAAACGTTCCTATGGCCTTAGGTGTTGTATTCTTACTGCTTATTGCTCAGTTTAATGGTTTCATTCGTCCAATTATTATCGTTATGACAATTCCTTTATTAACCGCAGGAGCTGCGTTGGGGTTATTTGTGACCCAAAGCCCTTTTGGTTTTATGGTTATTTTGGGGCTGCTGTCTCTTGCTGGAATTATTATTAATAATGCAATCGTATTACTCGATAGAATTGACATAGAGCGGAGTAAGCAAGCTACATTGAGAGATGCAATTCTTGTGGCAGGACAGCGTCGGTTGCGGCCTATTCTGATGACAACAATAACGACCATTTTAGGCTTGCTACCACTTATTATTTCAAAAGATCCGCTGTTTTTTGGTATGGCGAGTGTCATTGCTTTTGGCTTATTTGTCGGTACGTTATTAACCGTTGGTGTTACACCTTTGCTTTATGAAACGTTGTTAAAAAATAAATAGTACGATGTTATAGATTACGGTTTGATTCATACATTACGCAGGGTCAAGCCCTGGAACGAGGGGAGCCTGCACGGCAATATAATCAATGAACTTTCTTAGTCGAGCAGGCATAACGGTGCTGTGAGAGAAAATGGCATTCACAGTAAGGAGATCTTTAGGTACTGATGCTTCTCCAGCTATATTTGCTTCAACTTCTTCTAACTGAGGCAAAAGCGCTCGCATTTTAAGGTAATAGCGCTCACCCGCGTCAGTAATAACAGATTTCCCGTGGCTGCGATCAAGCAGCTTTGCATCCAGCTAATATAAAACGTTTGTTTGATGAGGCAGAAAGCACGTTTGGAGGTATCGATATCGTAGTGAATAACGCAGGAGCGATAATTAAAAAGCCAATAGCTGACTTTACCGATGAAGAGTTCGAGCGCTTAAACGCAATTAATAACCGCGGCCTATTTTATTCTTTGAGAGAAGCAAGTACTCGCCTTCGTGATGGTGGCCGCATTATTAATAATGCAACATCACTACTAGCAGGTGCTGCACCTGGGTATGCAATATATGGTGGAACCAAAGCGCCCGTTGAAGAATACACGCGTATGCAAGCAAAAGAGCTGGGAGGTCGGGGCATAACGGTTAATAGTGTTGCACCAGGACCTATTGACACACCTTTTCTCCACGCTGAAGAAAACGAAGGATCTACTGCATACGCCACCAGTTTGTTTACAGAAAATCGCCTTGGTACCGTTAACGACATTGCACCGGTTGTTTCATTTTTAGCTCAGGCTGAAAGCGGATGGGTAAACGGTCAAACTCTCTGGATTAATGGCGGTTACTTAACGCGCTAAGGCTTGTGCTATTAAAAGCTTTAGGCTTTTAATAGCTTAAATAGCCGCGGCGGCAATATTATATTGTAGTTGTTTAGTTACTGCATCGTTTAGTTACTGCATCATATAGTACCGCTCCCCCTGCTTCTCGCTGTGTCAATACTGTGTAAAGATTAAGTAAAGAGTCCGTAGTTCTATAGAGTTCTCAATAAAGACGTCTATATACTGCCCATAGAAACTGTGAGTCGTGCGCGTGTAGGTGGTCTCTGCACCGTAAATACTCTAATCAATGGGAGCTAAACATGCTTAGATTACAGTGGTTACTGGTTTTAATACTGCTTTGGCTTATTTCTGCGTGTGGAGGCGGGGAAGGTTCAGATGATGCTGTTGCTGAACAAGTGACTGCGCCAATTCCAGCGCCTTCTGAACCTGTATCAGAGCCTAGCGGTAAGTTTGCAACACCTCAATCAACCTCTCGATTCTTGACAATGGCAACGTTTGGCCCCAAGGCTGATGAAGTTGCTGCACTTACAAATACAAGCCCATCAGAGTGGATGCTTGACCAATTTGATAAACCCATTACGCCATTTCTATTAAAGGTTCAAAACTACTTTGAACTGGGTACTCGGTCAGCGGGTATGGCAGCAGATGGTTTTGATCAAGGTGCCACCACGTGGGTTTTTTGGCAAAATGCCATTCATGGTGAAGATCAGCTTCGCCAGCGAATGGCGTATGCACTTTCTCAAATAATGGTGGTTTCTAACGCCAGTGGTGGCTTACTTGGAATATTTCCGCAAACTGTGGGTTACTTTCAAGATATTTTGGCAGAGCATGCGCTTGGCAATTATCAAGATTTACTAACGGCAGTTACCTATTCACCAGCAATGGCAGAATACTTAACGTACCTTGGAAATCAAAAAGGAGATAAGAATACAGGACGTGTTCCGGATGAAAATTACGCGCGAGAAATATTACAGCTCTTCACTACCGGCCTAGTTGAATTAAACGTTGATGGTACGCTGTCGTTAGATAGTCAAGGAAACCCAGTTGAAATTTACGACAACAACGATATTACAGGTCTTGCGAGAGTGTTTACCGGTTTAAACGACCCGCGACTAGACCTTGAGCGCAGCATTGTCGGACGACTAGAAATAATAAGCCAAGCGGTTTCTCAGCCCCTTGCCATAGAAGAAGCGCAACACTCCTCTTTAGAAAAAGCGTTTCTCAATTTTACCATTGCCCCAGATACACCCGCTGAACAATCGATTTCGTTGGCGCTCGAGCACATTATGAGTCATCCCAATGTGGCACCTTTTGTAGCAAAGCAACTTATTCAGCGCTTTGTAACAAGCAACCCGCGCCCACAATACGTTGCAAGGGTCGCAACGGCATTTAATGAGGGGAAGTTTATCCTGCCAAACGGTATTGAAGTAGGGGATGGCCGCAAGGGCGATCTTAAAGCCACTATTTCAGCTGTATTATTCGACCCCGACACCGCAGAGGAGTTTGCTTTTACGAATGATGAGTTTGGCAAGATACGCGAACCTATTTTGCGCTTAAGTCATTTTATGCGAGCATTCAGTACCGATATGAACAACCCCGAATACGTGTTTCAACTTTATGACACATCGTCGTTAAGTGTGCTAGGACAGCACCCTTATCGTGCTCCTTCGGTATTCAACTTCTACCGACCGGGATACACAGCGCCCGGCACTTTATCAGCGCAATCAGATCTGGTTGCTCCCGAGTTGCAAATTGTAAATGCGTCAAGTATTCCGGGCTATATCAACCTCTTGTCTTACGGCGCATTTGGCTCGCAACGAGACAACTTTAATCAAATGCGACCTGTATTTTCGCGCTTTCTTGTTCCGTTTGATGAAGCCCGCGCTCGCGCCAGTTTTGTCCCTAACTATAGCAATGTTTTGCCATTAGCCGATGACGCTACAGCACTTGTCGAATACCTCAACGAAACGTTAGTTTATGGCAGTATGAGTGAAGCATCGCGACAGCTACTAATTCAAACCTTAAACGCATATCCCCAAGAAGCTCTTATAGACAGTGCTGGGCGAGAAAGGCTAATTGCCTACGCCGTTGTTATGGTTATGTCTACCCCTGATTACCTCGTTCAGCGCTAAGGAGAACTGTTATGCCATTATCTCGTCGTGATTTTTTACGGTATTCCATCGCTTCTTCAGTTGCAGGGGCTTCATTAATGGGATTACCTAACAGCATCACCGCTCATGCAGCCTCTCCAGAGAGCTACAAAGCGCTTGTATGTGTGTTTCTCTTTGGGGGCGTTGACGGGCACGACCTATTGCTTCCCTACGACTTGCCCTCCTACAACGGTTTTGCCAATATTAGGCAGTCGCTATTGAATCGCTATCAAGGCGCTCGCGATAGAGAAAACTTACTTCAGCTTACGCCCAACAATAGCGCGCAGTTTGGTAGTAGAACGTTTGCACTTGTGCCTGAAATGCCCATGATTAAGTCGATGTTCGATTTGGGTAGAGCTTCTATTGTGAGTAACGTCGGACCGCTCATTGAGCCTGTATCTGCGCAGTCTTTTGCTAACGGCTCTGTCAATATTCCACCGCGATTATTTTCGCACAACGACCAACAGTCTATTTGGCAAGCAAGTGCTCCTGAGGGCGCACAATTCGGTTGGGGAGGGTTGTTTGCCGACGCTATGTTGGCGGCTGGTGAAAATGCAAATATAGGAGATTTTGCTACCTTATCTACAGCCGGTGTTGGTCCCTTCTTAACAGGAAAAAGTGTGTCTCCTTATCAAATATCATTAGCCGGTACGGCGGGTATTACGGCACTGCAGCAAACGAATTCAGTGAATAATGATTTTCGGGGCTTCCTAGACGCTGCTCGCCAACGTTTTTTATCAGAAGGCTTCACTGGCACCAACATTTTAGCGCGAGACATCGCGTCTAAATTCAAAAACGGAATAGAGGCTAATGAAGTGTTTGATACTGCGCGTGCATCAGCTTCTTTACTTACTACTGAATTTCCAACAAGCGGACTTGGCAGCCAATTAAAAACCGTGGCTGAAACCATATCTATCCGCGACAGCCTCTCAGCTACTCGGCAAATTTTCTTTGTTGGATTAGGAGGCTTCGACACGCATTCGAATCAAGCCGCAGATCTCCCCATATTACTATCGCAACTTGATAGTGCGTTAGGCGCTTTTGATTTAGCCATGTCCGAGCTTGGGTTGTCACAAAATGTGACTACCTTTACCGCCTCAGATTTTGGCCGAACACTTACGGTCAATGGCGATGGCACTGACCACGGGTGGGGTGGTAACCAAATTGTGATGGGTGGGGCAGTACGCGGGAACAATATTATTGGTGAGGTCCCTCCACCACTACTAGGCCACGACTTAGATGTGGGCAATGGTAGAGTTGCTCCCACCATTTCGGTAGAGCAATACGCAGCGTCTCTTGGTCGATGGTGGGGACTAAATGACACGGAAATTATGAACGCGTTGCCAAACCTGAAAAACTTTGACTCCACTGATTTAGCGTTGTTTCATGCCTAATGGTTACCGTATTATGGCCTTAGCTTCATAAGGCTTCTGATGCGCTTATTTGGTATTTCTTTGGTGTTTCTCTGTAAGAAGCTGGAGGGCGCATATGCACCCTCGTAGCCCTCCATTTTAACTAAGGCCCAGTACAGTAGACAGGGCTTCATGAAGCGTGTGGTGGGGGTCTGCGCATTTTGTGAAAGCTCGAAAGCAAACGTGACCGTCTGGCCTAACTAGCAACACGCCATCATCATCAATTTCACTTAACCTTGCCCATTCACCAAATAGGTCTTCAACATCCTGTCCTGGCCCTACAACTACTGAGAATATGTCGATATTCAAGTTACTAGCAAGTATTTCTGCTGCAACACTCCACTGCTCGCCACCTAGCCCAGTGAAAAGCGTGAATCGCCCCTTACCGGCTAAATCCAGTGTAGAGACTTCCTTACCGTCATTATATAACCAGCAGTGAGGAAGCCTAGCGCCCGGGAACGTTGTTGGATGATAAAACAGCTCTTTGTCTTTGTGATAAGCTGGTTCATCTGTACCATCAGTGGCTACTGCATCACTGACATATCGGTGATTAAGTTCGACGCCGTGTGCATTAAACTCATAATTTTTGTTATGAATAGCTTCTCGTAACGCTTTTCGTTTTGCTGCACCAGCAGCAGTATTGTTTTTTCGCTCTGCAATATTACTGATCATTTGAGCTGGATCTTTAGTTGACATTAGTCCCAAAGACTCAAATATACGTCCATAGTCCGCGACTGACTTATTGGCTCGTTCAACAATTTGTTTAGCAATGGGGGCCCGTTCTTTATCGTATGACTCAAGAAGTTTTTCATTAGCATTTCCTCTTAAAACCATCGCGATTTTCCAACAAATGTTATACGCATCCTGAATTGATGTATTCGAACCTAAGCCATTTGTCGGAGGGTGTCTATGGATAGCATCGCCCATACAAAACACGCGCCCTTCACTGAGCTTTGTAGCGTACATGTGGTTTACCGTCCATGTTGAAATAGACTTAATTTTTACGTCTAGCTCTTGGTCGCCAACTAGGTTACGCACAATTCTAATGGCTTCATCGTCTGGAAGGTCAGGCGGCCCTTCATTGATATCGTAACCCCAAATTGCAAGCCATTGATTCCAAGGCCTCACCATGCGCACTACACCCATGCCAACGCCTCCAACATCTGAGCCTGGTTGTAAAACCCAATAAAGCACACTGGGGCGATGGGCAACATATTTTGTCATATCTGCATCAAACAAAATGTTTATTGAGCCTGCTAGACCCATTTCGCCCTCAAATGGAAGCGCCAGTTGTTTTGCAATAACCGAGTTGCTTCCGTCTGCGCCCAAAAGATATTTAGAGCGCACTTCAAACTGCTGACCGGTGACTCTATCTTTCAGTTTCGAGGTCACCCCATTCTCGTCTTGCGTCATAGATATAAATTCAGAGTTAAATCTGGTTTTTGTACCGCGTTTTGCCGCGTTCGATACAAGTATCGGCTCCATCAATGTTTGGGGAATATCCAACATTGGACACGGGCTCGCATTTTTATAGTCAGCTTTTCTCTCTGGTGACGTTCCCCAAGAATGAAGACGCCCAAGTTCTTCCCCGGTTAGGCTCTCGCATATAACGTTATGCCCCATTAAATCCTGTGGTGTGCCTATATCAAGGGCTTCTTGCTCAACCCCTACATCACGCAGTACCTCTAATGTACGTTGGTTAGTGATATGAGCACGGGGTGTATGTGCCAGCCAATTAAACCGGGTTACCATAAGTGCTTTTATTCCGTAGGTTGCAAGAAGAAGCGCTGCTGCACCACCTGCGGGTCCACTACCGACGATAAGTACGTCAGTTTCAATTATGGGTATAGACTGTTGCTTGTTCATTGTTTATGTCCAGTATATTTGTATAGGTGACTGTCATGACCTAATTGATAAATGCGCACTGAGAAAATACCTCATACGAAATGTGCTTTTATGCTGTTCTGACCTAAAAAAATGCGGGTTTGAACATATCTTTTTTGTGATTCACTTCACAATTTATTTACATATATCAAATAAAAATATAAAAATCCATTAAAAATATATTTTATTGGGTTGATATGCATTTGTAGCGGAAAGCTAGTGGGTGGGACGTATATTGAATACGGATCATTCTGTTGCAGATTAAAAAGAGTGGTTCAGAGTTACAGAAGAGTGGTGCACTTATTATCTGAATTCGACAGGGTAAAAATGAACTACTGTTATTTTCTGTAAAAAAATATATTATTATTCTGACAGCAAGCAATCTATGAGAACGCAAAAATGAAGGGTAAATCGCTGAAACTAGCGGACAAAATAACTGATAGCGTTAGAAATGACATTCTTACCTGTGCATTTATGCCTGAGACTAAACTAAAAATAAACGAACTTGCTAAAAAATACGCGGTAAGTCTAGGCGCAGTAAGAGAGGCACTCTCTAGTCTTTCGGCTGAAGGGTTGGTGTTGGCTATCCCACAGAAGGGTTTTGTTGTCGCACCTGTATCTATTGACGAGTTGGTTGATTTAACTAAAACCAGAATTGAGATAGAGAAGTTATGTATAGCAAGCTCAATTAAAAACAGTACATTGACATGGAAATCTAACATGGTAGCAGCATTGTACTTGTTAAGAAATGTTGAGCAATATGATACCTACAATAACGTAAGGGTTTTAAGCAGTGAGTGGAGCAATGCGCATGAAAAATATCACGAAGTGTTGGTCAGCGCTTGCGATAGTCAAATTTTATTAGATATTCGGGCTCAGCTGTATGCAAAAAGTGAGCGATATAGGCGACTCTCAGTGCCGCTTAACAAAGCAAAACGTGATGTGGCAAAAGAGCATGAGTCAATAGGTCAAGCTGCGCTAGATGGTGATATAGATCTTTGTTGCAGTTTAATTGCATCTCACCTTCGCTTAACCATGGACATTGTTTTGTCTAGCGAGCAACCCTTTGAAATTGAGAAGTAAAAAAATCATGGTCGTATCACGTTACATCACATCGCATTTCTACCACCATATAGCTCAACTAAATACACGATAAGTACTCAATAAGTACTCAATAAGTACTCAATAAGTACTCAATAAGTACTGAATAGTACAACACATTGATTGAGTTACTCTCTTGCAGGGACAGTTTGCATTATTGTGTCCCTGCTTTCCTTTCGTATTTTTTCCCCTCGAACAATAAATAGTCAAGAGCTTACTACTTTACAGCTTACATTTACTCAACGTTCCATTCGATATTTCGCTGCCTTTCAATAAAATATATTTTTTGTTGACAAAAATATTTATTTAAATAGTATGTGTAAAAAATATGTAAACTCATTGTGAAGGCGAAAGTATGAAGTTATTTAATTTACATCAATCAAATAAGCGATTTATCGCTATTGAACAAGCAGACGGTTCGGTTCGTGGGCTCGAAGTTGCAACGGGGTCTATTCCAACAATAGAAGAGTTCCTGACGCTTACAAAAGCTGCACAAGCTTCAATCAGCAAAAGAATTTCTGATGGCAAAGAAATCAATATGGACACGGTTGATTTTTTACCTGCAGTATCGGCGCCGGGTAAAGTAGTGTGCATTGGGCTCAATTATCATGATCATACGAAAGAATCAGGTTATGACCAGCCTGATTATCCAACCATTTTTCCGCGTTTTAATTCCAGTTTAACCGGTCATAATTGCCCAATTATTCGCCCGACGATTTCAGATTCACTGGATTTTGAGGGCGAACTCGCCGTGATTATTGGTAAGGGCGGGAGACACATATCTAAACAAGATGCGCTTAATCATGTGTTTGGCTATAGCATTTTTAACGATGGCTCTGTACGCGAGTTTCAGTTTAAATCACCTCAATGGACTGTAGGCAAGAATTTTGATGATACTGGCGCTTTTGGACCCTCAATAGTAACCGCCGATTCACTCCCTGCAGGCGGCAAGTCGCTCAAGCTACAGACCCGTTTGAATAACAATGTCGTTCAGTCTGCGAATACAAGCGACATGATCTTCCATGTCGATGAACTCATTTCAATCTTGTCTCAAGCGGTCACTCTTGAAGCTGGCGATGTTATAGTGGCCGGCACGCCTTCTGGGATAGGCTGGGCAAGAGATCCAAAGATACTCATGCAAGAGGGAGATGTTTGCGAAGTGGAAATTGAGGGCATTGGTACGCTTAGCAATCCTATTAAGCAAGAATCTGTGTCAAAACCATCTCTATCTAAAACGGCATATCGTTCAATGCGGTAGGTTATAAAGGAAGCGTCTTATGTTATCCAAAAAGCGCATTCGGTTTGATGATAAACCGAGTAAGAAAGAAAATATAACGGCTGTTCACAGTATCGACCACTTTTCACTTTTTGTTCCTGAACTTTCTGTTGCAGAACATTTTTTCAGCGCTTTTGGGCTTAACGTGGAAAGGTGCAATAACTACTTGTTAATTGGCACGTTCGACCTGAACCATACGTGGCTGAAAATTTATAAGGGAGATAAAAAATCACTGCGTTACGTTTCATTTAATTGTTTTGCTGATGATTTTAATAAAATTAAGCAGCGGGTGATGTCCTTTGGTATTGAAGAAGTCACACCACCTACACCTCTTGATAGCAAAGGATTTTGGTTTTACGACCAAGATCAGAATTTAATTCAAATTAAGGTTGGGCCAAAAACCTCACCGAATGAAAAGTTTTCGGGCTCATTCACCACGGCAGGCCCTGCAGAGCGTGGCAGTTCGTATAGACGCCATGCTGATGCTGTTCACCCTCATCGCCTGGCCCATATTTTATTGTTTACTCCTAATGTAGAACGAGCAATAGCGTTTTACAGTGACGTATTAGGCCTTTCACTGTCAGACAATAGCGAAGACATTATTGCGTTTATGCATGGTGTTCACGGTTCAGACCATCATTTAGTTGCTTTTGCCAAGTCTACTCACAAAGGATTTCATCATGCAGCGTGGGATGTCGACACAATAGGTGAGGTTGGCTTAGGTGCTATGCGAATGAACGAAGCAGGCTATAGCCAAGGATGGGGCTTGGGCCGTCATGTTCTTGGTTCAAACTATTTTCATTATGTTCAAGACCCTTGGGGGTCATTCCACGAATATTCTTGCGATATTGACTATATTCCTGCACAGATAAATTGGTCTGCAAGTAACCACCCACCAGAAGATTCTTTATACCTTTGGGGGCCTGATACCCCCGAAATATTTACTACCAACTACGAATAAAACACTATTCGAAATAACAGGTTAGGCATCTATTTTGGTGCCTGCCAAAGGATAAACTCATGCATACACAAACAGATGTACTTGTTGTAGGCGCCGGACCAGCTGGTATTTCAGCGGCGCTATTCCTCGCAAAATTAGGTATCAATGCCGTTACGATAACAAAATATCCATGGCTTGCTGACACCCCCAGAGCACACATTACCAATCAACGAACCATTGAAGTTTTTAGAGATCAAGGTCTTGAAGCCAAGATGAAAAAAGCGGCCATACCGCAAGAAAAAATGGCCAATGTATGTTGGATGAAGCGTTTCAATGAACAAGAAATATGCCGGTTTGAGGCATGGGGGGGAGGTGCTGCACGTCGACACGACTATGAATTGGCTGGGCCTTCTTCTATGTGTAATTTATCACAACACATTATGGAACCCATTATCCATCAAGGTGCAGTTGATGCTGGTGCAGATGTGAGGTTTAACAAAGAGCTTATAGACTTCACCCAAGATGATGATGGCGTACTTGCTACCGTAAAAGACCGAAAAACTGGTGCCACTGAGACCATTCAGGCGAAGTACATGATAGGGGCAGACGGCGGTAACAGTATGATTGCCGACAAGCTAGGTATTAGTTTTAAAGGCCAAGCGGGCTTGGGGTCTGCGGTAACTGCATGGATTGAGGCTGATTTGCGTCCCTACGTGGAGCAAAGGCCCAGTGTTCTTTACTGGGTTGTTCAACCTGGCGGCGAGACGTGGTTAGGCACAGGATGCTACGTTGCTGTGAGAGAGTGGGATGAATGGATGCTATTGTTTGTCGTTGGAATAGATGAAGACCCTGATCTTAGCGAAGCACGAATTATAGCGCAGGTTCGTGAGCATGCAGGTGATCCGAATTTAAAAGTAAAATTAAAGCGTACTGGCCGCTGGACCGTAAATAATCTTGTTGCAGAGAAATATAGAAAGGGTCGTGTTTTCATTGCTGGTGATGCAGCACACAGGCATCCGCCAGCAAACGGCTTGGGCACAAATACATCAGTTCAAGATGCTTACAACCTTTGTTGGAAATTGGCTTATGTTCTTAAAGGGTTTGCAGGCGAATCGCTACTAGATAGCTATGAAGATGAGCGTCAACCGATTGGCGAGCAAATTGTGACTCGAGCTATTAAAAGCATGGGAAATCTTGTTCCAGTGATGGAGTCTATTGCAAAAGATGGTGTAGATACAAAAGGCGATATTAATACTGACATATTATTCTCGGACAACGAAAAGGGTGCCCAGCGCCGACGAGAGCTTAGAGATGCACTTAATTTACAAAATTGGCATTTTAATGCATTGGGCATAGAGATAGGACAGCACTATTTTTCTAAAGCCGTTAAAACTGATGGACAAGAAAAAAAACCTCCCACAAAAGATCCAGAACTTTACATAGAGCCCGATACCGTTCCTGGTAGTCGACTTCCCCATGTATGGTTAATGAAACACGGCGAAAAAGTGTCTACGCACGATATCACTGGTAAAGGTCGCTTTGTCTTGTTAACGGGCACAGGTGGAAGCGAGTGGATAATCGCAGCGCAACTATACAGTCAAAAAACGGGAGTACCGTTATTGGCCGAAAAGATTGGGCTTGGTGAAGATAACGCTGATGTCTTTTTTCAGTGGGCTGATGTTTGTGAAATAGAAGACGGTGGCGCGCTTATCGTGCGGCCAGACGCTCACATTGCTTGGCGCTGCAAATCTTTACCTGAGGATCCGTTGAAACAATTAACACTGGCAATGGACTTCGTTTTAACCCGTAGCAATAAATTATTATCAAACGATGTGCATTCACTGAATAGTTCATTGATAGAAAGCGCATACAAATAGGGAAAGTTTCAATGTTATATATAAGATTGTGTATTGATAAACATGGCACCAACGAATTAAGAGAAAAGTATAGGCAGGCGCATAGAGACTATTTAATGCAAAGCAGTGATGCCTCTATTGTTCAAGCTGGGCCATTGTGTGTGTCTGATAGTGACGATACAAATTTAGGAAGTTTTTTAATCATTGCTGCCGAAAATGAAGCAGCAGCAAAACGTTTTCACGATAACGATCCGTTTACGAAAATGGGGTTATTCGAAACCAGTCATGTGCATCGATGGGACAAACACATAGGCTAAATTACAACTGGGTATAACACCTGTTTGCTCCCTCACACCAAACATTAAACTGTTCATCCGTATTGATTAACAGTTCTATTGTTTGCACTAACGTGCAGGCAGTTAATGAGGTTTGTTAGGGCAAACAGACAACAACTATTAAAAGAAATAACACGGTAGTGAGCCGTTTACACACTACTATATTTAACCAGCAAGTTTCACACAGCATTCTCAAACATCACAAATACTCAACAAAATTTTTAAAGAAAGAGTGATAGTGTCGAAAAACTGAATTTTTCATAAATATATTTTTAAACGTAATATATTTATTGAGTTGGCTAATCGATAATTTGTGGCGCGCGAAGAATCATTTAAGGAAATGGGAATGAAAACACACTTACTTTTAGCTAGCTTTGTTACTTTGACACTGCTAATTGGCGCTCCATTGTCTTTTGCACAGACAATGGAAGAAAAAACAGAAGATGTAGCGGGCGGTGCGCCTGGAAGTCTTTTTCGAAATTTAGTTACCGAGTCGTTAGAAAAAGATAGTCAAATAGCGGTTTATGGGTGGTCTGAAGTGACTGCACTTAGCAGCAGTCATGGGGATAGTGTCGGGCCAGCGGCATTTTTTGATACTGACACTGGGGTTAATTTTAATCAACTAGGACTAATGGTGTGTAAAGGGAGTGGTTGTCCTCCTCATGTGTTAGCACCCACACAAAATGTGCTCAGCAGAATTACACCGACACCTGCGCCGAGGGGCGACAGTATTGAGTTTGGTTACAATTTATCAGTGGTATACGGCGAAGATGCTGGTCTATTCAGAACTGCGGGCTTCGACGACAATTTTGGCAATGAAGAGGGAAACCATCAGCTGTCATTTACCCAGTGGTATGTTGACATTTATTTTCCAATTCTAGATGGCGCTACTCTTATTTTGGGGTCGTGGCATACCAGTTTAGCGAATGATATAGGTTATGATTTTGATCCACCAAATTGGTTTGTTTCTCATACCTACGCATTTCAGTTTGCTCCAGCGAAGCATGTCGGAGGGTTATTTCAAGCTAATTTGCCGGTAGCTGAAAATTTCGGTCACTTAAGCCTAGAAGCCGGTGTAGTTCGTGGTTGGAACACTTTTGACGGTCCCAACAATGATTTACATGTTATCGGTGGCGCTCGCTGGCGCTCGCCTGACATGAAAACGTGGGTCGATTTTGAATTTATTTCAGGTAATGGGGCTAATGATTTTGGGGCTGCGCCGAATCAAGGTGGTTCTCCAATATTTGCATTATCTGAAAACAATGAAGACTTATCGCGTTTTGTGTCCTACCTTGTGGTAACGCACAAATTTACTGACAAATTCGAAATGGCGCTAGAAGGCACCATCGGCTCACAAGAAGGTGGTGATTTTGTTCCAGTACCCATTTTTGTCACCGAAGATGCTGATTGGTCTGGTATTAACCTAGCGGGCCGCTTCCGTATCAACCAAGCATTGACCGCCTCCATACGATATGAATACTTTTCAAACCCTGACGGGGCTCACGTACTGTGGGGTGGGGCTAGAGGAGATGTAACAAGTATTACCGCTAATTTATCTTGGCAACTGAATCGATTCGTGCGTATTCGACCAGAGCTTAGATATGACGACTTTTCAGGTGATTCCAATAGTGTTGGCCTATTCAATGACGGCACAGCGTCATCTCAGGCTCTTGGTTTACTGAATGTTTTTGTTCACTTTTAGTTCGCTTACGTTTGAAAGCACAGCTCAATAACATGCTTCGCGTTTTAAAGGTAGTTTGGGGTGTGTTGATCTTTGCTGCAAAAATGTACAGAAAAGATCAGCGCCCTAGTTTAAAAGGAAAAAATTGTTATGAATCTGAGCATTAAAAAGCGCCTGGGAATACCGGTTATTATCTTATCCATCGCTGGGCTTGCAGTGCTAGTCTTTTACGTTTACATACAGCAGTTTATAAGTGAGAACGAAGCTGATTTAATACAAAACATCAATTATGCCGAAAAATTGAGGGAGGCAAATACAGTCGCCTTGTCGGTTGTTCAGGGTAATGCTGAACCCTCATCGTATGAGCAAATTCATCGTCAAATTCAAACTGATTTTGCTTCCTCAGATAGAGGGGTAAAAAGTGGAATCGCTTCTGCTGTGCCTATCATTGAAGATATCCACATACTCAATAAGTCTCTTGAGGATATTGCCAACCAGATAATCACAATGACGAGCCAGTCTGCATTAGAGTCTAATGGATTCATGGATTACATCGTTGCTCGATTGACAAATGCAAGAAACGAGGTAAGTGCGCTAGAGATAAACACTATCAAAGGGGCGAATACCAATACCGACACGAACTACCGTATACAGTCTCTCTTCCTGCAGATGCGCAACGATTTGCAGTTACAAAATTCGCTTTTGCAGCTTTTAGATACAGCCATTGCCAATGCAACGAAGGATGTTCAAGCGCTTGCAAATACTCCCTTTGCTGAAAGTCCTAAGAAAGGGTTGTTAATCAATCGTAAAGTAAAAGAACTAGTAGTTCTGTATCTCAAACAAAATGCGGCGAGGCAAACGCAAGTACTTGCCTTAAACACTATGTTTGAAAAGCTGCAGCGAGATATTGACGCACTTGAATATAAAGCGATGACGGAGTCATTCTCGGTTATAGAAAGTCTTCTCACCTTCTTGTTTATTGGTATAGGCGCTGCGTTTATTATTATTGCTGCCATTAACCTTTCTGCCGCAAACTATGTAACCCGTTCTATTGTAACGATAAGAGACAAGGTTTCTTCGTTAGCAGATTCAGGGGGCAACCTTACCTACCGTTTGCCAACCATGACAAAGGATGAGCTCTCTGATATGTCAGCAGACTTTAACCAATTCCTTGCGCTGGTTCACGATATTGTTGCTCAAGTTAAATCACAGTCAAATGCCTGCCTTTTAGACACCGAGCTGGTTAGCAAGCAAGCGTCATCAATTGCTGCGGTTATGGAAGGACAAACTAAAGAGACAAGTATGACAGCGGTGGCTATGGAAGAAATGAGTTTTACAATAAAAGAAATTACTGGAAATGCAAGACAAGCGGCAGACTCAGCTAAAGCTTGCATAGAGCTTAGTCAAATAGGTAGGCGTGACTTAAATGAGACAACAGAAAGAATGTCGCAGATGACAGTTTCTGTTAATGAGTCGGTAACGATATTAAATAAGCTCAATAGTTATTCTGAAAATATCGGTGGTGTAGTTACATCAATTGCAGCAATTGCTGAACAAACAAACCTGCTGGCATTAAATGCAGCAATAGAAGCTGCGAGAGCTGGCGAGTTTGGCCGTGGATTCTCAGTAGTAGCTGATGAGGTAAGGAGCTTAGCAACAAGAACACAGAGCTCGTTAAAAGAAATACAGCATATGGTGTCTTCGCTGCAAACCTCCTCCACGCAAGCACTGTCGCATTTTCAGGTTACTAAAGATACCTGTCATGAAGTTGATGAACGAATGAAAAAAGCGCTGACAGCTCTCGATTCTATATCGTCTAATATACACAACATATCTGACATTAGTGAAATTATCGCATCATCGGTTGCTGAACAGTCGACGGCGACTGACAGTGTGAATAAAAACATTGATGCAATCAATCAGGCGTCTACTGAATCTACCGAAAGCATTTTAGAAGTGTCTGCTATTTCCGTGAATATGAGAACAAAAATGAATGATTTAGCGAGGCTTGTTGATAAGTTTTCAACATAAATGGGTTTCAATAATGTAAGCAGAAAGTGACGTACTGCTCCTCACTTTACGACAACGTCAATACGGTTTGTTACGCGTGCGCGCATAACAGCGTCTGCTTATTGGAAAGGCATTACTTTGCTGCATAAGCTATATTTTGCCGCCCTGCTTTTGCCCTTCCTTCGTCCTTCCTTCATTCCTCTCTCGCCCTGCTGTCACTAAAGCACATCATTGCTCAACGGTACAAACGCATAAAATAAATATATTAAACATAAAAATATATTTTAATTGACATAAGCGATATATTGGTTAAATTGTAGTTACTAATTTGTTAACAATAAAAGGCCATGTATGAGTACTTCATCAAATAAAACAATTTCGAGACGGTCGTTTGTCAAAGGTGCCACTACATTGGCCGTGATGAGCGCATTACCAATTACAGTAGGTGCGGCAGGGCGCGTTATAAAAATTGGCTATATATCACCACAAACAGGGCCGTTATCATCTTTTTCAGACTCAGATGATTTTATTATTGAAGGTTTTAACAATGCGGTAGCAGGAAGCGCCGATACCTATCAGGTGTTTATAAAAGATTCGCAGTCAAACCCGAACGTAGCCGCTTCGGTAGCAAAGGAGCTTATACTTGATGACGAAGTTGATCTCATCTTAGTAGGGCATACCCCAGAAACAGTTAATCCCGTTGCAATACAGTGCGAAATGGAGGAAGTACCTTGCATTTCAACATTGTCTCCATGGCAGCCCACCTTTATAGGTCAGCAGGCCAACCCGCGAGCACCAGAAACGTGGGAGGGGTTGAGATACTGCTATCACTTTTTCTGGGGAATTGAGGATGTGATTAATGTATTTACCGACATGTGGAATGATCTTGATACCAATCGGACGGTTGCTGGTTTATTTCCAAACGATACCGATGGAAATGCGTGGGGCAATGAACAAACAGGGTTTCCAAAGCCATTAGCATCTAAAGGTTTCTCATTGGTAGACCCGGGTCGTTTTCAACCCTTAACTGATAATTTTTCAGCTCAAATTTCTGCATTCAAACAAGCGCAAGCAGAAATTGTAACTGGGGTTGTTATTCCTCCAGACTTTGCAACGTTCTGGAGTCAGTCTAAGCAGCAAGGGTTTAATCCTAAAGTTGTCAGTATCGGCAAAGCAATTTTGTTTCCCTCCGCAGTAAAGGCGCTAGGCGCGGGCGCACACAATCTTTCAAGTGAAATATGGTGGTCTCCAGAACATCCATACTCGTCTTCTTTAACCAATCAATCTTCTAGTGTTTTGGCAAATGCTTATGAGGCGTCAAGCAATCGAGCGTGGACACAGCCAATAGGTTTTGTGCACGCGCTGTTTGAACTTGCCGTTGATGTTATGTCTCGCACTGGTAAACCGTCAAACAGTGACGATGTAGTAAGCAGTATTAAAGAAACTAACTTAAACACCATTGTGGGAAATGTGAATTGGAATGGGGAAGGAGTTCCCGATTTTGCGAAGCAGAATGTTACTAAAACTAAATTGGTCGGTGGTCAATGGAGAGTAGGAGAGTCTGGTGCATCTTCTTTGGACTTGAAGATAACCAATAATAAGCGGGCGAACGAAATAGCTACCCAAGACGTTACGCGTCCTATCGACTGGAGCTAATATGTTACTCTCGCTTAAAAATTTAAATAAATCGTTTGGAAAATTAAAGGTAACTCGCGATATTAATTTGAATATAGAACAAGGAGATATATTAGGAATAATTGGTCCTAATGGAGCCGGCAAGTCTACATTATTCAATTTAATAACCGGTAATCTGGCTCCTTCATCGGGTGATGTTTTCTTTAACGACGAAAATATCTCCAATTTGCCAGCATTCAAAAGGGCGCGCCTTGGTATTGGGCGCTCATTTCAGATTCCACAGCCATTTGAAAGCATGACTGTGGCGGAAAATATTAAAGCGGCCTTCATTTACGGAGCTCAAAAGGATTCAACTGCGGCAGATTCGCTCGCGATAGAGCTATTGACGCTCACCAGCTTAGATAAACTCGCCAATTACAAAGCTGAAAGTTTAACGTTACTTCAACGGAAAAGACTAGAAATGGCACGAGCGATGGCAACAAAGCCAAGCTTGCTGCTGCTAGATGAAGTGGGAGGAGGGTTAACTGAAGCTGAGTGTCAACAACTTATACAAACAGTAAAAGATATCGCTAAAACGGGTGTTACGGTTGTTTGGATTGAACATATCGTACACGCGCTCTTAGCCGTCGTTAACAGGTTAATAGTTATCAATGAAGGCGCCCTTGTAGCCGATGGCGAGCCAAATGAAACGATCAATTCGACGTTAGTGCAACGACTTTATTTAGGAGAGGTAACGTAAATGCTGTCTGTTAATCATTTACAAGCGCGGTATGGCAATTTTGTCGCTCTTCATGACGTTACACTTCATGTTAACACAGGGCAAATAGTGGGAATTTTAGGGTCTAACGGGGCAGGTAAAAGCACCTTAATGAAGGTACTGAGCGGTGCGCACCCAGTGAGTTCAGGAGCGATACAGTTTTGCGGTGAGGACATGACGTCTATTAACGATTTTCATTTTCACGCAAGAGGTTTATCGATAGTGCCTGAGGGCCGACGTTTATTTTCATCGCTTACCATAGAAGAAAATATCTTGACGGGTAAACGCAAAGCAATGTCGCAAGTCAATTGGACACTTGAACGTATATACGACACTTTTCCAATTTTAGCGAAGAAAAGAAAGTGCAATCCATCGATGCTTTCTGGCGGGCAGCAACAGTTAGCGGCTTTGTGCCGAGGACTGATTGCCAACCCGAAACTATTGCTTTGTGATGAGTTAAGTTTGGGTCTTAGCCCCAATGTAGTGAACGAAATTTACGATGCATTAGCCTTAGTCAAGCAATCAGGAACTTCTATGTTACTGGTAGAGCAGAACATGGGTAGATTACTCAATACTGTCGATTATATGTACTGTTTACTCGAAGGGAGAGTTTCTCTTCAAGGTAAGCCGAGTGAATTATCACAGAACGATATTAAATCAGCATACTTTGGTGAGACTGCAGCATGAATGCCAGTGATATAGTAATTCAAGGTGTATTTTTAGGTAGTTTGTTTGGGTTGTATGCCATTGGGTTAAGTTTGGTATTTGGAGTAATGCGCGTAGTCAATTTAGCGCATGGCGACTTTATTATTCTTAACGCCTATTTGCTACTTACATTTACCTATTTTTTAGATATGCCGCTTTATGCCGCATTTCTCGTCTGTTTATTTATCTCATTTTGTTGTGGCTACTTGTTGCAGTCTCATATTCTAGAAAGACTTGGAAATAAACAGGTTTTGCCCCCGTTAATTGTCACGTTCTGTCTGTCTATTGTTTTACAAAATGGTTTACTAGAAATCTTCTCTGCAGACGTGAGAACCCTTACTTTGGGTGGTTTAGAAAATCAGTCAGTTGCTTTGTTTGGTAAAAGTATAGGCATTTTTCCACTTATTACGCTTGTCACCGCAATATCTGTGGTGCTTGCTCTTAGCGTAATATTCAATAAAACCGAGTTTGGCCGTTCGTTACGCGCCACTTCTGATGATCCTAATACAGCAATAATGATGGGTATTAACACTAAAAAGATTGCATCAATTGCAATGGGCATAGCCATGATAGTGTCGCTCATAGCCGCACTCTTCTTAGGCATTAAGTCGAATTTTGACCCGACATTAGGACCAGCAAGACTTATATACGCTTTTGAAGCCGTAATTATAGGTGGGTTAGGTTCAATTTGGGGAACATTTGCAGGGGGAATTATTTTGGGTATTGCACATATGGTTGGTGCGTATATAGGCCCTGAGTATCAGGTGCTGGCAGGGCATGTTACGTTTTTAGTAATACTTATTCTTCGTCCTAAGGGGCTCTTTTTTCTAGGAAGTTCAAAATGACTGATGCAGTAAAACTCAAAGTTAGTAACAATAAAGACACAACAAAGTTACCTATTTTACTCATTGTGTTTGCTATTTCTGCAACATGTTTTGTTTGTTTACCATTGTTCTTATCGAGAAGTTCTATTCAGGAACTGTTTCAACTCTTTGTGCTGATGACGCTTGCTTTTCATTGGAATATTCTTGCGGGCTACGCTGGGCTAATGTCAGTTGGACAACAAGCATTTGTTGGCTTGGGCGCCTATATTGTGTTTGTTTTAGCTATTCATACCGACGTTAATGTAATTGCTGCAATAGTGATAGCGGCGGTAGGTGTTGCTGCGGCGGCTGTAGCATTCTCGCAGTTTGTTTTTAGACTAACTGGGCCCTATTTTGCCATTGGTACTTGGGTGGTTGCCGAGGTGTGCAGACTTACGATAATACAGTTTCAGCTATTTGGATCTGGTACAGGTTTGTCTTTACCAAGACGTTACATGAGCGACTTTCCTGGAGTGAGTTACGTTAAAGAACTGTTGAGTCTAAAAACATCAGCGGCTATTGATATTGTTATTTACTGGGTAGCCGTTTTACTGTTTTTGTTTACTGTACTTGCTATCGTAAAAATTACCTATTCGCGCATTGGTCTTGCGTTAAGAGCCATTAAAGATAACGAGCAAGCTGCAGAGTCTATAGGTATCAACATAGTGAGTTTAAAACGCTGGATTTACGTAGGTGCAAGCACTGGTTTTGGTCTTATTGGCGCTATCTTCTTCTTGAGCGTTGGACGTGTCTCACCAGATGTGGCATTTTCGTTACTCGATTGGACAGGAATAATCATATTTATTGTGGTAATTGGAGGAATAGGCACACTAGATGGGCCTGTTTGGGGAACAATAACGTACTGGTTATTAAGTAACGTAATGAGTGGATACGGCAGTTGGTATTTAATTGTACTAGGGGTTTTAGGTATCGGCATTATGTTGTTTAAGCCCACAGGGATTGCGGGCATCTTTCGAGACAACCTGAACATAGATGTGGATGCAATGCTTAAGAAACAGTTAAATAAACGGCATTTGTCCAAATCACATAATCGAGCTAATCAATAGTAATCATTACAAAAAGCTCGCTATCTTACCAAGCGATTTTTTCTGTGTGGCGTGGGTTGGTATGCACGCATTTTTTGCGGGGTATCCGGCAACGATGAGCATGTACGCTCTTTCGTTATCGGGCCTGCCGCACACGTCGGTTAAAAAGTTCATAGGCTTAGGTGTATGAGTAAGTGTTGCTAGTCCGGCATTGTGTAGGGCGGTAATAAGCATGCCCACGGCAATGCCTACCGACTCATGCACGTAGTAATTCTGCTGTTTTTCTCCACCTTCGGTTTCTCCAAACTTTTGACTAAATACAGCAATAAGCCAGGGCGCTATTTCTAAATACGGTTTAGCGGCGTCTGTCCCTAATGGTTTCAAGTCGTTTAGCCATTGTTGCCCGGCGCGCCCTTCATAAAAGCCACGTTCATGGGCTTCGGCTTGCTCACGAATCTTTTGTTTCATCGATGGAGAGTTAATTGCGGCAAAGTGCCAGGGCTGATGATTAGCGCCGCTTGGTGCGGTGCCCGCTGTTAATAAGCAGTTCTCTATAACGTGTTTGTCCACCGGGCGGTCGCTAAAATGACGAATGCTGTGTCGGCGTTGCATAGTCTGCAGAAAGTCGGCGCTTCGCGACTTCATATTGGATTCTGAATACTCTATAAAATCATTTAGGGGCAATTGGTCATGAGGCTGCATTATTTTATCCGTCGAGTGCGTATTGGTGTCATTTTTTTGTATCTTATTAGCCATAGAGTAAAGGGATTGACGCTCACTATCAAAAAAAGAGTGATCATAACAATGTGTCTCTGTCGAAGTGCGTCAGTTTTTGTCGTAATGACAATGCATGCTTAAAGTCCTTCTTAATCCTACTTACTGCCAATGATTTCATTTAGGGGAACAGCATGCACAACTTATTATCTAAAGAAAAAGAATCTAAAGAAAATGAATCTAAAGACTCGGAATTTAAAGAGACAAAATCTGAAGAAATTAATATTCACGTAATCGGCGTTGGCGGTTGTGGAGGTAACGCAATCACCAACATGGCCGGTCTGTGTCAACATTCCAATATTCGTTTTACTTCCATCAATACCGATATATCTGCGCTACACCAATGTAATAATCATGAGGTTCTACTGATAGGAGAAGCCACAACAAAAGGATACGGAGCAGGTGCCGATCCGCAGGTGGCATACAACGCCGCTCGGCAAAGTGAAGAGGCCCTGAGTACGCTGATAGAAAACGATACCATTATCATCATTATTGCTGGGTTAGGCGGTGGTACTGGCAGTGGGGCTATGCCTGTTCTTTTAGACATAGCGAAGAAAAACAACATAGACGTGATGTGTTTTGTTACTTTGCCGTTTAAGTCCGAAGGAAGTAAGCGAAAAGAAATTGCGCTTACTGCTCTTCAAGAAATTAAAGCAGCCGCAAATGCCACCTTAGTGCTTTCAAACGATTCACTGATGGCCGCATTAAATGAAACCGTTGGGCTGTTGTCGGCATTTCGCCATTGCGATACACAGATGCACCGAATTGTAGAAGCTATTATCACTATGTTGACGAAGACCGGCTATATCAATGTGGATATTAATGACTTTAGCCATATTTTGTCATTAGAGGGCAATACGGCATTAGGTGTTGGGGTAGCTGAAGATGGAAGCTTGTTGTGCGATGCGTTAACTCATGCTTTAGAAAATCCATTGGTTGATGAGCAAAGTATCATTGGAGCGCAGGGAGTTATTGTACAGCTTACTTGCAAGGAAGAGCCCAGTTTAGCGATGTATGAGCAAATGCTGGCTACACTACAAAATATAATTGAGAGTTCCCGTGCGCTGATAATAACTGGCGTAACGGTATCGGCAGAACTACCCCATTTTGGTGAAGTACTGGTTATTGCAACAGGTATTCCTGTGGCCCCGCAGCATAGCGAAATAAAAGAGCGTAGCGAAGATGAGAAAAGTACTGAGTCAGCCGAATACACTAAGTTAGATCAATACAAGCAGTTAAATCAATTTAGTCTTTTAGAAGAGGTCGATATGGTAGAGCAAAGCAGGGAATTAGAAGAATATCGTGAGTTCATTGGAGAAATGTTACCTATGAAAATGAATGGTTCTCGCATTAGCGCAAACCTTGAATCGAAATACTTTAATATTCCTGCATTTATTCGCCAGCAAATGAAGCAGTGACTCATGAAGCGCCAGTGACGCACTGGCGCGCAAGACGACATTAGAAATCTGAGATTTAGTCTATGAGCAACTATAAGTTGTGAATAGTTTCTGCGACATTTCTAAAAAATAATTTCTTAATTTTTGGGGTTCGATAACTTCAATATTGTCGCCCAGCCCTCTCAAAAAGGCCCTTAGTTTATTGGTATCTTTTACGGTTGCCCTTAAAAACGATTGGTCGGGATTGGCAGACTGACTAATAGTTTGATCTTCAGAAAGCCTGTAGCCGTGCAGAAGAAAGAGCGAATTATTTTTTACCAGCAGTTTAAGCTCAATGCTCTGTTTTCTGTTGTTATTGAGTAGCTGAACGCTTTCAAGTTCTCCAAAGCTCTGCTGACAGTCGTCCTCGGTTACCTGCACGTTTCTGATAAAATGTAAGGGTAGCGCGTAGCGCCTTTTATGTAGCTCCCCAAACGAACAGACAAACAATTGACGACCATCCTGTTTAACCAACCCCATAGGATTTACTCGGTCATAGTGTTTCCAAACCATCGTATTGCCACCGCTAAAGATGCGTTTGATATCAGCCGATATCTGTTTTTTGAAAAAGATGGCGCTTTTAAGTCGTTCAAAAGAAATTGCATCTATTTCTGGTGGTAAAAGGGGTTGGGTGATGTGCGAGTCTGCTACCGATTTTAACCAGTTGCAAAGCAGTGAGTCGCTGTCTTGTTGAAGAATTTGCGTTGCTTTGGTGAAGTAAGGCTGCAATTCGCTAAGTGTTGAATTAGGCAGCGTGGCGCCTGATTGCTCGAGTACTTTAAATGCAAGCGCGGTATTGCCATCCATCAAACTTAGATTCAGTTTTTTAAAGTTAGCGTTAATAAACCAGCCGTAGGGTTTAGAGCGTTTGTCTACTTCAAGGCCAAAAAGACCAACGGTTTCTAAATTGACTAAATCTCTTTGTATGGTTCGCATATCAATGTGGCTGTGACCGCAATTCTGCAGATTCTCAAATATTTGCCGGCTCGATACTTTACGTGGTGCCGTTGGCACAAATTGTAAAATGTCTAGTTTGCGTTGAAATGCGCTCATTGGATTAAATAAGATTCCTTCATGTGTTAGCACAATAGTATATCAACAACATGCGACAAAAAATGTCGCATGTTGTTAGTTCACGAGGCACAGAAGCATAATGAATGTATAAATATTGCATTTTATGTGATTATTTATGGTAACTTTTAGTAATGTGATTATTTATGGTGTCTTTTTGAAAAGTGTGAGCTGATGGTTTCTTTTTTGCTCACAGAGCGAACAGTACACACTGTTGCATATGTATAAAAATACAGGCAATCTTAAATTATAATGGATAAGCACCCACCTTCAGCGAAACTCATTTTTAGAGGGGCTAATGGATAAATTAACAAAGCGGGCAGCGGTGATCACCGGTGACATCGCCAACTCACAGCATTTGCGGGATGAGGATTTAAAGCACGTATTAAGCGTACTCACCACAAACCTTGAAGCTCAAATCGCCATCTATCACGGTGAATATGATGTATTTCGCGGTGACGCGTTTCAGGCCGTAATATCAACGCCCCAGTATGCTATGCAGGCGGCAGTGTGCATTCGACTCGCCCTGAAAGCGTGTACCCCTTCTACCGATATTCGCATTAGCGTTGGCCTTGGCGAGGTAAACGTTACTGATGGACAGGTAAAAACAGGAAGTGGAGGTGCCTTTGTTCGTTCGGGCAGAGCACTGGATAGCCTGAAGTCGCAATGTTTAGTATTCACTGGTGATGATGAGGCTCTTAATAAGCATGCAGTGTTACTTACCGCATTTTTAGACAGTCATATTACGGCATTAACTCAAACCCAATCAGAAACCCTGCTTGCCTATATTTGTGCCAAAGACAAAGCGCATGAACATATTGCGAATACCCTTGGTAAAACCCGTAGCAACATCACCCGTATTTTAAATGCCAGTGGATATCACTTGGTGAGTGATTACCTCAGTTACATGGCATCTGAAATTAGCGCGTGACGTTAGGTCTAGGAGATTTAGAATGGGAGCTTCAAGTATAGAAGCGCTGAGCACAGGAGTGCTGAGTATGGGAGAAATAGCAACAGAACAGCTAGTGCTATTAGTGGGACTTTTGTTAGCCCACGTGTTGGGAGACTTTTACTTTCAGCCCGCTAGCTGGGTAAAAAGTCGTAATACTAAACACCTGATGTCTCCGGCATTGTACTTACATGCTTTACTTCACGGCGTGCTGGCCTTTTTTGCTTTATTGATTTTATCTTTATTTGCCACCCTTGCAACAAAAGAGTCTGGCGCTGCAGCAACAGGTATTTCTACAACAGGTCTATCTGCAGCAAGTGTAACGGCAATAGAGCTTACACCCTTATTTTTTGTGTCTATTGGCGTAATGGCTACTCATTTCATCATTGATGCAGTTAAGTCTTACGCTAGCCCAACCACCTTTGCCTTTGTTATTGACCAAGCTGCGCATATTATCGTTGCTATCATCTTGTGGGCGCTATTAACACAACAGTTCACGCCGTTACTGCAGCATATTTACGCCATAAACTATCACCATTTGGTACTGCTACTCGCTTATTTAGTTATTTTAAGTCCTACTTCTATTTTTATAAAACAGCTGCTTTCGCCATGGACCAAAGAGCTAGAGGAGCTGACTAACCCTACACGCACCAGCGAATTAGTACAACTTCCCGTGCGGCGCACCCTAGCCATGGCGGGCCAGCGTATTGGCTATTTAGAGCGATTACTTATTCTTACTTTTGTGTTGTTGAACCAATTTGCTGCAATTGGCTTTTTAATTGCCGCAAAGTCCATCTTTAGGTTTGGCGATTTAACAAAGAGTGAAGACAAAAAGCTTACTGAGTATGTATTGCTAGGCACGCTGACCAGTGTGGTCATTACTATCGCTACGGGTCTTGTAGCGAAATGGTGTATTGGCACGCTGTAACTTTACATGCCTCTAAACTAGGCGACTAACCAAGCTACTAAAACTCTGGCTGATAAAATAACTGGATATAACGACAGTGGTTATTTATTATAGCGATAGACATAATGAAGCACTGCAAAAGGTGCTTTCATGTGAGTAGTTACAGGTAGTTGCACGTACTAACAAAAATAGTAACAAAAATAGTAACAGAAGTAGTTACAGAAATAGTTTCAGGTGTAGCCTCGCAGGCCGCTTTTATACGATGCTTTCACATCTAGTCTAGCATGCACCATACACTCAAAATAATAAGCCAAAACGAGCCGATGAAGTTATACATTGCCGAGAAGCCTAGCTTAGGAAGAGCCATCGCAGAGGCACTGCCTAAACCTCAAAAAAAGCACCAGGGCTATATCGAAACTGCAGGTGGCGATGTAGTTACCTGGTGTGTAGGTCATATTCTCGAGCAGGCAGACCCCGATAGTTACGATGAAAAGTTTAAGAAATGGCAGTTAGCACACCTACCTATTATTCCTAACCAGTGGCAGTTAAAACCAAAATACAAAACAAAAAGTCAGCTGGCGATTATTCGTAAATTTGCTAAGCAATGTAGCCAAATTATTCATGCTGGGGACCCAGACAGGGAAGGGCAACTTCTGGTTGATGAGGTTATCGATTACTTAAACGTGCCATCGCAGAAGCGCGACAGTATGCAGCGCTTGCTTATCAGTGATTTAAACCTACCCGCGGTAAAGCGCTCATTAAATCAGTTGAAACCAAATAAGCATTTTATTCCTCTTTCAGTGTCAGCGTTGGCAAGAAGCCGCGCCGACTGGCTATACGGTATTAACCTAACGCGAGCCTATACCATTCAGGGTGGCAAAGTTGGTTATCAAGGGGTACTGTCTGTAGGGCGAGTGCAAACACCCATATTGGGGCTGGTGGTCAATAGAGATAAGGAAATTAACAATTTCGTATCGAAGCCCTTTTATGAGGTGTTGGCTCACATATTTACTCCTTCACAGCAACATTTTACTGCAAAGTGGCAGCCGAGCGAGGCGTGTCAGGCTTATATGGACGATGAAGGGCGTGTACTTTCAAAGGGGTTAGCTGAAAATGTGGTAGGGAGGATAACGAATCAGCCTGCAAGCATTGACGATATTAAAAAGCAGCAGAAAAAGCTGAACGCCCCTTTACCTTACAACCTTTCAATCCTACAAATTGATGCGGCTAAGCAATTTGGTATGAACGCCAAGCTGGTGCTCGATGTGTGTCAGTCTCTGTATGAAAAACACAAGCTCATTACCTATCCTCGCTCAGACTGCCGATACCTTCCCGGCGAGCAATTTTCCTTAGCGAAGTCCATTGTGTCCATGCTTGCTAAAGCAAAGTTACCGTTTTCTAGTGCGGCTCACCAAGCAGATACTTCGATTAAGTCCAAAGCGTGGAATAATGCGAAAGTTAGCGCTCACCATGCCATTATTCCGACTCAAAAATCACCTTTAGGGCTGTCCTTAAGTAATCTAGAACGAAACGTATATGGGCTAATTGTTAGGCAATATCTTGCTCAGTTTTATCCTGCCTTTATCTATCAACAAACCCACGTGGCACTCACCATTGCAGGTGGCAAATTTGCCACAACCGCCAATGTTACCGAGCAACTGGGATGGAAGGTGCTCTTTGAAAAAATCAGTGATAAAGGCACAGAGAGCAAGTCGAACTCTGATAGCCCATGGCAAAAAGGCTTGCTGCCAGAACTGAACAAAAACGACAGCCTGCATTGCGAAAAAGGAGAGTTGCTAGAAAAGCAAACTCAACCTCCCAAACACTTTACCGACGCTACGTTACTTGCTGCCATGACGGGGATAAACCGCTTCGTTAAAGACCGAGCTCTAAAAGCAATATTAAAAGATACGGACGGTTTGGGCACTGAGGCCACGCGGGCCGGAATAATCGAACTATTGTTTAAGCGTGGTTTTTTGAAGCGACAGGGCAAAATTATTAATGCTACACCTGCAGGAATTGGCTTAGTAGAAGCCCTTCCTGAGATGTGCACAACACCCGATATGACGGCCAAGTGGGAGGCAACGTTAAACAACATTGCCGAGCAACAGGCAAACTATAAAAGCTTTATGCAGCCACTGGAAAAATCGTTACACGAGCTTATTGATATTGCGTCAAGCAACGTGCCTGTGTCACTGAAAGGCATAAAATCAACGGTGAAGCCCGCTTTTAAAAAGCGCAGACGAACCAAAAAGAAAGAAGCGTAAAACAGCACTATATGTTCCACAACAAGACTTTATCACTTCATCGTGCTAAAACTATTTCAAATCTCTCATTTTATTATTTTTGGGTAAATGAATAATGAAAAAGTCCCGAATTAAAATAATAACTGGCTTAGTGTCAGTCGTTTTTGTTCTTACCACAGTGTTGTACGTGAATACTTTATTGAGTTTTGAAGACACTCAGTTACAGGTAGACAGTCCACTACCTAAAGCACCGCTTAACGAAGACGCGGCGGTAGCGCGATTTGCTAAAGCGATTCAGTTTGAAACCATTTCATTTGATGATCCCTCAAGGCTAAACCCTCAGGCTTTTTTAGGGTTACATGAACACATACGCGCTAGTTTTCCCCTTGTTCATCAGCAGGCCGAGCATTACACCATTAACCAGTACAGCTTGGTTTATCACCTAAAAGGTAGCGATCCCGCTCTTAAGCCTGCACTGTTTATGGGGCATATGGATGTAGTGCCTGTGGATGAGGGAACAGCAGAGCAGTGGAAGCAGGCACCTTTTAGTGGCGCCATTGTAAACGATGTTGTTTGGGGTAGAGGCACTATTGACGACAAAGTGACGGTAATGGCTTTGCTTGAGGCAATGGAGACCCGGCTAAGAGAGGGTTTTTCTCCACAGCGAAGTATTTATTTTGCCTTTGGTCACGATGAAGAAATTGGTGGCAAACAGGGCGCCGCAAAGATTGCAGAGCATTTTAAGCAACAAGGCATTAGTTTTGAGTTTGTGCTTGATGAAGGCGGGGCAATTACGCAAGGGTTGATGAAAGGCGTCGATCAGCCAGTTGCTATGGTTGGCGTTGCAGAAAAAGGGTTTGTTAACCTGCGACTTACTGTTGCCTCAGAAGGCGGGCATTCTTCTCAGCCTCCTGATCACACAGCTGCAGGCGTGTTAAGCCAAGCCATTGTGAATATAGAAAATAGTCAGTTTGATACCAACCTTAGCTACAGCTACAACACATTTTCTCATGTAGCCGCTTATGCGCCGCTTTCTTTGCAGTTGCCCATGGCCAATTTATGGTTGTTTTCGCCTATCGTAGAGCAGTCAATGCTGTCTGCGCCAAGCAGCGCCGCTGGCATTCGTACTACCATTGCAGCCACTATGCTGGAAGGCAGCAGCAAATCGAATATATTGCCCACAGTGGCGAGTGCAGTGGTGAACGTACGAATTCTACCTGGTGATAGCATAGCCAGCGTGAAGCAGCACATTGTTGAGGCAATTGACGACCCTAGAGTAAGCGTTGAGACCTTTATGGAAAACGAACCATCGCAGTTATCACCCCTTAACAGCACAGGATACAAACTCATCGAGTCTAACATTCGTCGTATGGATGATAACGTGTTGGTTGCACCATATCTGGTAATGGGAGGCACGGATGCAAAGCATTTTTATGGCTTATCCGATAACGTATATCGATTTATGATGGTAAGGCTAGATAAAGAAAGCCTGAAGCGATTCCACGGTGTTAACGAGCAGCTAGCGGTAAATGATTACCTGCAAGCGGTGAGTTACTTTTACAGCTTGCTTGCAGATGCTGGTGAATAAGCGCTAAAAGCTAAAAGAGCATAGGCTGCAGAACGGCAAAGTACATGCTCCGTGTATGCTATGCTGATATCAATTCGAATGATTCAGCTTTATTTGGTGTTACTCCAACAGAAGCTAGTTAGCTACAGAGTGCTAAGGCGTATTTGGCTGCTGCAAAAAGCGCTTGGGCGTGAGTCCCGTCCAGCGCTTAAATGCTCTTAAAAAGCTGGCTGGCTCGGCGTAGCCTAGTTGGCTGGCAATTGTTGCGATGGATAGACGCTGCGATGAAAGCATATCAATTGCGCGTTTTTGCTGCTGTGCATCAATAATATTGCGATAGCTAGCGCCTGCCGCATCAAGTTTTCGCCGAAGTGTTCGCTCACTCATGCCCATAATCTTTGCCAATTCACATGCCGAAGGATAACCCGACTGATAGCCCGCAATTAGAGTTTTCACCTGGGTTACCAAGTTCTGCTGAGCAGGGTAAAATGTATTGAGTAATTCGTAGGCTTGGGCTTTGTATAATTTATGGGCCCAGACATTACTGTGCTGTTGGCTGAGCCTTAGCATGGATGCTGGAATGCGAAACCAGTTGTAGGGTTGGTCAAAGCTCACATCAAAATTCAAATATTTTTTATAAGTCGCTAAATGATGTCGTTCTGGCTTGGAACGCACCGTACCTCCCACTAATACATGTGGCGCCTCTGCCAAAAACTCCCGCATAAAGATATAGGTGCCCATAAGATCTCTATCAGCAATAAAATCTCTTAACTTTCTAGGTGCATCGGGCACGGTATAGCGCACCTCAAGCCCTTGAGAGTCAAAGTGCAACGTCATGTGTGAAAAAAGCAGAGAAAGATGCTGAAATTGTGCGGCGACGCGCGCCGACTCCAAAAAAGTATCTGCGGTCATCAGCAGCATGGCGTAAGTGCCATATGAGGTAAACGACACTTGGCTACCCACCTTAACGCCTAAAATAGGATCATTAAGCAATTCAATAGCATCACCCACTATGTCTAGCTCTAAATTCGTATCAATCATTGCGGCCCCTGTAAGGTTATCTAGAGACAACCCGCGAGCAGCCAGTATTGATTGTGGGCTGCGCCCTTGTTCTTCCAACACTTTAAAAAGGGGGAGTAAACCCAAAATAGAGCGCTTTCGCTTAAACGGCTGATTAGTATCAGGGAGGCGCTTATTTTCTAATATATTTTCAAGCTCACTTAATTGAGATGTGTTGGCCGTCATTACGTTTTCAGCTTTACCTATTTCTTCATGTACACATATTGCCAGAATGGCCGTTTAGGTCAATGATTGACAGCCTGTGTCATAGTTTATGTTGTCACTGCTCTTTATTGTGAACAGTGTCGAAAATAAAAAAATCTGGTGGCACATGAAAAAAGCAGGCGAAGAACAACATATTGAGTATGAAGCACTTGACGTACTTATCGTTGGGGCTGGGATCTCTGGCTTAGGAATGAGTTATACACTTAAGAAAAAGCGCCCACACAATTCGTTTGCTGTTATCGAAAGTCGTGAGAATTTTGGTGGCACCTGGGACTTATTTAAATATCCGGGCATACGCTCAGACTCTGATATGTACACGTTTGCGTTCTCTTTTAAGCCATGGACTGACAGAGAGTACATCGCCACTGCCGAACGAATTCAACATTACCTAGGGGAATTGGTGCAAGATGAAGGTCTTAACCAGTACATCCGTTTTCAACAAAAAGTAAAAGCGGCTAATTGGGATTCAACAAAAAATCGCTGGTTAGTTACTATTTCCCGTGCAGATGGTTCCGAGTACCACATTGCCGCAAAGTTTTTTACCTGTTGCTCAGGCTATTATAATTACGATAAAGGCTACCTGCCTGATTTTGATGGGTTTAATGATTTCAAAGGCACCATCGCTCACCCTCAAAAATGGCCACAAGAACTAGATTATACTGATAAAAAAGTGATTGTTATTGGAAGTGGAGCCACCGCGGTTACCATAGTACCTGCCATGGCGAAAAAGGCAGCGCATGTGACTATGCTTCAGCGCTCTCCTAGCTATATCGTGTCTCGCCCTGCCTCTGACGTGCTGTTTCGCGTACTATCTCAAGTGTTACCTGCTGGGTTAACCAACCGAATAATGCGCCTCAAATACACTACCTTGCAGCAGATGTCCTTTGTGCTATCGAAAAAATTTCCAGACTTCGTGCGTAAAATAATACGCAAAATGAATATTAAAGACCTTGATGGCACCGCAGATGTCGACACGCATTTTAACCCAAGCTATCAGCCTTGGGATCAGCGTATGGCGCTGGTACCCGATGCAGACTTGTTTAATTCGGTGCGTACAGGTAAAAGCACCATCGTCACCGACCATATCGACCGTTTCACACCAACCGGCGTGTTAACTAAAAATGGCACGCATATCGATGCGGATATTATTGTGCCAGCCACCGGCCTCGATTTGCAGCTATGGGGCAATATCAACTTATCTGTGGATGGGCATAAAGTACACGGCAACAAACTCACTAACTACAAAGGTATGATGTTCAGTCAGCTTCCTAATTTTGTTTGGGTGTTCGGCTATACCAACTCATCGTGGACGCTCAAAGCTGAACTGACTTTTGATTATGTGTGTCGATTACTTGATTACATGGAGCAAAATGGCCACGACAGCGTTTATCCATACCGTAACCCAGACGCACCGAGAGAAAATATTGTGGGGCTCAAGTCTGGTTATATTCTGCGTAAGCTGGATGAATTACCCTCTCAAGGTTCAGAGTTTCCATGGTGTAACAAAGATTTATACGTAAAAGATTTACTTGCCATAAAGCACAGTAAGCTGGCCGATAACGTGTTGCGGTTTGACGATAATAAACCTCTGGCCGATTTTCATAAACCGGCTGCTGACGTGCACAGCTCGTGATGTCTAAGCCCTTTACACGAGAGCTCATATTTGAAGAGTGCAAACTATGAAGCACCCAAACATGCAACAGCCCAGCAGTACGCCAGAGGTTGTGCTTATTCACGGCATGTGGAGCACACCAGAGACACTGACAGAATTGAAAACGCAGTTTGAACAAAGCGGTTACCGAGTGTATTCACCCCGTTTGCCCTTTCATTTTTCAAGAGCCGAGCTGAACGATAAGGCAAAGCAAAATGCTCTTGCCCAAGCTAGTATCAACGACTATGTTGAGTCTGTATTGTCGTTTATTAACACACTAGATGCGCCTCCTATTTTGGTCGGTCATTCTATGGGAGGGTTGTTGGCGCAGCTTGTTGCAGCGCGTACCGCCGTTAATAAAATGATCTTAATTTCAAGCGCATCGCCAGCTGGCATAAACAGTTGGTCGTGGTCGGTAATACGCACGTTCGGTCATAACCTATTTACGTTTCCGCTGCACAAGAAAACGACTTACTTACTGCTTAAGAACATAAAGTACGGCATTGCTAACACCCAGTCACCCCAGGTTCAGCACGATATTTTACGCAAAGCTACATTTGAATCGGGCAGGGCATCGATGGAAATTGGCATGTGGTTCTTGTTTCGTCATCCGCCAACATTTGTCAATGCCAAAAATATACATTGCCCCATACTGTTAGTGTGCGGCGCACAAGACCGCATTACGCCCGTTTCAGTGCAGCGAAAAATTGCAAAGAAATACGGCACTCAATGTGCGGCAAAAGACTCCTCTCAAGAGGCCGTAAACGTCACATTAAAGGTTATTGATGAGGCGTGTCATTGGACTATTGGTGGAAGTCATTTACCTGCCGTTAGCAACCACATTTTTAGATGGTTAGAGAAAATACAATGAAGCAATCTCAAGCACTGACGTGGAAAAATAAGCGTATTCTTATTACTGGCGCTGGGTCGGGTATAGGCCATGCCTTGGCAACGCTATTGGCTAAATTGGGGGCCAGTCTTATCCTTACTGATATCAATAAAGAAAACCTGTCAGCAATCACTGATAAACTGGGGAATTCAGTGCTCATTGCTCAAGTCGCTGATGTAAGCGCTAAAGCAGATTGGCAAAAGCTTGCGCAGATTATTGAGAAAGACATTGGTAGTCTCGATGTGCTTGTGAACAATGCAGGGATCAGCACATTTGGCTACTTTGATGAAACGTCTGAGGCGCAATTTAACAAAGTGTTAGACGTGAATTTACATGGCGCTATAACGGGATGCAGAGAGATGATGCCGTTATTAGAAAAGTCGCAGCAAGGCCTTATCGTTAATGTGGCGTCAATTTTTGGTTTGATCACAATTCCTATGATGACACCGTATCATACATCTAAATTTGCTATCCGCGGGTTTAGTGAAGCATTGCGGCAGGATATGGCGTATCAAAAGAAAAATATTGATGTGTTGTGTGTGTTGCCGGGGGGAATTAAAACGAATATCGCTAGGTCCAGCGAAGTGTTATCTGCTCAAAGTAAAAAACAGGCTTTAGACAAACATGTGAGCACCGGCGAAGTCCAACTCAGTAATCACGCTATTAAAGACAGAATTGTGATGCATTTTGACGCTGTGGCCCGCACCTCAGCCTCAGAGGCGGCTAAGGTTATTGAAAAAGGAATGAGAAACAAGGCCCCACGTATTTTAATTGGTTCTGATGCCAAGTTAGTCCACTGGCTATACAAGTTCTTCCCAAGTAGCTACGACAAATTATTTAACCCCTTGCTGGGCATTAAGAAGCTTTTAGGCTGAGAGTTTATACGCCAATAATACTTGAGTGTTTTAGTGGGCTATTTACCTGAGTAATTTACTCAGGTATTATTCATGTACTATTCGTGCACTACCAATGCTTAAAGCAAAGCGCAAACTTGCGCAAAAAAGCATATGCATCGGCGATTTTAAAAACGAGTAGAAGGAGCAGTAAGCCTTTAATGCCTAGCATTGTTGTTCGAAAGGCGCAAACACAGTAAGTCATATATTGGGGAGAAAATGCGAAACTTAACGTCAGAAACAGTTACCCATGTCCATCACTGGAATGAATCACTATTTTCTATCAAGACTACCCGTAGCCCAAGCTATACCTTTGAAAATGGGCAGTTTGTTATGCTGGGTTTAGAAGTTGATAACAAGCCGTTGATGCGTGCTTATAGTATTGCGAGTGCCAATTATGAAGAAGAGCTTGAATTCTTCAGTATAAAAGTTCCTGACGGTGCGCTTACTTCTCGACTCAAAGACATAAAAGTGGGGGAGCAGTTGCTTCTGTCTACCAGGCCAGCGGGTACGCTTGTGGCCGACTTCTTAATTGAAGGGAAAAACCTCTTTCTTCTAGCAACAGGCACTGGGCTTGCGCCTTTTATGTCGATCATCAAGGACCCGGACATTTACGAGCGTTATGACAAAGTCATTCTAGTTCATAGTGTGCGCTACAAAAGCGAACTGGCTTACCAAGAGCAAATTTGCAACGAGCTCCCTACAAATGAATACTTCGGCGACCTTGTATCAGAGAAACTTTTGTACTTCCCTATTGTTACTCGAGAGCCGTTTAAAGATGACATTCATCAACGCAGATTAACTGAGCTACTAAAAAGTGGCGAATTATGTGCTCACTTTAATCTTTCAGCGCTTAATCTTGAAGAAGATCGTTTTATGCTGTGCGGTAACCAGTCTATGTTAGATGACACTATGGAGATACTTTCCGGTCTTGGGTTCAAAAAAGCGACATCACGAGAGAAAGGACACTTCGTTATTGAGCACGCCTTTTTAGAGTAAGGTGGTGCTTGTGGTAACCAGTGTTGCTGCTGACGTTCGATGATGTCCACCTGCGACGTCCTTTATAGGCAGTCTTAATCAGGCTCATTGCACCCTCTTTTGTAATCAATTTGTGGTCGGGCGGCGACACAGGCATACTGGTTATTCAACGATAATAACGAGGAACGTCCATGAGAGCCGCTACCACTGCTTTGTCACTCCTTGCCACTCTGGCATTCAGTCCACTTACGTTAGCCCAAGCGCCTATTTCTATTTCTGCTGAGCTTGAGAAAAAAGTTATTGAGTGGCGTCGAGACCTTCACCAACATCCCGAGCTAAGTAACCGAGAATTTAGGACGTCAAAAGTCCTTGCCGAACATCTCAATACGTTAGGTATGAAGGTAGAAACGGGTGTTGCTCATACCGGAGTCATTGGAGTGTTAGAAGGTGGGCGGCCTGGCCCTGTCATTGCAATGCGCGCAGACATGGACGCGCTACCTGTTGTAGAAAAAGCCGACGTACCGTTTAAATCTGAAGCCAAATCGGAATACCGAGGTAAAGAAGTAGGGGTAATGCATGCCTGCGGTCATGACCTGCATATGTCGATGCTGATGGGAGCGGCTGAGAAGCTCGCTAGCATGAAAGACGAGCTTAAAGGCACCGTCGTATTTATCTTTCAGCCTGCCGAAGAAGGCGCGCCTAAAGGCGAGGAAGGCGGCGCAGAGCTGATGCTGAAAGAGGGGCTTTTTGATCGTTATAAACCGGAAGCTGTTTTTGGTATACACGTATGGTCAGCAGGTATTGCCGGACATATTGGTTACCGAGAAGGGCCGCTTATGGCATCGTCAGATCGATTTGAAATAACCGTTAAAGGTAAGCAAACTCATGGCTCTAGGCCGTGGGGCGGCGTAGATCCTATTGTCGCCGCCGGTCAGATTATTGGCAGTACTCAGACGGTTATTAGCCGTCAAGTCAATATAACTAAAGCGCCAGCGGTGGTGAGTTTTGGCATTGTAGACGGAGGAATTCGCAACAACATTATCCCAGATGAAGTTTACTTAGAGGGCACTATTCGCAATTTCGATATGGATAATCGTGCTCAAATCTTTGAAAACTTAACCACCACTGCACAAATGACAGCAAAAGCCACCGGCGCTGAGGCACACGTGCACATTGACGAGGGCTACCCGGTTACCATTAACAATGTTGAACTTACTAAACAAATGCTGCCCACTATGGAGCGTGTTGCGGGTAAAGATAAGGTGCATGTGAACGACCTTGTTACTGGCGCAGAAGATTTTTCTTTTTTTGCCCTTGAAGTACCAGGTCTATTTGTATTTCTAGGGGTTACGCCTGAGGGGCAAGATGCAAAGTCAGCACCCAGCAACCACTCTCCTTATTTTTATGCTGATGAGTCTTCGCTCAAAATCGGTACTGAGCTCTACGTGAACTGGGCGTTAGACTACAGTGAGTTGTAACGCGGGTGTAGCCCGCGTTAATGTTGCATTACTAAGACAATTATATTTTTTCAACTACACTTAAATTAGAGCTGATTTTCGATTAATACGCCCTCGACAAGGCAAACTGCTTGTCGACAAGGTTTGGCTAATCATAAGGAAGTAGAATGGCTTTGAATAAAAACCACGTAAATACATTAGGTACAGACTGCGCATCTGCTGAGGCTCGTTTTCTTAAGCTCATTAGTGCGTTACCTAAAGTATCGGTTCAAGGCTACGACAAAGAGCGGCGTGTTATTTACTGGAATGCGTCTAGCGAAGATATTTATGGTTACACTCAAGAAGAAGCGCTAGGAAAGCGTCTTGAAAATCTTATCATCCCAACAATAATGCGAGACGAAGTGGTATCCGCTCATGAGAAATGGCTGTCAGAAGGCGTTTCTATTCCAAGCGGTGAACTTGCACTTCAGCGCAAAAATGGCGATGCCGTTCATGTTTTCTCATCCCACGTTATGCTCAGTGAGCACACCGATTCACCAGAAATGTATTGTGTCGACATTGATTTAAGCGAACAGCACGCCATACGCTGCGAGCTAGAAAAGCTTGCCACAACAGATTTACTCACAGGCCTTCCCAATAGGCGCTATCTTGAGATGGCAATAAAAGAGCGAGTTGAAAAAGCCGAGCGTAATTCAACATCAATGGCAGTCTTTTTTATCGACCTCGATATGTTTAAAGATATCAATGATACCTTAGGTCATACGTGGGGCGATAAGCTGCTAAAGTCCTTTGCCGATAGACTCAAAGAGTGTGTGGGTGAAGGGGCTTTCTTGGCCCGTTTTGGTGGTGATGAGTTTGTCGTGCTCATCGACGATATCGACCACAATGAACCGTTAAAAGGTTTAGCTGAAGAAATGGTTGATTGCTGCAAAGAAAGCTTTTCTCTGGGGACAGAAAACGTGTTTGTCACGTCCAGTGTTGGTGTGAGTCTTTTTCCTAATGATGGCACAGAGGTTGATACATTACTTAAAAATGCCGATGCTGCTATGTATGAAGCAAAAGAGCAGGGGAGAAACCGCTACAGCATCTTCAGTAACGATTTAAGCGTACTGCTGCATCAACAAAGAAACATCGCATCTCGATTGAGAGGTTCTGTGGAGAACGATGAGTTTACGTTGCTCTACCAGCCACAGGTAGACTTGAGAAGTGGCAATATCATTTCCTGTGAAGCGCTGCTTCGCTGGACTCCTGAGATTACTGAACACAGCGTGCCACCAGATATATTCATCCCTATTGCCGAGCGTACAGATTTAATTATCTCTATTGGCTCTTGGGTAATGGAGAAAGCGTGTGAACAAGCACGAGCGTGGCGCAATATAGGTATTGAAATTTGTATTCACATTAATGTGTCGGGCAGAGAGTTAGAGCAAGATGGTTTTTTTGAGCGTCTAGCCCGATGCCGTGAAAAGTATGCTTTACCCCCTGAAGCCATTGGACTTGAGCTAACTGAAAATATGCTAATAAAATCAGATGAACAAGTATTGTTAGGCTTGCAAAAGCAGCGTGCAATGGGTGTAGAGGTGTCTATCGACGATTTCGGAACAGGTTATTCCTCACTTAGCTACTTAAAGCGTTTTCCTGTGAGTCACTTAAAAATTGATCGCAGTTTTCTCGAAAATGCGCCTGAGAGTGATTACGATGGTGCATTGATGGAGGCTATCGTACATTTGGGACACAAGCTCAATCTTAAAATTGTTGTCGAGGGCATAGAAACACAAACCCAACTTACCTACTGTCAGCGCCTTGGGGCGGAATGCGCCCAAGGCTACCTATTTGCCAAACCGCTTGCCGCTTCTGTTATCCAAAAGCGGCTAGAGTGCCAACAATAGGTCTGCAAGCGCTAGTAGACAGTCCACAGGGCGGGTTTAGAGAAGTAATAACCTTGCTGATGAATAATATCTAAGTTATTCAACGCCACCGATTCGGCCTCATTTTCAACTTTCTCTGCAATAACTTTTATGTTCAGGCTACGAGCAATATTTAAGAGGCTGCTTACGAAAAGCTGGTTGTCTTTGTTGGTGTGAATACTTTCGGTAAGACGCCCAGATAATTTTACATATGCAGGCTGAATTGCTCGTAACCCAGATAGCGAAGCAAAGTTGTCACCAAAATGTTCAACGGTTATGCGACAGCCCAACTGCGTTACCCGCTTACAAAATGAAATGGCTTCCTCGTTGTAATGAATAAGGGCTGCATCTTGAATTTCGAAAATAATGCGGTGGCACAATGCTTCATGTTCAGATAACTGCTGGATTAACCACTCTCGAAATTCTGTATTTGCTATGGAGGCATTCGAAATGTTAATAGCAACTTGATGTGACGTTACTTTTAGCTTTTTAAATACAATACTGGTTACCAGCTTATCTACCTGCGGGAGAAGGTCGAGGCGTTCAGAGGCTGGAATAAGCTGTGACATTGGAATAACGTCGTTAGTTTGCTTGTCTTTGAAGCGAGCAAATGTTTCGTAATACGAAGGGGTATTGCGTTCTAAGTTCATAACCGGCTGAATCAATATGTCGGCGTACTGCTGTGAAACTACATATTCAAGGCGTTGACGCCATTGCGAATTGCTGTGAACTTGCGCGATATCTGACGCAAATTGCCACCCCTGAGGCCTTTTTGTTGCGGCCATGAGAGCGCTATCTGCACTTTCCATAATTTCTTTCATCGACATACTATTAGTAAATTGTGCTACGCCAATCCATGCGGCTTTGTTGCCGTCGCGAAGCGGGTTGATGGTAGTACAGCTTTTACTTATCAATGCCAAGTTCTCTTCGTGCACCTCTTTGGGTTGTACTTCGCTAATAATGGCAAAGTCACCGCCCGAAATTCTAAAAACAAAGGCTCCGTTAAAATCATCTTGGCCTGCTTTTTTTAATACATCAGCAACACCACACACATAATTGTCGCCCGCCAACATGCCAAGCTTGTGATTGATAGTGGTAAGCTGAGCTAGTCGTACAAGTGTCAGTGAATGCTCTTTCGGGCCTGCTATACCACTAATAAGGGCCTTCATATGTCTGTCGAAAGCATTTCTATTAGCGATTTTAGTCAGCGTGTCTTTACTGGCCACAGATTTGAACTGCTCTGCTTGACGCGTCAATTCTTGAAACTTACTTTCTAATGCAAGGGACAGGTTGTTGGCCGCACTGACAAGATACCGAAAGTCAGCGGTGGCAGATTTTATTGAAGATGGCGTGAAATCGTTGTTTTGTATTTCATTGAGCTTCTTAGTGACTTTACTCAAAGGGCGCGTGGCAAAGTTTGCTATGACCATAACAGCGATTACCGAGAGCAGATAAACCGCCACGCAAAAAACTGCAATTTTAAGTAGCTGTTGCCACAGAAAGTGGTAGTGCGTTTTAGGGCTGCTTGTTACTTTAACAACCGTTGACGTTGAACCAATAGCTGCCTGTGTCTGTGCAACAGGGAGTTCGATAACACCGGATAATATGCTTTTTGAAGATGACTCACTTGCGCTTTCTTTTTTAACCAGCTCAATACCGTCAGTGTTCTCTATGCTAATAGTGGAAAGCTTTTCGCTGGATAATGCAGTAGTTAAAATAGATGATACTAAACTGTCTTCAGAAAGTTGATTTTCATCTACCTCAGAGCGCTGCAGAGGACTCTGCCGTGAAAGTAACGCTGATAGCTGGCTAGCAAGTTGTGATGCTGTTTTTTGTGCTAAGGCATTTGCAGAGCGCTCAACGTGCGTTTTGGTTTGATATACCTCAATTGATCCTGCGCCAACTCCGGCCAACAGTATAATAAAGAAGAGGCCCAAATTAATTTGAGTAGATAATTTCATTTTATTTTGTGCACTCCCTATTGCTTACCGGTTCTAAAAGGCCACTTATCCCTTTGATTATATTAGCATGATATCAGCAAGATGCCCCATCAGGTAGTTTATTTATTGCTCAAGCGTTTAACGTAAGATAGTGGCCGTCGCATGTTGTTTCCAGTTAGCGTAAGAGCCTATCGAATTCAGTCGCCTTTTACCTCGGGATGTTTTTCAGCTTTGCTTTCATTTAGTTTTGCACCTGCACCTTTATTGACTTCAGAAGCTGCCTCAGCGCTAGAAAATGAATCGGCATGATCTTTAGGAGGTGGTGTCCAGCCTTTCATTTTTGAATGCGTATCGTGAAGGCCAGTACTTAGGGCTTCACCTATCAAAGATTCTAATTCAATAAAAAGCTTAAGGTAATTATTGTCAATACGCTCGCCGCTTGCATCGTCAAGCCATGCATTGTAAAGCACGTCGTTTTGCTGATCTTCAATATCTTTATAGGCCATTTTTTGTCGCTCAACCTGAGACGGATGAGAGTGAAGAGAGCGAAGTGCATGAGCCCCCATTTCAAGCGCAGAGTGGTAAGTTTCAGATACCACATAGTGTGCACCCAATTGACGCAGTCGATAGCCGTGACCGCGGTCAAAAGCCCGAGCTAAAATTTGCATCTTTGGGTAAGCGTGCCTTGCATATTTCACCATTTCTGCTGCGGTTTCCTTATTATCAATGGCAATAATAAGCAACGAGGCCTCCTCTGCCCCCGCAGTGTGCAAGATATCCGGTTTTGAGGCATCTCCAAAATACGCTTTAGTACCTATCTTACGAATAAGTTCTACCTGCTCTGCGCGTATATCCAATACCACGGTGTGAACATCATTTGCTACGAGCAATCGGTTGATGATTTGCCCGAAGCGACCAATGCCTGCAATGATCACGGTGCCTTTATCGTCAATAGTGTCTTCTTTATTTTGCCTACCGCTTCGCTGATAACGAGGGAGAATGACTTTCTCAAAGAAGATAAATAACCCTGGCGTTAGGAACATGGAAAGGGCTACCACTAGAGATAAAATGGCAATAATATCTTGCGGCAATACATAGTTTTGAGAAGCAAAACTAAGAAGTACAAAACCAAACTCACCGGCTTGAGCCAGACTAAGTGTTAGCAGCCATTTGCTGCTGCCTTTAAAAGAAAATATAAGCGAAATAGCAAACAGAACTGCCGCTTTTAAAACAATCACCGATAACGTTAATGCAATAATTAATAGGGTATTTGATGCGAATACTGAAAAATTAATGCCAGCGCCTACAGTAATAAAAAACAAACCAAGAAGCAGCCCTTTGAATGGCTCTATATTAGCCTCTAGCTCGTGGCGAAATTCGCTATTAGCCAGTACTACACCCGCTAAAAAGGCACCTAAGGCTGGCGATAACCCCACCAAGCCCATCAACGCTGCAATACCGATAACAAGCATTAATGCTGTTGCAGTAAATATCTCCCGCAAACCTGATGAGGAAACGAACTTAAATAACGGACGGCTAAGGTAATGTCCCCCTACGGTCACAAAAGCCACCGAGCCAATAATCACTAAACCATAAGCCCAAGGTGCTAATTCATTCACAAGATTAAAGCTGTCTGAGTGGGCGGCATCGCCGGAAGCGTCTGCTGCACTGGCAACTAACTCCGGCAGTGCCAGCAAAGGAATAAGCGCCAGCATAGGAATTACAGCAATGTCTTGAAATAGCAAAACGGAAAAGGCACCTTTTCCGCCTTCGGTTTTTTGCAACCCCTTTTCTTGAAAGGTTTGTAGGACGATGGCTGTGGACGACAGGGCAAAAATGAGACCTATAGTAAGGGAAATACTAAAGGGTTGCTCAAACAGCATGGCAATTACTGTAATAAGCGCCGTGGTTATTCCTAACTGAAGCCCGCCAAGTCCGATAAGCCGAGACTTCATTGCCCACAGCGATTTAGGCTCAAGTTCTAACCCGACAAGAAATAGCATCATAACAACACCGAATTCGGCAAAATGCTGAATGGTGGTAGTTTCATCGCCTACTAGCCCTAATGTGGGCCCTATAATGAGTCCGGCTATTAAATAACCTAATACACTGCCTAACCCCAGACGCTTTGCTATGGGGACAGCAATAACGGCGGCAGCTAAATAAATGAAAATATAAAGAAAGTAGGCAGTCATTTATTCACTAGTCCCATTTATGGTTAAGTCAGCGAGATTTTCTATGTGTTTTGCTCGGTCCAAATCAATGTTTTCTGTAGCAAGGGCATTCAAAAGTGTTTTCCACTTTTCCCTATGCGTCGAAATTCTGTCCTCTCGAGATGCTGAACGAGAGCCAAAAAGCGCAAAAGGCGCTAAATATTCCATATTAGTAATGCGTGCCATTTGTTCGAGAGGTTGCAGCAGCTGACGTATAGTAAAATGATTAAATCCATCGGTCTGATAGGCTTCTTCTTTCCCTCCTGCGCTGATGGCACAAAAAAAGAGTTTATCTTTTAATGCAGTACCACCCTTACCATAAGCAAACCCGTATTCAAGCACCAAGTCTTGATACTCCTTTAATATAGAAGGTGTGGAATACCAGTACAGCGGGTACTGAAAAATAATGACATCATGATTTACCAGTCGCTCCTGCTCTTTAATCACGTTGATATTGAAGTCGGGATATTCGGCATAAACATCAACAGCCGTTACATTTGCTAACTGCTGTGCGTCTTCAAATAAAAAAATGTTCACTTCAGATTGTTGGGGCACAGGGTGAGCAAACAGCACAAGAATACGTTTAGTGCTATTCGCTAAGGCTGATGTTGGATAACTATCGTTTTTCATTTATTCATTCCTGTGCTCCAAGTAAGTCGGCCATGTAAACAGGCTGAATAAGCCAAGTAACTTAAGCAATACGTTTTCTGAATTTTAGGTGGCGTATAAATCAATTAAATAAATTGTGATACGGTCCACAAAATTGCTACTTTAGTCGTAGACTATAGGTAATTCGCAACTTTAGACACCTGCGAAGCGCTAAATCAACAGAACTATTGCCATGAAGCCATTATTACAAAGCTAATTTTAAGAAGCTAATTTCAAACGGCTAGTTTTGCGAAGCTAACACTAGAGGGCAAGGAATGCATTTTTTTATAGTGAGGGATGTACATGATCGATAAAACCTTTGAATATTGTGCTGTGGGGTTAGCTCACGTGAGTCCGCATGGAACCTTTGTCAAAGTAAACCAGAAGCTATGTGATTTTTTAGGTTACGAGCGACATATACTCAAAAATATGACGTTTCAGGAAATAACAGTTGCCGAATATCTTCATACTGACCTTTCCAACCTTGAACAATTACTTGATGGAAAAATTGATAGCTATACCATGGAGAAGCAATACCTTCGAAAAGACGGCGTGGCGGTATGGGGAAAGTTAACGGTCTCCTTAGTGAGAGATGCTAACGACAATCCTGATTTTTTCATCTCGGTAGTCGAAGACATCGATGAGAAAAAGCGAATAGAGGGCGAGTTATTTCAGGTTGAGGCGCTGTTTAGTAAGATTGTTAATGAATTTTCTTCCCGCACGTTTATTTGGGTAGCTAGCCCTGATATTAAAACAATGCATTATCTCAACGATGGTTATCAGCGCATTTTCGGGCGCAGTGAATATGAGCTGTACGCTAAGCCATTAGCATTCATCGACCACGTGCATGAAGATGATAAACCCAAAGTTCTCGAAGTATTTAATCAACGCCCTCTGAAAAATTGGGAGCTTCAATATCGTATTTATGATGTTAGCGGCCAAATTCATTATCTACATGATAGAGGCAGCCTCATTTATGATTCGAAAGAGCAACAAACCCTCATTTTGGGAGCGGCTGACGATATAACCAAAGAGAAAGAGCAGCAGCAGGCACTAGAGCGAGCGGTTAACGAACTCGCTGTTCTGTCTCAGACCGATTCGCTAACGGGTCTTATTAATCGCCGAGAAATATTGAAGCAACTTTCTAAAGAAGTTGAGCGGATGAAAAGAGAACGCCACGTTTCCACCTTGGTGTACATTGACTTAAACGAGTTTAAACAAATAAACGATAATTACGGCCACAAAGTGGGGGACAAAGCGCTACAAGTCTTTTCGGAAAAAATGCAGACCATGTTACGAGATACAGACAGAATGGGTCGCATTGGCGGTGATGAATTTGTTGTGCTGCTTTACGGCACTAAAGAGAAGGAAGTAGAGCGTTTTTTTGCTCGTATTGATGAACTCGCGTTTGTCGTATTAGCTCAAGACAATACCTGTATTCCTATTCGCTATACCGCAGGCTGGAAAGAATGGAGCGACGAGTTATCGTCGGTACAGGAATGGCTTGATGCTGCAGATCGCGCTATGTACACCGTAAAGAAAAAGCCCCATGGGAATGAGGTCATGTAGATAAACGAGCATTCTTAAATTGTTAGCGCTGTGCAAACCAGCGCGCAATGTCCTGGCGCTCTTTTTCAGTCATGCCTGTTTTATTCATAAAGGGCATATCTTTTGTAACCGAAGTTCGCCTCACTATTTGCGGTGCATAGCGCTCTATGTCTTGCCATGTATCTAGTATTACCCCCACAGGCGCAACGTTAAAAATGTCGTCGGTTGGGTTACGCGAGTGACAGCTAACGCAGTGTTTATTTATTAGGCCCTCTACGTGCTCGTCACTTATCGATGCGGTTCCTGTAGGTAACGAGTCACTGCCTGTATTTGAAGTGGCTTGATTTAAAACAGCCCCATTTGTATCGATAGACGCTGTTTGCTTTGATTCAGCAGAGCTTTTTGCAGATTTCACGGCTGTAGCTTGAGGCCATGAAACCCACAAAGTTATGGCCAGCATAGCGATAGTGCCGGTAACGAGTATGCTTGGTTTAGTTTGCCCTTTATGACGTAAATTGAAGAAGTGTCTTATCCACGCTGCCGCTATCATAATAGCAATAAGCACTAGGTAGTTGTGCTGATGTTGATAGGTCATGGGGTAGTGGTTAGAAATCATGATAAACAGCAAGGGAAGCGTAAAGTAGTTATTGTGCAGTGAACGTAGTTTTGCACTTGCTCCCCACTGTGGGTCGATGTTTTTTTTTCCTGCCACGGCAGCGACCATTTTGCGCTGATTAGGCATAATGTTGAGAAATACATTACCTGCCATGATAGTGCCAATAAGCGCACCCACGTGAATGTAAGCGCCTCGGCCGCTAAACCACTGGGTAGCGAAAAAGGTGACAACACAAATGAGTGTAACAAGGCAAACACCAAAGGCAACGGGGTAGTTTGCAAGTCGGCTTCGACAGGCAAGTTCATATAGTGCTAAGCCGCCAAAGATAAGCCCTAAACCTAGGCCGATGGCGACAGTCGGTGAAATGGCATTTACCCGAGGGTCGATAAGGTAAGCTGACGCGCCAAAATAATACACTATAATCAATAGGGCAAAGCCAGAAAGCCAGGTCGTATAGGCTTCCCACTTAAACCAATGCAGGGTAGTTGGCATTTGCTCAGGGCCATAGGCATACTTAGCCACTTCGTAAAAGCCGCCTCCGTGTATCGCCCACAAATCACCTTTTATCCCTTTATCCACTTTCCATTGTGCAGGTGCACGAAGGTTATTATCTAGCCAGATAAAATAGAAAGATGCACCAATCCACGCTACGCCAGCGATAACGTGAAACCATCGAACAAATAAACTAAACCAGTCAAGCCAAGGCATGTTGATTCTCCTTTTTATTGTAACAACATTGACCGCTGATCCAGGTTTGCTCAATCATGCGGTCATCGCCAAGAATACTGAGAGCGAAAAACACATCTTCAAAAGCGGCGTTTTCACTAATTCGCAATGTGGTGAGTTCGTCAAACCGTGGTTCAACAATAATAAAATCTGCCGTAGTGTTGGGGTTTAAATTTCCAATCTCGTCATCTAACTGGTGTGCAGCTGCAGCGCCCTGAGTCATTAAGTAAAAGCCTTCGAAGGGGCTTATAGGGGCATTGCGAAGTTGACTCACTTTGTAGGCATCACCGTAGGTTTTAAACATATTAAATGTGGTACCTGCGCCCACATCGGTGGCCAAGGCAACATGCACGTTATTCGCTTTTGCCTGCTCCATATTAAAAAGGCCACTGCCTAAAAACAGGTTTGAGGTAGGGCAAAACGCCAAGGTGGCATTTGCTTCGCCTAACCTCACCCATTCGTCCTGATTAAGGTGAATACCGTGCCCAAAAACCGAACGTTCTCTCACAAGGTGGTGTTTGTCGTAAACATCCAGGTAGCCATCGGCATGTGGAAAAAGTGAATTTACCCATGCAATTTCATCGCGGTTTTCTGAAAGATGCGTTTGTATAAAAACGTCTTTATATTGCGTTGCCAATTCGCCAAGCGCCGCTAACTGAGCATCACTGCTTGTTGGTGCAAACCGCGGCGTGAGCGCATATTTATTGCGTCCCTTATTGTGCCACTGGTCAATTAAGTCGGCACTTTCACGCTGTGCGATTTCTGTTGTATCTTGCAGCTGTGCAGGGCAGTTGCGGTCCATGCACACTTTGCCCGCCACAATCGCCATGTTGATGTCGTTGGCTGCGCTAAATAACGCCTGGCAACTCGACGCGTGCACGGTGGTAAAAACAAATCCAGTAGTTGTGCCGTTTCTAAGGAGCTGATTGACAAATACCTTAGCGATATTTTTGGCGTGTTCTTCATCGGCAAAGGCCATTTCCGCTGGGAACGTGTAGTTTTCTAGCCAGCTTAGAAGCTGATCGCCATAGTTGGCAATGCTCTGTGTTTGCGGATAATGCAGGTGACTGTCTATCAACCCGGGTAATATCCATTTGCCCGAATGATCACTGATAGCGGCATCGGGATATTTCTGAACGACAGTGGCGTAGTCACCGATATCGCGAATTATGCTGTCTTCTATCACTAGCGCACCGTCGGTGAATATCTCGATGTTTTCTTTATATGAGCGTTCATAAAAGCGCTTGTCTATGCGCTCATCAGCACTCTTGTTGGCAGGCTTACTCTTCGGGTAATGCGCAATACTTGCGCGAAGTAACTGCTTTCTTTTCGGCACTACAGTATTTGACGCTGTCGCTTTTAAAGGTGACTTTTTTAAAGAGCCAGCTTCTGAAATTAAAGAATTTAACGGCATTAAATCTAGCTGCCCCTGTAACTGCTGAAACCAAACGGTGATATAAGAAGGGGAACGTGGTAGTGCCCACCTTGTTGCTCTAGCTCAAAGGTAATATCGATATGAGGATAAAAACTTTTGCCGTGATTCTCCTTTAGAAACGGCTGACAGTGAAAACGCAACGTATAGATCCCAGGCTTAAAACCTGATGCGCTATTCTCTGCCCAGCCATTAAAGCGGCCATCGTCATTAGTTACTCCCTCAGCCTTATCGCCATTTGGGTATGTAAGGGTTAATGGTATGCCCTTGGCGGGTTTTCCCAATGTGGTATCGAGTACATGACTTGATAGTGTATTCATAATTAATCCTGTTTAGCTCAGCGCTTTGTTTAGTCGAAGAAGGGTGATCTTTAATTGCTCGTCCGCGGCAATGCTAATCTCTTCTTCTGTGCTGTTGGGAAGTCGTTTTTTGAGCGCATTCAACATAGTTTCGGCCGCTAGCCCGGTAGCGCAAATGATGAAAATAAAGCCGTGTTTATTAAGATACGCAATATTCTCATTTTTTAATTCATGAAGGGTTTCTTCGGAGGCTGTGTGTGCACCAGATTGTTCACCTGCGGCTATGGCTTTTGTATTTTCAAACTTCTTACGAAGCGACTCTATATTGCCAATCATGGGATGCGCTTTGAATGCGGCTAATACATCGTCTCTATCACAGGCAGCCCAGGCTGTTTTTGCCTGACCCTCGACAGCATTGATATCTGCATACGGACGAGCATTGACCATACTATTAACCCATGTAGTAGCGGCGCAGCATTGTTCAAACCACTCAGCTGCCTTTGCCTCTTCTAGACTATTTAGCTCATCGAATGTCATTAGTTTTCTCTTTTTTGCCGGCTGTATTTTCTGCATTGGCTGTTGCCGTGGCGATTTTATCGGCACTTGTATTGGCTCTTGTACGGGCACTTGTACCGGCTCTTATATTAGTCGCTGCCCTGATAGTGGTGAACGTAGATGCACTATCAGCTGTTTGAGTACTGTCTTTGTCTGATTGGCAGTGTAACAGCGCAATCAATTGGGCGCTTATAGAAACTGCCACCTCAATAGGCCGTTTTCCCGGAATCGATGGGTTGCCAATTGGAGTATGAAGCCGCGCCAAAGCTGCTTCGTCAAAACCACGATGAGACAGCTTAGTGATAAATCGTTTGGCTTTGGTTTGTGACCCAATAAGACCAACAAACGGAAGCGATGGATATTTTAGTGCTTGCTCCGTAATTCGATAATCTAATTGGTGGTCATGGGTAAGGATAACCAGCCATGTACCGGGGGCTAATTGGGCAACCTCAGTTTCAGGCTCTTGCTCAACAACAATGTTCACATTATCTGGCAAATCGCTGGAATTAAGCGCCGAAGTATCAGCGTTATTTATTCCATTGTTGCTGAAAAGTGACTCACGGCTGTCTATCCACGTAATTTTCACAGGTAGCTGCGAAAGTATAGGCACCAGCGCTTTTGCAACGTGACCCGCGCCAAATACGGCGATGTGCTGCTGGTAGCTATTACACACATCAAATAGCACTTTTACCGCGCCCCCGCAGCATTGCCCTAATTTACTGCTTAGTGGGTAGCTGCGCAGCTCAGTGAGAGGTTGATTGCTTAAAAGAAACTCTCGCGCCGTTGCGATGGCGTGGTGCTCTAAGTGCCCACCGCCAATAGTATCGATGCTCTCAGAGGCGGTAACGACCATTTTGCTGCCAGTTTCCCTTGGCGCTGAGCCTGCAACGCTGACAACGGTAACCAATACGTACGACACATTGTGCTGTTGGCATTGGGCTATCCCTTCATGCCACGTTTTTGCGCGCCAAGTAAGATTCTGCATTAGGCCTCCGACGCTTTATTTAATTCAGCGGCTAAATCTGTGGGTGAGGTTACAGCGTGCCCTTGCATTTCAGTAATTGCATTGAGCACTCTTTCTGGTGTGGCTGGAGTATCAAGCTGTGGGTCAATAGTGTAATCAGATAAGCTAGCAATGGCGTCTTTAAGTGCACACCATACTGAAATTGCCAACATAAAAGGAGGCTCGCCAACTGCTTTAGAGTGATAAATACTGTCCTCGGCGTTTTCTTTGCCATACAGCTCAACGTTAAATGTCGCAGGCGTATCGCCGATGGCAGGTATCTTATAGGTCGCCATATTTTCGCTAATAAGCTTTCCACTCTCGTTCCATTTTAAGTCTTCGGTGGTGAGCCAGCCCATTCCCTGAATAAACGCACCTTCTATCTGTCCAATATCGATAGCCGGATTAAGGCTATTTCCTACGTCGTGAATAATGTCTACCCGATCTACGGTGTATTCGCCGGTTAAGGTATCAACGGATACCTCGGACATAGAGACGCCATAGGCAAAATAGAAAAAGGGACGGCCTTCGCCCGTATCTCGGTTGTAGGCAAGTTTTGGCGTTTGATAAAAACCGCTTGTCGATAGCGATACGCGCTCAAAGTAGGCGGCTTGAATAAGGTCGGGAAACGTTATCTTTTCATCGCCCAACACCACGTGTCCATTTTCAAAAGTCACTTGCTCTGCAGATTCATCTTGCCCTAGTTTTTTCGCAAAACATGCTGCTAAGCGTTCTTTAAGTGTAATACAGGCGTTTTGAACTGCTTTTCCGTTAAGGTCTGTGCCACTTGATGCCGCGGTAGGGGATGTGTTCGGTACTTTATCAGTACGTGTAGAGGTTACCTCAATCATGGACAAGTCGATACCAAACTCGTTGGCTGCAATTTGGCCTATCTTGGTGTGCAGGCCTTGGCCCATCTCTGTACCACCGTGGTTAACTTGTATGCTGCCATCGGTATAAATATGCACGAGAGCGCCGGCCTGATTAAGGTGCTTGGCGGTAAAGGAAATACCAAACTTCACTGGTGTTAAGGCCAGCCCTTTTTTAACGACTGGGCTATTGCTATTAAACGTAGCGGTATCTTCTCGTCGCTGCCAGTAGTTTGCTTTGCGCTCAAGGGCGTCAATCATTTCAGGAAGCAGGTTGTGTTCTACTTCCATACCGTAAGGTGTTTTGGTGCCCGTTGATGCACCATAGAGGTTTCTTTTTCGCACTATCAATGGGTCTATGCCGGCATGACGAGCAATTTTATCCATCATAGCTTCTGCCATGATCATGCCCTGAGGGCCGCCAAAACCTCGGTAAGCGGTATGTGATACCATATTGGTTTGCAGCCGATGGCCTACAATATCGCTGTCGCCTAAAAAGTATCCGTTGTCGACATGAAACATGGCTCTATCAACAATAGCGTCAGAAAGGTCCGGCGAATGTCCACAGATACCGTTTACTTCCATGCGTGTCGCCATAATTTTACCACTGTCGTCAAACGCTACGTCAAAGGTGTTATTAAACGGGTGGCGCTTACCCGTTACGTGCATATCAACAAAACGGGGTAGCCTTAATTTTACCGCTCGCTGATTTCTGTGTGCCAATAGCGCGGCAATACAGGCCCATTGAGCAGCCTGTGTTTCTTTACCGCCGAACCCACCACCCATTCTGCGCATATCTACCATGACATGGTGAAGGCGCACATCAAGCACTTCAGCAACAAGCTTTTGCACTTCACTAGGGTGCTGACTTGAGGTGTAAATATCCATGCGGTTTTCTTCGCAAGGTACGGCAAGACTCACTTGCCCCTCAAGATACATATGCTCTTGACCGCCTATATCTAACGTACCGCTTACGGTGTTCTCAGCATTCTGCATGATGTTGTCAGGATTACCCTGACCAAAACGGTGTGAAGGGCGTACAAATGCACTGTGTTGGTGAGCCTCTTGTGCGTTAAGAATAGCCGTTTCGCCGTCTACCGTAACAATGCCTTTAAGGGCGGCTCGGCGGGCTGCAAATACTGAGGTGGCTAACACTGCAAACACAGGTTGCCCACAGAATTTTATTTCGCCATCGGCAAGTAACGGGTCGCCCTTAAAAACTGGCCCTATATCTTTATGGCCTGGCACGTCGTCTATGGTTACTACGTCTATAACGCCTTCGCTTGCGCGAACCGCGCTTAAGTCTATTGCTGTAATTTTACCCCTTGCGCACTGGCTAAGCCCAACCGCGGCGTAAAGGGTACCTTGGGGTTCAGTAATATCATCAACGTAATTTGCAGAGCCTTGCACTTGGCGAATGGCGCTCTCATGTTTTTGCGACGTGTGAATACGGCCTGATGGCTGGTCCGTTGACGACAAGGCGTGAGACGACTGTTCAATAGAAAGTGAATCGATGAGTTTACGCATGGTTCATCACTCGTGTCGTTATTGTTGTGTCTGATTGATTTTCCAACCAAAACCGATGCCATAAATTTGCTAGCACAGTCTTGCGGTACTCTGCTGTCGCGCGAACATCATCAATAGGCGTAAACGCATTCATCAACACTGTTTTTCCTAGGTCTACGCATGCTTTACTTGAGAAGTTCTTGCCCACCAGCGCATCATGCAATGCGTTGCAGCTTGCGGGGGTTGCAGCGACGCCGCCAAACCCCGCATCGACTTGCTCAATAATACCTTGGTTAATAGTAACGTTAAAAACGGCGCATACTGCTGATATGTCGTCTTCAAAACGTTTCGATATCTTATACGCGGCAAGACGCTGATTTGCGCTCAGAAAGGGAATTTCAATGGCAGCAATCCATTCATCACTTTTTAGAGCGGTTTCTCTGTAGCCCACAAAAAACTCTGTTACAGGAATTGAACGTTTTTGTGTTCCGTTATCGACCAAAATTGCTGCGTTAAGCGCAATCAATGCGGGCGGCATATCGCCAATGGGAGATGCGTTAGCAATATTACCCCCCAAAGTTGCCTGATTTCTGATTGGCAGTGATGCAAATCGAGTGATCAACTCTGCCAGCTGCGAAAAGTATTTTAACAGCGCTTGCGTGATGTCCTTGATGGGATTGGCTGCACCAATAATGAGAGAATGCGACGTTGTGGTGCACACTTTTAGTTCATCCATCTGCGATAAACTTATTAGCGTATCGATATTTTTTAACTGCTGGGTAAAGGTTAAACTTAAATCGGTACTACCGGAAACTAACCTAGCCGCTGGATTGTCTTTTATCGCCTTTGCTAAAGATTTACGATGTCGAGGCATGATTAGGTTCCTAGTGCCCACATAATCACCACCCATATAATCACCACCCATATAATCACCGCCTACACTATCTCTCGTAGCTATCGCCTTTAAGGTGCTTAATGTTGAAGACGTATTGCGCGTAAACCCGTCATCAGCTTGCTGTTCACAGACTGCTAGTGTTGCGTCAATAATGGGGCGATAGCCGGTGCAGCGACACAAGTTACCCGATAGGGCATGAAGTACATCGTCTCTATTCGGCGAGCTGTTTGTATTATAAAGCGCGAAAATTGACATAATAAAGCCGGGTGTACAAAAACCACATTGTGAACCGTGATGATCAACAAGGGCCTGTTGCACCGGGTGCAAAGTAGCGCCATTACTTAGGTGTTCAACAAAAATAAGTTGTTTAGCATGCACCGCGCTCATAAGCGTTATACAGCTATTTACGGTTCTGTAATGAAGCGCTGAAAAATCGGCGTTGGGCTCGGCAAGAACAACGGTGCAAGCACCGCAATCACCTGCGGCGCAGCCTTCTTTTGTACCGGTTTTATGTCGGTACTCACGTATGAATTGAAGCAGCGTAAGATCGGCTCTTACGTCCTCTATCTCAACACTTTCTTGGTTAATGAGGAAGCGAATCATACGTACACCTTGTTGTTGTTTTCATAATATTTTCCCACTAGCTGTATTTATCGCAAACACGGCTTCTTATACGCTTTTTAGTAAGGCCGGCTTTTCAACAAAAACTGCCTTTAAATACAGCTCCCCTTAATATAGCTGTCTTTTTAGTAAAAAAGTAGACCATGTGGTCAATTTTTTGCGTATAAAAAAAGCCAGACTAAGGCGCACTAGTTATTGGCTATAATTATTCGGTTTGAGGCAATTTTTAGTTAGTAATATCTGCGCTTTTCGACAAGTGCTTGATAAAAGCGTAGCTATGAATGCAAGGTAATTGCAGCAAGATTCATGCTAGTTTGGTGCTAGCTTGAAGAGAATGGTCGATACGGCACTGAAATAGTGGGCGCTCTAACGTAAAGCGACAGGCTACAAAATGCAAGCGGGTTAATACACTGGCAGTTATATAGGGCTATTTTTGTTTCGAGCTATCAATAATTTATAGCGAGCTGCGTCTGTCTATATAGTTCTACAAGGTGTTTTTTGGGCTGATATTTGCTTAGGACTACCGTTAATTCATGCTACCGTAAGCCTATCAAAGTACAAAAATTCACAGTAACATTTATGTCGTTAGGCTACGTGCGTTATCGGAATGTGCGCTAGCGGTGTACATTGATGACGTAAATTGCGCTTGCATAATGTTTTGCAAAGGAAATAAATAATAATGATAAAGGTAAGAAGCTCCGAGGCGGGAGTTGGGGCTGCTAATAGAAGAAAAATACTTCAGGCTGCTGAAAAGTGCTTCGCTCAATTTGGTTTTAAAGGTACTGCTGTACAGAAAATAGCTGACGAAGCAGGTCTACCGAAGACCAACGTTCTCTACTATTTTAAAACTAAGCAAGACCTCTACGTAGCGGTATTAGAAGAAACATTGTCGCTGTGGAACTCTCATTTCGATAAGGCGACAGTAGAGGACGACCCTGCTGATGTATTATCAGTATACATCGCTGAAAAGATGGAAGTTTCTCGTCTCCACCCATTGGCCTCAAAGATATTTGCAATGGAAATTATCAACGGCGCTCAAAACCTAAGCGGTTACTTTGATGAAGAGCATGCGCGTTGGATGGAAGGGCGAGTAGCGCTTATAAACGCATGGATAAATGCTGGCAAGCTTAGACAGTTGAACCCTGAGTATTTACTCTACAGTATCTGGGCGAGTACTCAGCACTATGCTGATTTTTCTGCGCAAATTACTCGTTTGCGAGGTAAAAAAATGAATAAAGCCGATTTTGAGCAAGCGACAAAAGAGGTCGTGCATCTCGTGCTTGGCGGTTGCGGTTTGTCAGTACCTAAAGAGTTTACACAATAGCATATGACCACATCTACTTACCCTCGAGATCTCATTGGTTACGGGCAGCATGCACCGAAAGCAAACTGGCCAGGTAATGCCAAAATTGCCCTGCAGTTTGTCATTAATTATGAAGAAGGCGGTGAAAACTGTGTGCTTCATGGGGACGAATCATCTGAAGTTTTTCTATCGGAAATAATTGGTGCTCAAGCGTATCAAGACCGCCATCTTAGTATGGAATCACTATACGAATACGGAAGCAGGGCCGGGTTTTGGCGTTTGCATCGACTATTTACTCAGCAAGATATTCCTGTAACGGTGTTTGGCGTTACCATGGCAATGCAGCGCCACCCTGAAGCGGTTAAGGCAATGCTAGACGCTGGCTGGGAGATTGCCAGCCACGGGATGCGCTGGGTTCATTATCAGGATATGAGTGAAGAGCAAGAGCGCAAGGAAATTGACGACGCAATTGTTTTGCACGAGCAATTAACCGGCAAAAAGCCTGTTGGTTGGTATACCGGTCGCACAAGTCCTAATACGCTAAAGCTTATTGCTGAGCGAGACGACATTCTTTACTGCGCCGATTCTTATGCCGATGACTTGCCGTATTTCGACCACCACTACAGCAAACCCTTGCTGATGGTGCCATACACGTTAGATACCAATGACATGCGCTTTGCTTCACCCCAGGGCTTTAACAGCGGTGAGCAGTTTTTTACCTATCTAAAAGATGCTTTCGACGTGTTGTGGGAAGAGGGCAGTGACTCCCCCAAAATGCTGTCCATTGGTTTGCATAATCGAATTATCGGGCGCCCGGCTAGACTGGCAGCGTTAAAACGGTTTATTGAATACGTGAAATCCCATGACAAGGTATGGATTGCCACTAGAGAGGATATTGCAAAGCACTGGCTCAGTGAGCACCCAGACACCTCTGAGTAAGCAAGCCCATAGATTCGACAAAACGCCATATGACGGTGAGTGATATGGCTAAAACTTGTGTGGCAGAAACTATGGAACAGAAACTCTGTGATAAAAAAATCGTATGGCAGAAAGTGGTGTTAGGTATATCGGGGGCGTAAAAGCAGCTACTAGTCTTTACGAATAACGCTTTTACGCTATCTTTAACTAAAGAGGAGACTATGATGAAACTTAAAACGATAGCGTTGGTTGTAGGTATGCTCGCTCTCACTGCGTGCTCTAAACTGTCGAAAGAGAACTACGACAGATTGGAAATGGGTATGACGCAACAGGAAGTGGAAAGCATTATTGGCTCTGCGGATAAATGCGGTAAAACTATGGGTACTATGGCATGTACTTGGGGAAATGAGGAATCTAGCTATATTAAGATTGTATTTATGGCGGACAAAGCAGTGACATTTAATTATAGCGGCTTGAAGTAACATGTACTTCTTGCCGCTGCCTTTCACGCTCAAGCTGTTTCTTAGACTATTTTAAATCTAACACGTATCTCAGTACAAAGACTGCCGCAAGAAAATAGGTTAGCCAGGTCACTTCTTTAAACTTGCCCGTGCCAATTTTAATCCCCACATAGGTGATAAACCCGAGTGCTATTCCCTCGCTGATGCTAAAGGTGAGAGGCATTGCGATTAGCGCTACCGACGCTGTTGCCAAATCCCCGAGGTCATCAAAATCTAGCTGTCGAATCGACTCCATCATAAGAATACCTACCATGAGAAGCGCTGGGGTGGTCGCCATCAGGGGAATAACCTTCATTAATGGCGTGAGAAATAGCGATAGCACAAAACAGGCCGATACAACCACGGCCGTCAAGCCCGTGCGTCCGCCTGCAGAGACACCGGTGGCAGATTCCACATAGCTTGTCACCGGTGAAGTGCCTACTATGGCACCAACGACACTGGCAGATGCATCCGCTGTCATTGCGGGTCCTATTTTAGGGAGCCTTCCATCGTCGGTAAGTAGGTTAGCTTTGCGCGACACGCCAATGAGCGTTCCGATAGTATCAAACATGTTGACGAACATAAGCGCAAAAATGAGATCCCATGTTTGCGCAAAGTGGTCGATGGGATACCAGAAATCCATGGCGAAAAAAGTGTTTGAGATTGATTCGGGCATGCCCACAATAGCTGAAGGTGTTTGAGTCAGGGTGCCAGATTCAGTGGGAATAAACGCACCAATAACGGTTAATGTGATAATGGAAATAAGTATGCCGCCTGTGACTTTTTTAATCATTAGCACAATGGTGAAAATAATCCCCATTAACGCCAACAATACAGCAGGGTTTGATAAGTCGCCAAGTTGGACAAAGGTGGCGGGGTTATCAACAATAAGCTCTGCATTTTTCAAACCGATAAACGCGATGAAAAGCCCAATGCCGCATTGAACGCCAATTTTAAGTGCTGGCGGAATAGATTCGGCAATTTTTGTTCGTACCCCAGTTAGCGATAATATTAAGAACAGTATACCGTTGTAAAAAACGATACCGAGGGCAGCCTCCCAGGGAACCTCTCTACCTAGGCAAATAGTAAAAGCAAAAAACGCATTCAAGCCCATTCCTGGTGCCAAGGCGATAGGGTAATTGGTCATTAGCGCCATTAGCAAAGTACCTAGGCAGGCCGCTATTGCCGTAACGGTAATAAGCCCTTCTACAGGCATGCCGCTTAGGCCTAAAATGCCCGGGTTAACCACTAATATATAAGACATTGCGGCAAAGGTGGTGAGGCCAGCAATAACTTCTGTTCTAATAGTTGTGCCATGCTGCTGAAGTTTGAAAAGCCGCTCTAGGAGTTGATTGAACATCTAATAATCTCTGTGTTGTGTCTGTTATTATTTTCTTTGTTGATATCACATGCACAAGCAATTAACTGACCAACTAGTCAATGTTTTGGTGCGTTTCGTGCTAGCTTCTATTCATGTAGCTCTGTTTCTCATCAAAAACTATGGAGAGAAAATGAATTGAACAAATGCTTGCACCATTCTTTAAACAGGATTCAGGTTAATAAATTTCTACAGAGACACAATCAGATATAAACTATAATGCACCATTATTGTTAGTTTGCATTTATTTGGTGCGGTAAAGTGAGGTGCCATGTCGTTAATCGATACTATAAAGAAGATCCCCAAGGCAGAGTTACACCTTCATATAGAAGGAAGTTTAACGCCAGAACTGATGTGGAATCTTGCTGCTAAGCACAGTGTATCACTTCCGTACAATAGCGTGGAAGAGATAGCCGCGGCATACAATTTCTCCGATTTACAGAGTTTCCTAGACCTCTATTACGCAGGTGCGGGCGTATTGATAGATGAAGATGATTTTTATCAGCTGATGTGGGCCTACTTATCTCGCTGCCATGAAGAAAATATCGTTCACACCGAAATAATGTTCGACCCTCAAACTCACACAGAGCGCGGAATAGAGTTCGCGACTTTCATGGCGGGCTTTCTGCGCGCTATGCAGGATGCTGAGCAACAATTTGGTATCTCTAGTTACCTTATTATGTCTTTCTTACGTCATTTGCCTGAGTCCTCGGCGTTTGAAACCTTAGAGCACGCAAAGCCGTATTTTTCGGATATTCACGCCGTTGGGCTCGATAGTTCTGAATTAGGCCATCCGCCATCAAAGTTTGAGCGCGTTTTTAAGCAGGCCAAGCAATATGGCTTTAAAATAGTGGCTCATGCGGGTGAAGAAGGGCCTGCTTCCTATATTTGGGAAGCCATTAATTTGCTTGAGGTGGATAGAATAGATCACGGCGTAAGGTGTCAAGAAGACGCAGAGTTGATGACTTACTTAAAGGAAAAGCAAATACCGCTTACTGTTTGCCCCTTAAGTAACCTTAAACTGTGCGTGATTGATGATATGAAGCAGCACAATATACTTACGCTGCTTGAAGAGGGATTGTTGGTTACTGTTAACTCAGATGATCCTACTTATTTTGGCGGTTTTTTAAACGATAATTTTATTGCCCTTAGCGAATCTCTTGATATTAATGAAGAGCATGTAAGAGTGCTGGCCAAAAACAGCTTCACCGCTAGCTTTTTACCAGAGGATAAAAAGCGTCAGTACATTAATAAGATTGATGATGACGATTTTAAAAAATAAGCAGGTCGTTTATACCAGTGCGTTTAGATAATTGCTCACTCGGTGGGTAACTATCTATGCGGACTGGTATTGGCGGACTGGTATTGGCGGCTGGCATTACAGGCTCTTTTCCATTTTCGCAATGGTTGCTTTTATTACCGCGTCCAAGTTTTCAGCTTCGCTAGCCACTTTATCCATAGCATTATTCTTGGCCAATAGCTCGATGTTGGATGCTTTCTCTCGCACGGCATCCGCGCCCACATCACCGGATAAACCTTTTAGGGAGTGGCTTTGCAAACGAACTTCATCCAAATTCATTGCGTTGATGGCGGCTACAAGCTGCTGTTGTTTCAGGTTTACTTGTTCTAAATACATACTAACGATACGGTTTAGGAGTGTTTCGTTACCTCCCAACCTGGCTAAGGCCTCTTTTGCGTTCCATAAATTTGCTTGAGTATCTGCGGTCATTGCAAACCCTTTCATGTGTTTAGTAGTACTTTGGTAAGATGACGATAGCAAAAAATAGAAGAAATTGCAGATGATTTGAAGACGTTCAAAGGATTAGCACGCCCTGGTTAGCAAATAGAAATTAGAATAAATTTTAAGATTATCTATGATTTGCTTACAACAAAAAGCTGTTGCTTGCCAGTTACGTCAAGTTAAATACGTCACGTATTTGTTGTTGTAATTTTTTTGTTATTTCCTTTTATACCCTTCACAGTTTTATATTGTTTTCAATAACGTGATGTCGCAGTACGATGAGAGTAGAGTGAATATGGGAGAGCCCTTCTGCGGCAGCTGAGTATTATTGTAAGACTTATGTATACAATGAGTTGAATGTTTTTATTTCATCAATTTCAGAACAGGGCTTTTTGTGACGCATTTTATTTTGTCTATTATTCCAACATACTGCTGTTCAAATAAATAATGTTAGCAAAAATAAAATCCTTTTCAGAGTGTAAGGTCTTAATCGTTGATGATGAGATTGCAAGCCGTATATTGCTAGAATCTATTCTGGAGAGCTTCGTGGTGTGTCAAACCGCAAGAAGTGGTCGTGAGGCAATACAAAAATGCCGACAAGACGTGCCGGATTTAGTGCTACTTGATATGAACATGCCGGATAAAAATGGCTTGGAAGTATGCCAAGCGCTAAGAGTTTTTCCTGAGACTGCTTCTGTTCCTATTATTTTTGTTACCGCTACCATGGACGTGCAAGTTGAAAATGCCTGCTGGGAAGTAGGCGCTTCCGATTTTGTGATGAAGCCCGTAAATGCGTCAACGTTGACTCACCGCATTAAAACTCATCTAGAGAACAAAACTCGAACTGAATATTTGGAAAGTATGGTTTATCACGACCAGCTTACTGGGCTTTATAATCGTTCCTACTTAGCAAAAGAGATTCCGAAAACGATAAAACAAGTGGCAAGAGACAAGGACAGTATTGGCGTTATTGTTATTGATATCGACCATTTTAAGCTGTTCAACGATAACTACGGTCACCTTGATGGTGATATTTGCTTGCAACGTGTTGCTTCTATCATTGAACAGACGGTTAAACGACCGAAAGATGCGGTTATACGCTTTGGCGGTGAAGAGTTCTTGGTGATATTGCCCTATGTAGATGAAACCGGTGCTGGCTTTGTTGCCGAGCAAATCGTGAAGGCTGTAAACAAAGCTACAATTACTCATGAATATGGCCTAGATAGCATGGTGACTATCAGCGCTGGATATGCCGCAAAACCCGCCCGTGAAATTATTGGTTCAAGTGCAACTTCCTTGATTAAGGAAGCCGATGTGGCGTTATTTGAAGCGAAAGATACGGGTAGGAATCAAGCGAAGGGTTTTTCACCCTCACTGTAATGTTTTCGCCTGCAAATTAACGTAATTAGCGGTATAAAATCACGCCTTCTAAAAAGTTTTATATCTATCCTATTGTTCAATATTAACGGTGGGTGTTTGCTAGTAGCCTAGGCTTGTGTATGAAATATTAGTTGGTCACCTGACAAAGGAAAATGTCATTGTGCAGATTTGTTGCGCACTACTATTAACGTGCTCATTGTTGACGATAATGACATCAACAGACTTGTGCTTTCATCTATGTTGAAAGACTTTCATTTTGGTGTAGATGTGGCTGAAAATGGGCAAATTTCGCTTTAGAAGGCTAGAGACAAGCAGTACGACCTCATACTGATGGATTTAGCCATGCCGGTGCTTGCTATCTCATGTGAAACAAACGCTAATTATCAAATCAACCTTTGCCTAAAGCGTTGTATAAGCTAATAGCCGCGACCGTTTTCTTATTATTGGCTGATAGGGGCTGCCCACTAGATTACTTATCAAGAGATGGCGGTACAGTCTTCACTTCATCCCAATGGGTAAGAATATAGTCGCTGAATTGGCTTCCCACTAAATAGGCTGATTCAATGGCACTTCTCATTGCCGCATACCCATCGCCAGAGCTTTCTTTTTCTAAATTTTCAGCAGCGGTAAGCCCAGGTGGTTGCATAGTAAAGTTGCTAGCCGTACGCAATATCACTAAGCGGTTTTTGTCTACCAGACCTGCATTGTGTAAATAACTCAGACTCTGAAGTGTTGCCGAGTCTTCCATTCCCGACGTCATAAAGTTGCCCCTTGAACGAGTCCAGTAAGAAACCCAGTCGTTAGCCCACGTATTTAGCTTTTCGCCATGCCAAAATGTAGATGCTGATAGGTGAGAGCCATAGGTGACAACAGGTTGTTGCAGCGCGTTGGGAAACCCTTGGTATTTAGCTCGTAATGCATCCATAGCAGGGGTATTAGGTAACTCGGTATTTTTAGTAAGAGAATATGCCCACTTTGCTAAGCTTTCGTTGAGCTGATAAACCTCTCCATTTGGGCTGTCTTCAACATTAACATTCTCGGCATTTGCGTATGGTGCGTGGGTGAAAAGCGGAAAGTAACCCGTGTTCCAGCTATCCGGAATTTCTCGCGCATCAATGTGATGAGCAAGGTCGCCGTCTACTACATAGTCAGTCCAAACGGCACTGCCAATGGTGCTATCTAATGGGTCGATACCGGCAATGCCCGCCACTATCCAATACGCTTGGGATAAGTCAAAACGCTGGTCTAACCCTAACGTCATAATAGCAGCAGACGCTCTGGCAATACCCATTCCTGTTACAATACCAATGATGCCTTTTTGTTCATTTGCGAACACATCATGATGAGCGTGGGGCGTAGGGTAAACTGTGTCTAACGACTCCCGTTCACGCCAAAGCTGGAACTCTCCCGGAGCGTCACCCGTATCCTCGCCAATTTCAAACATGCTCACAACGACCACTTTTACTTTTAACTTGGTTTTTTCATGAGCCTGTCCTTTTGTGGAACTCAATGGTGTCAACGATATATCATTAGCTTGGGGGGTGGAGTCCTGTGCCAATGATGAAAAGCTCATTGCGCTCAAGAAGCTTGCCGCGCTTAAAGCTTTGGCTGTGCTCAAAATTCTTTCAGCGCGCAGAACTCTCGCAGCGTTAAAGACTCTCGCACCGTTCAAGACTGTCACAGTGTTCAAGACTCTCAAACCGTTCAAGTCTCTCAAACCGTTCAAGTCTCTCGCACCGTTCAAGACTCTCAAACCGTTCAAGACTGTGTTAGCAATTGAAACACTCAATGACAAAGAGAATCGAAGTAGGGATAAAACGCGTAAATACATAAGTGTCTCCAATAAAAAAGGTAAACCCAGCGAACTGGGTTTAGCCTAAAGAGTACGTTTAAAATCTGTAGGCAAACGTAGCGTTCCAGTGACGTGGTAATTCTGGCAATACAATTTGACTACCAAACAAGTCTGGGAAGTTAGCACGGAAATAACGTTCATCGGTTAAGTTCTTAACCGTCACATTAACCGTCCAATCTTCAGCTTCATAAGACAGACCGGCATTCACTAGTGTGTAAGCAGGAAGTGTAACTGCCGCAGAAAAACCAGAGGCAACTTCTTCTACATCAACAACACTAACATTGGCTGCATATCCATTTTGAAAGTCGTATGTCGCTGTTAGGGTGTAAATATTTTCAGGAATACCTGCCTTGCGGCCGTCAGAGTTAGCAAATCCTTCACCAATAAGATTAAGCCCGATTACGTTTCCGCCAAACACGAGAGACGGATCGGTAAGGTTGACTAAATCTTCAGCGCCCAAGAAACCAAACTGACTGCCATTCTCAAGCGCAGTTAGGTTTATAACTTCAATGTTAGTGTAGCCTGCTGAAACCACAAGGTTTTCGTTAACCACCCAGCGAAGTTCAAACTCAATACCTTCGTTATTCGTCGTGTTATTGGTGACAACATTTTGCGTGTTAAAGTCGGTACGCTCTTGTTCAAAAACAGATAGAGCAAAGTAAAGGGTGTCGTCTAGTAGCGAACCTTTAACACCGTACTCAATGAGTTCTGAGGTATCAAAAGCACCGCTAGAATCAGGTTGGTTTAACTGACCAACGCCAATCTCTGCACCTTGACCGGCAACCAGCGTTGCCTGTTCGGCTGCGGTGAAGTATGGAATAAGACCAAAATCAAACTCGTAGGAAATACTGGCATTCCAAGACCAACCGTCTACGGTCTCTTCTGCAGACACCGGCGTCTCATCACCCGTAGCAAAAAGTAATAAGTCGCTGCGAGAAGTACTTTCAATGTCTATGGTGTCGTAACGTAAACCTAAAACGAGGTTCAGCCCCCAATCCCACGTCAAGTCGGTCATGGCTGCGATGCCTAAATCTAGGTAATTACCTACATCGTAGTTATCGTAATTTTTACCAGAGCGAGTTGACAATAAGCGGCGGTCTAATGGAGATGAAGCCATAGTAAGGTCGCGACGATTAAAGTACTCAAAAGTAAAGTCATCACCGTGCTCAAAGTCGGTGTAGCGAATAGAAGGGGAGAACTGGAATTGCGCGAGTAAACTGTCTTTCTCGTATTCAGTAGCAAAAATGAGCTTGTCTTCTACTACCCAACTTTCGTGAAACTGAGAAAACCCATAGGCGTTTTCATTGATGTTATCGTAATAATCATAGAAAAGCTGGTTGCGAATTTCCCACTCATCGGCGTAAAAAATGGTGTCAAAATAAAGGGTAATAGCTTCGTTACCGAGTTGATCGTCAGGAGCAACAAGTACTTGGTTACCGCTTAATGTTGTTGTACCCACATTTTGAAGCTTCATCAAGTCGGTTGCTTCATCGTCGGTAAATGCAGCTCCTGGCACATAGAAAAAGCTATTGCCCGCAATGTTAACAGCACCATATTCTTCATGGCTTATTTGTCCGTCACCATCGGTATCTAATGGCAGTGCTGTACCGGTAATGTAAGTTCCGTCGTCAACCAACTCTTGAGTTAAACGGTTCCAACCTGCTACCTGGTTACCATCAAAGTCATGATACATTCCACCAAATTCAAAGCGCAGATTATCGGTAATATCGATATTGAACGACGCTTGTAAAATGGTTTGGTCGGTTTGCGTATTGTCGTAGTAGCTATCTGAGTTTTCTACTTCGCCGTATAGATAGTAACCCATTTCTTTACCGCCCACCTCAGCAGGACCGCCCACTTCAGCGGTAAGAATACTTTTGTCCCACGAACCAGCGGTGTAAGAAAGTCTACCTGTAGGAGAATCTAAGTATTGACCGGACGATGCACGCGCAGATTTGGGGTTAAAGTTAAGATAGCCGCCAATCTTCGACGGGCCGTAAATAGGAGAAGCAGGGCCACGCACAATATCTATTCGGCTAGATGCACCAATTGGCGTAGGGTAGTTGCCTGGGTTATCTAGACGCTTAACCCCTCTAAAATAGTTTTCACCTGGCGTTCCTCGTACATCCAAAGAGCCTGCCACACCGAAGAAAGATTGTGTGAATGTACCCGGTGCAAAAGCAACCAGTTCGTCTATATCCGTGACGTTAAATCGTTCCATTTGCTCTTGTGAAATGGTTGAAGCTGAGCGAGGGGTCTCCAAGATAGACTTTCCGAATCCAAAAACAGATTCAACGTCTTGCCCTGGTAAGCTGCCCAGCGAGCCTGTTACTTCAATTTTTTCAACATCGGCTTCTTTAGGCGTTTCCTCTTGCGCAATCGCGCTGGTAGATACTGATGCCATAGCACCAATACCTACAATGAGAGCCCGAGATAGGGGGGATAGAGCGAACGTAGTGTGTTTCATGGCTTCCTCTTTTTATTTTATTTAGCTCTTTTGTGGAGCTTTTTAACGCTGTTCTTGCTTGCTGAAAATAGAAGAGCAGAAAAAGTGCCAACTTCTTGTCCATTTAGTCTGCATTTTTGAAATATTTAACGTGTTGATAAATATAGGGTTATTTTCTATTTTCGATGAATATAATGTTATATTTATGTAACGCTTTTTCTACATGACATTGAGTGCACCATTAATGGGAGTTTTGCCCGCAATTTGCACCAATAAGTGTGGCCCGATTTTCATGCGCAAGTGGCTAATTTTCACTTGCAACTGGCTGATTTTCATCGCTCTTTAAAAGATCATTACGCCCTAATACAGAAGAATCTGTATCAGTCATTTTTGGTAGGGTTAAATCTAAGGCTATTGCGGTTAATCCCGCAGAGGTGACAGGAGATGACAGTACGTTTTTAAGCCACAGGGGCAATTGGGATAGCGCTTCGGGAACCATCATCACCCCAATAGCCATACCAAGTGAGCAAGCGGTTACCAAACTGCTTCGTCTATCTAACGCGTGACTGGCTAATAGCTTAAGCCCACCAACCGCAACCATGGCAAACATAACCAGTGTTGCTCCTCCTAACACAGGCTTTGGAATGGCTTGAAGTATGCCGCCAACAACAGGAAAAAAACCTACGGCGACAAACAGACCAGCAACATAAAACCCTACCTTCCTGCTGGCGATGCCGGTTAGCTGAATAACCCCATTATTTTGACCAAATGTAGTATTTGGAAACGTGTTAAATGCGCCTGCTAGCAGCGAGTTTATGCCGTCACCGAGAATCCCACCCTTAATTCGAGAAAGGTAAAGCGGCCCGCTAGTGGGCTGCTTACAAAAAAGACTATTAGCAGTGAGATCGCCCGCGGTTTCGATAGCACTAAAGAGATAGATGAGTGCAATAGGCAAAAACAGTGAAATGTCGAAGTCGATACCAAATGCGAAAGGTTGTGGAATGGCGATAACAGGCAAAACTGCTAAATGCTGAAGGTTTATGCCGTCGGTGAACACAATATAGAAAGTGCCCAAAAACATACCGATAAAAATAGCTGACAATCTAAGCCAGTGATTAGACGAGGCGTTTAAAAAAACAATAACAAGTAAAACGGCAACACCAATTCCCAAGTTTGATACATCAGCAAATCCTTGTGCATTGAAGCCACCTGCCAAATCCGTCATACCCACGTTGATTAATGACAACCCAATTGCCGTAATCACAATTCCTGTGGTGAGTGGTGTAATAATGCGCTTTAATTGGGCAATGAATAAGCTAAATACAATTTCAACTACCGCACCGGCCATGGTAAGTCCGAACAAAAGGGCAAGAATATCCTCAGACGAGCCGCCATTATTTTTCACTTGATTACCAGCAAGTAATAAAGCGCTTATAAAAGCGAAACTGGTACCTTGAATGGCTACAAGACCGCTGCCAATAGGGCCAGTTCGTTTGGTTTGAACCGCAGTGCCAACGCCACTTACAAACAACGCCATACTAATGAGATAGGGGGTGTACTCTGCTAACTCTAATGTTGAAGCGATAATAAGCGTAGGTGTAATTACGCCTACAAAGCTGGCTAACATATGTTGAAAGGCAGCGATAAGTGACGTGAGTGCACTAGGCTTGTCGTGAAGATTAAAAAGTAAGTCGCTATTGTGCATTATATTTCCAAATGAATCGTGCTCCGTACTCGAGCTTTGTACTCTTGCTTTGTACTCGCGCTTCTTACTCAAGAACGAGCAACGAAAAGTGAGCAACAAAAAGTACGCAGAATAAAAAGTAAATAAAGCAATTAGCTGACCAGTTGGTCATTGTTATTCTTGAATTGATTCTGGCCTAAGTAGCTGAAAAATATATATAAAGATAAGATGTGAGAAAAACCGTATAAGCAAAGAATGGACTGTGCACTGTAGCTGTGCAATTGAGTGGAAATAGTGCAAAAAAATGACCGTTAGGTCATTTTAAGGGGGGCTGTATTAGGGCGTGTTGACTTTTTCTGCACAAATAAACGGTGAAGATCAATCCGCCCTAATTTGAGCATCTTAAAAAGTAGTGTCATCGTCTAAGGTAACAAATATGGAATGTCGTACCTCATTGAATAAAGCCTTCGAGCAATGCCCTTGGCCTTCGGTATCTTCAAGGAGTAAAACATCACCTGCACCTAACACTTTACTCTCGCCATTAGAAACGGTGAACTCAGCGCGGCCTTTTATAATAAACAAAAGCTGGCGAGCTGGGGCTGGGTGCCATTTAAAATCGTAGTCGGCAGGCGTTTCCCTAAATATAATTTTATCTACACCGAATTTTTCTGAAAGCAATCCAATTGGGCCGCCGTCTTTAAGGTCGATATGGGCTTCACCAAAGTGGCTTTTCCCTTCATCATCGTTATAAATTCTGCTTATTTTCATTAGCCCTCTCCCTTTTTCTTTTGAACTATTAATCTTTACTTTTAAAGCCTGTGAGCGCTGCAACTCTGAAGTTCGAAGCCCGGCCCTGAAGATCGGTTCTCAAGAACGACCCTGATGAATGGCTCTTAAGAATAGCCTTTAAGAACGGCTACGAAATACAGCACTGAAGTGCACAAGCGCCACTGGGGGCGCTAGGCATGCTGAAGGTTCTCGATGCTTTTGAATAACACCGATAAACTTGCCTCTACGTCACTTTCCTTTATTGACTCACCAGGGTGATGACTAATGCCGCCTTTACAGCGCGTGAATAGCATAGCCACTGGGCATATATCAGCCATTGCCATAGCGTCATGCCCCGCGCCGGATGCCAATATTCTTGGCTTTATGTCGCTCAGCTCTACCCCACGCACTAAGGCTTGCTTTAGGTCTTCGTCGCACTGCACTGCAGAAGCAGCGTGAGTTTGCTCTACATTTAGCTTTACATTACGCTTCGCGCCAATCTCGCCAAATTGCTGCATTATTTCTGCTAGCGCCGCGTCTCGCAATGCGTCATCTTCGCTTCTTACATCCAGTGAAAAACGGGTTTTACCCGATATCACGTTTACGCCGTTTGGCATGTTATCTATCTTGCCCACGGTTGCGACAACACCTGGTCGCTGATGGCTTGTGCGCTCTACCGCCAATATCATTTCTGCGCTGGCAGCAAGGGCATCGTAGCGCATAGACATTGGTACGGTTCCAGCGTGACCGGCCATTCCCTCTATGGTGATAGTAAAACGCTTTGCGCCGGCAATGGCACTTACTACGCCTACAGGCAGATTTTCTTGTTCAAGAACCGGGCCTTGCTCTATATGAAGTTCTAAATAGCCCAAAATATCAGTAGGTGAAATACTGGCGCTGGACACTTCATCAAAATGAAGTCCAAATTGCTCCATTGCTTCGGCTAAACTCATGCCGTTTTCATCTTTTAAATGACGCCAGCTTTCTTGCCAATTTCCTGTCAGGGCGCGACTGCCTAAAAGCGTTGTGCCAAAGCGTGTGCCTTCCTCATCGCAAAAGCCCACAATATCAATGTTAAAAGGAAATTTACGCTGCAAGCCGTCGAACATGGCAACCATGGAAATGGCGGCAACAACACCTAACATACCGTCATACTTTCCGCCGTTTGGTACGGTATCTAAATGGCTGCCTAAAATAAGGCGAGGGGCATTCGGCACCGTTGATGTATAGCGGCCCCAAATATTGCCAACGGCGTCTTGCCATGTGGTCATTCCCGCTTCAATCATCCAACCAGAAGCGAGTTGATTGGCAAGCCTGTGTTGCTCACTGAGGTATCGCCTATCTAGGCAGTTGGGGTTTTGACTTAGCGTGCCTAGCATTTCACATCGCGCCATTACTTGTGTAGCTAGTTCAGCGAACTCACTCATTCGCGCTACCCGCCTTGTTAACTGCATTCTTTGCTTGGGTATACACGTTAAGTGCGGCTTCAACGCCTGCACCAGCAGGGCATTGATGCCCCTGCATGCCAAGTACGGTTTCTAGTGACTGCAAGGTATGAAGCACAGCGTCTTCGCGGGCGTTGTAGCCCATAGTGCCAATGCGCCAAATTTTCCCTTTTAATGGCCCAAAGCTGGTGCCAATTTCAATGTTAAAACGCAGCAATAGGGTTTCTCGAACCTCTTCACCTTCAACATCATCTGGAATATACACACCTACCACGTTGTACATTTTGTGCTTTAAATCGCCAAAAGGCGCAAGCTCCATTGCTTGAATGCCCGCAAGCATGGCATCGCCAGCCACTTTATGACGTGCAATAACCTGTTGTTGCCCCTCTTCCAAGTGTACTCGTGCGCATTCTCTCGCGCAGTACAGCATGCTGGCGGCTTCTGTATGATGATTGAGGCGCTCATCCCCCCAATAATCCATGATCATTGGCAAGTCGAAGTAATTGGAGCGAATTTTAGGGCCTGTTGCCGCCTGGTGGTGGGCATCGCGAATGCCGGCTTCCACGTGATGACGAGTGCGAACGGTTTTGACAAACTTATCGCTAAGGGTAATAGGCGCACTGCCAGAGGGCCCGCCTAAACACTTTTGTAAACCCACTGACACTGCATCGAGTTTCCAAGCGTCTACCTCTAGCGGGTTTCCGCCAATTGATGCAGTGGCATCACAGTAAAAAAGCACGTCGTGGGCTTCACAAATTGCGCCAATGTCAGCAAGAGGCTGCAGCATGGTGGTGGAAGTATCACCTTGCACAGTGGCCAGTAATTTTGGTTTAACTGATTTGATCGCCGTTTCTATTTGTTCAGGGGTAAAGACTTCTCCCCACGGCACTTCAATGGTATGTACTTCGGCATCGGCACGTTCAGCAATTTCAGCTAATAGGTGGCCAAAGCGGCCAAAGATTGGAATAAGCACTTTGTCACCGGGCTCAATAGCCGACACCAGCACGGCTTCAATACCTGCACGCGAGGTGCCGTCTACCAAAAACGTTTGCTGATTTTTCGTATTAAACACATTGCGATACAAGGCCATGGTTTCGTTCATGTAGCCCGTCATTACAGGGTCGTATTGGCCCACTAGCTGTGTTGCCATTGCCGATAGCACCCGCGGGTAACAGTTAATGGGCCCTGGACCCATAAGAAGGCGAGGTGGAGGAGAAAGCGGTGTAAAACCTTGCATAAAAGAAAACTCCTAAATGAGCACCTGCGCAAGCATGCGCAGGCCTGTAATGATGAGAACGACGGCAAATATTTTTTTGAGCAGTCCAGCATCTAGCTTGCTGGCAATGTTGGCACCAATAGGCGCAAAAAGAACGGTAAGAGGCACAATACAGGCAAAGCCAAGCAGGTTAACGAAACCGTAGGTTGCAAATGGTGCATCAGGTGGTGTTGTGCCCACAAACAGCAGCGTAATAGCCGCTGGCAGTGAAATAATCAGCCCCACAGCGGCGGCAGTGCCTACGGCTTTGTGCGCGGGGTAATTACAAAAGGTAAGGGTTGGTACGGTAAGTGTACCACCGCCAATACCCACCATAGAGCTAAATAAACCGATGCAGGTGGCCATGATTGATTGTCCGCCCTTACCTGGTAGGCTGTTGAATAAGGCCTCTTTTCTGCCAATTAGCATGTTTATCGCCGATAACGTGGCGATAACGCCAAACATTAACGTTAATAACGTGGGGTTAACTGCGGTAACGGCATAGCTTCCCACAAGAACACCAACAAGTATAAACAGCGCCCATGATTTAAGCAGGGCAAAGTCTACATTGCCCTTGCCATGGTGGGCTTTAATTGAGCTCAGCGAGGTGGGCACTATGGTAGCTAACGAGGTAGCGGTAGCAATAACCATGGCGCTTTCTGAAGATACACCAAGTGCCTGAAACAAGAAAAAGAGTACAGGCACAATAACGATGCCGCCCCCAACGCCGAGCAACCCTGCTAGTAACCCGGCAAAAACGCCGGTGCCAATTAACGATAAAATTACCGTTATGTTATCCATTAAAAACTGCATGTTTGTGTTATCTCTTATTAATCTAAATTTTATGCGCTTAATTTTATGAGCTTAATTTTATGCGCTAATGCCGATGTGCGTTTGTCGCTGCGCTATACCGAGCTGTTATAAAAAAGCTGGGTAAAAGTCCGAGTAGCGTGCCGGTTAAATGGCCATTGAAAGGCCCGAGTAGCGTGCCGGATAAATGGTCATTGAAAGGCCCGCACAATATGCTGCTATTAGTAACGGCCTTGAAAAAAAGTATTAAGCAGCGGCCAAAAATAACTGCTAAAAATAACCGCTACACATTGCCCAAATAGACTTTGCCGTCGCTGCGCGGATCGCTTGCCCCAGTAACGTCACCTGTTTCTTGACGAATAATAGCGCCAGCATGGCCCATTAATTCATTGCAAGGGTCTACGGTCACTAGGTCGTGGCCGCGAGCCACTAAACTTTCACCTACGTATTCAACAAGGTCACGCTCGGCTTTTAAATTATGGCTTTCATCACCCCAGGTGCGGCCTAATAACCATCGACCCAGCCATATCGCTTTGTCGATTGGCTGATTGTGGTATACGTGGCGGGCGAAAAGCGCGGCTTGAGTTTGAGGCTGACCTTCACCACCCATAGTGCCGTAACTCATGCGGCGACCGTCGCTCAGCTCAGCAAACGCAGGGTTTAGTGTATGAAATGGCTTTAGCCCTGGCGCTAAATATTGATTGCTAGAGGAGTCGAGCGAAAACGAAGTTCCGCGGTTATTCCACACAATGCCGGTTTGCGGGCTTACAATGCCCGAACCAAACTCCCAATAAAGCGACTGTATGTAGCTCACCATACGGCCTTCACTATCGCAGCAACCCATCCAGATTGTATCTCCAGGCTTAGCCACATGAGGCCAAGGTTGCGCTGTATCTAACGAAATATGGTGTGCCATTTCATTTAACGACTCATCTGTAAGTAGCTGTTGTAAATCAACTGGCGTTCGAGATGGGTCGGTCACATTGTTGTTGCGTGCAATAAACGCTTGCTTGGTACATTCGATAAGTAGGTGCACCATGTCAGCATCGCTGCTGCCCAAGTGCTGTACTTTATCGTAAAGCGCTAAAATAATAAGCGATGCCACACCTTGGGTTGGGGCCGGTAAGTTATAGAGCTTACCTTTTGACGTAGTAACGTGAAGTGGGGTTACCCGCTGCGCCTTATAGTTCTCAAAGTCCTCTAAGCGAATAGGAGAACCTGCTGCTTCTAAATCAGCGGCTAACTTTTGCGCCAACTCACCGTGGTAAAAGTCGTCTAGGCCTTTTTCTGCCAAATGAGCGAGGGTTTTTGATAAGGCGGTTAGCTTAAGGATTTTCCCCTTTTTAAGTGCCTTGCCTTTAATCAAAAATTGATCAAAATTTTCATCACCGGCGAGGTCATCAAAGGTTTTGTTGCTTGCATCAGTTAAGCTTTGGGTAACTTCAATTCCCCAGTTAGCTTGGCTTATGGCTGTATCTAGTAAGGTGGTAAGCGGAAGGCCTGCTTTGCCACCTTGCCACTCTTTACTTATTTTTAGTGCTTCGCTCCAGCCCGCTACCGCGCCTGCCATTGTGAGCGCAGACATACCGCCGCGACTTGGAATAGCATCATAGTTTTTATAAAATGACGGCGTGGCACCTTTTGCTGCAACGCCCGATGCATCAATGCCCACCGGTGCTTTACCCGGCTCGCTAATAAGCCAAAAGCCGTCGCCGCCAAGACCGTTCATATGAGGGTATTCCACGGCAATTGACGCTGCTGCAGCAACCATAGCTTCAATGGCCGTTCCGCCCTTTTCCAAAATGTTCAAACCTACCTGAGATGCCGCAAAATGCGGGGCGGTAAATGCAATATTAGATTTTTTTGTCATCATTCTTTCCTTTGATTTCAGGCATCGCGTGCTTCGACATTCACATAGTGAGTTTTTATTGTGCATGCACTTGTTGCTATGTGTTTGTACCTGTTGTGTTAGCAAAGTTAGTTTTTATGGAGTAATGCTTTGCTAACGGCTCTCTAATCTCCTAGCTAACGCTAAAAGCGCAAGATCGTTGCCTTTTTTGCCTACAAACGATAATCCGCAGGGGGCATTGTGTAGCGTAAATAACGGCAAATGAAGCTGTGGTAGCCCGGCTAATCCCGCAAGAGAAGTTAACGCGAGTAGTGAATTTCTATCATTTGCCAATGTGGTACTGTCGGCATCACATCGAGGTGCAATGCCTGGCGTAGTGGGTATTACCAACACATCGATATCTTGAAACAGTACTTCAAGGTGTGTAACCAGCTTGTGTTGCTGCAGTTTTGCAAAGGCCACTTGCTCGGCCGTTATGGTTTTACACCACAACAAGCGAGACATAATATCTTCTGCAATATCTGGTTTGTCGTTTTCTATCCACTGACCGTGCTGCTGCCAAATTTCATTGCCTTGCAATACTCTAAATGTGGCAGCGGTATTCATAGCAGCTAGGTCGAGCTTGTCAGAAAAGATATCCCTGGTGTTAACGTGTGAACGAAGGTTTTCTTCTATCCATGCGTTGCATAACTCTTTGTGAAGGGCACTATCGAACAAATTAAGAGCAATGCCAAAGCGAGGCTCGCCAGTAATATCACGTTGGGTGTGTGCTGGAATACACACTTTGCTTACCAATTCAAAGGTGGCTAAGTCTCGCGTCATCCAACCCACGGTATCGAAAGAAGGCGCCAAGGCGACCATATTATCGCACTCGATAATGCCGTGGGTTGTTCTTATGCCCCACAGCCCTTGATAACTGGCAGGAACTCGAATAGAGCCGCCGGTGTCGGTGCCTAAACCGATGTCTGCTAGTCTGCTACTAACCGCAACCGCAGAGCCAGATGATGACCCGCCGGGAATATGCTCGACAGTCGCAGGGTTGGTAAGCACAGGAAAGTGCTTGTTTTGCCCGTGTAGGCTATAGGCAAGCTCATCGGTAATTGTTTTACCTTTAAACACTGCGCCAGCGTTGAGCAGTGCCTTTACTGTGTTGTTCGTCTCAATTGTATTATTTTCATGAGCTTTTACATGCGACTTCAAATAGTCAGGGTTGCCTGCACCTGTTGGCAGGTTAGCCATATGAAATAAGTCTTTCACTGCCAGCCCTAAATGTTCAAGGGCACCTTTAGAGGAACCCTCTAGGGCGAACTGAGATTTTTCTTCATTAATAGGTGGCGTTAATACAAAAGGAGAATTCACTGCGTGTTTCGGTATAGTCATTATAATTTTTCGATATCCTATGAAACAATCGTTTCAAAATAATGTCAAGAGAAACAATTGTTCCTACGGCGCTGAGTCAGCATTCTAGTTGAGGTAATTTGCAACGTGCTTATTCAAGCCACTTTTTTGTAAGAGCGCGGGATGAAAAGCGAAAGAGAAAAAAGCGAGTGATAAAAAAGGCGAGAGCTTCCTCTTAGCGCTCGGCGTCTTCTAATTCATCCATTTGCTTGTAAATTTCAGTAATGGCATCAACCCGCTTAGAGGCCGTTAAGCCAAGTTTGGTATACGTTAAGTTACACAGCGTAGCAACCAGACTCATTGGCGCAGCATAGCTGTCGAAGGGGGCATCACTGCCAATATGCGATACTAAAAGGTGGTCGACAAAGTGCTTATAGCCTTGACCAGTAGGATCGGTAATCAACACGGTTTTGCAGTGCTTGATGTTCTCGAGCACAAACTTGAACTGGCGAGTGCGACGGCGAAAGCCAAATAAAACCACCACATCTTTATTAGTAAGGTCGATAATATCTTCACTGAGTGTCTGTCCGGGCTGAGGAAGCACTCGAACTGAAGCTCGTATTTGCTTTAACTGTTGGCGAAAGTGAAGGGCAATAGGGTAGGCGTTTCGAAACCCAATAAGTGTGACTTGCCCAGCATTGGCCAGCAATGTGGCGATAGAGTTTAGCTCTTCAACAGCGATACCATCAAAACTTGCCGCTAGGTTTTGCACCTCACTATCGAAATGGTGTTTTTCATTGTTATCTGAGGCAATAGGTATGCCTTGTTCTCGCAGTGTGGTGAGCGAGGCTCTGGCTTGCTGGTGGGATTCAAAGCCAACCTGGCGAAAGAACCGGCTTACCGTGGCTTTGGATGTACCTACATTTTCCGCAATCAGCGATGTTGACTGCGATAGCACTGCAATTGGATTTTTCTGAAGGTAATGCGCTATTGCCTTACCCGCGGGAGACAGCGTTGCATAATGCTGTGCTATTTGCGCTAAAACGTCGTTTTGGCTTTTATCCGCTCTTTTTTTAGTCATGGTCTTTTTTGCAACAGCTCATCAGCGCTAACGCCATTTTTTAGAAATAGTGATTTGATAAGAGTATTCCATGATTCCAATTGCTTATGCAATTTATCACAGAGTATTGCGGTATATTGAGTAAAGCCCCTCTTCAAAGAACATTTACGCCACCGGCGATAAATTACAGCGACCTAAAAACTGCTGCCACATAGAAACATGTTCCTGCATAGCATTGCTGTAAGTAGCAAATCCTATGTTAGCTTGTTGGTGTATATAGCGCTTAAATGCGCTATGAAGCACCGGGTTGTCTTGCCACTTTTCCCACAACGGCATCATTTTGTAGTGGTAGTTGTTTACTAAACTGCCCACGGGCTGAATTTCTTCAATAAAAAACAAATAAAACACATTGCGAAGAATTTTAGCAGTATCACTCGCGCGTCCCTCTGGGCAAGCAATGGCATTGAGTTGAGGGGCGAGAGACTCTGTCAGCTTTGGTAAAATAGTGGCAAGGGTTTGCTGCGTTTGCCACAAACTCGCCGGCAGTCGCGAAGAAAGAATTATCTTAAGCTGTGCTTCTAACTCGCTGCTATCAATACTTTTCCTTAACGCCGCGGGGGTTAACAGCTCATCTAGAAAATACAAGCTGTTAATACTCGCTAACGCGTCCTTATTGCTCTCAGTGGCAAGAAGGCGCTCAGGGCTATTTAAACCTAAACGCAACTCTTTACTGGTTTGAATAAGGTTAGCCCAGCTTTGCGTGTAATCAGCCTCTTTTGCTTTCTTCCAAGCGGCCAGCGTATCGGCAAGCTTTGTGTCAGTCTCTCTCAGTGAGTTTTCACAGGCTGAAAATACAGACAGTAGCTTACTCTCATATACCAAGCGCTGAGAGGGCAGCTGGCTTTTGCCAAGGGAGGTGTTTCTTTCAGCAACTACTCGGCCAAGCTCACAGTCTTGTATAGCGTAGAACTCCCGTAGGTTTATGCTCAGCCCTTCAATGTTGTATTTTAATTGCGAGCCGTCTATCAGTTTTGGCAGCGGTTTCACAACCGTCTCAGGCAATGGAGTGTCTAATACTCGAGAAAGCCGGCCCTGATAATCGTCAAGACTCTCTTTTACCGTTTCTTGCCCAAAACACCCCGATAGCAAAACGATGGCGATTGCACCGACCGCATACCGCCAAGCCGATGCGAAAGTTGGCGTGTAAGGCATAGCGCTTGTAAAAAACAAAGCGCGTGCAAAAGAATTAGCGCTTGTAAAACGTTGAAACTTCATCATAGATTGTGCGTCTCTTTTTAATTGAGTTCTTCGCTTTATATTTCAGCGCTGGTATAAAGGCTTCGGCCTCCATCTACATAGATAATTTGCCCTGTTATATAAGGCGCAGAAACAAGAAACATCAGCGTTTCTGCAATATCTTCTGGGTTTCCAAGTTGGCGAAGTGGAACGCTGTCGAGTAAACGCTTTTTATCTTGTTCGTTCATCTCCCGCTCTGGCCACAGTATAGCGCCGGGCGCAATACCGTTTACGCGCACCTCTGGTGCAAGATCTATCGCCATAGAGCGGGTGAGTGATGCTAATCCTGCTTTTGCCAATAAATACACGCTGTGTTTAGGCAGCGGCCTATCAATGTGCATATCTATCATATTGATAATGCTGCCTTTACTGTTTGTCAGTGCTGGTGTTAATGCTTGAGACAAAAATAAGGGGCCTTTCACATTGCTACCCACCAATGATGACCAGTCGTCTTCGGTAATCTCGCCAAGGGGCGTGGGATAAAAACTCGATGCATTGTTAACCAGTAAGTCTAATCGCCCCCAAATGGCTACTGACTGTTCAGCTAAGCTTTGTACGCTGTCTTTGTCGCGTAGATCGCCCTGAAGGCAGGCAGCAGAATTTTCGCGAGATTGATTGAGTTCGTTAACTAAGGCATTTGCCTCATTTGAAGACGTGGAGAAATGAATGATGACTGAATATCCACTTGCGTGAAGTCTACGGGCTATTGTCGCGCCGATGCGCTTTGCAGCGCCGGTTACCAATACAACAGGCGTTACGCTTTCCTTGTAAACATTGTTGGCTGCAAACGCATTAAGGCCGTTGTCTTCCATAAAAACTCACTTTTGTATTTACGCTACGCGTATTTCGTACGCTGAATATCGCTAATAATGTCTTTTGCTTGAACGATATAATGAGCGCCGAATAATAACCCATGGTTTAAAATATGGTAAAGCTGATAGATTGGTTTTCTTTGAATGTAATTTTTTTCAATGGGGGAGGTATTGTTATAGCCTTTAAAAAAAATATCGGGGAAGCCACCAAACAACTCGGCCATAGCCAGATCTGTTTCTGCATCACCCACATAAACAGCAGGGTCGTAAATTACCGGGCCTTTCGCAGTAAAGCCTACATTACCCTGCCACAAGTCTCCATGCAGTAGCGAAGGGTGGGGCTGGTGTAAGCTAAGCACATTGCGAGCGTATTCAACAATATCATCGGCGTTGCCATCACTTTTTTGCCATACATTGCTGGCAACTAAGCGCTCAAGCATGCTACCTAGTCGCTGTTCAGCAAAAAAATCTGCCCAAGACGCCGCGCGCCCATTAGTTTGAACACTTAAACCAATAAAATTATCGTGTGGCCAACCATAGCTTGTATGTGCATTTACGCTATGCAGCTGCGCAAGCTTTTCTCCCAACGCAAAATAGCTGTTCAAATCAGGCGTCACAAAACGGCAATGGCACAATACTAAATATTCCATATTGGGTGTTTCGTTTTTGGTAACTCCGTGGCAGATAACCTTGGGCACTAAAATTGTGTTGGTTTGTGATAGCGCTTCTAACCCTTCAGCCTCATGAAATAGCTGCTGGGTATCATCGTACAGCCGTGTTTTGACAAAGTATCGATGGCTTTCATCCTTGATAATAAAGCATGCGTGAGTATGGCCACCCGTTACGGGCTCTGCGCGCTGGCAATGAAAAAATTGACCTGTTGCTTCAGAAACATGTTCGCTGATGAAATGCCACATAACACACCTGTGGTTATATTTTGAACAGAGTTTAAAGTATGGAGCAAATCACAAAAAATGCACGGTTAATGGCAAGTGTTTTTAAGGAGAAGCACTTAAATTAAGCGATTGAATGTCAATTAGTTGATGAAACCAGTTTTCATCATTGAAGTTGTGCATACACTCGTTATAATCGCCCATCGAAAACATATTAATAATTCAACGCTGTGCTTTGTTTTTAACTTTTACTTTAATCTTTTGACGCTGCGGTCTGTGAGTGACATGGCCAGCCGTAAAATTGATGGTGTAAGCGGGATAAACACGAACGTTGGAGAAATACGAATAGCGTATTCCACGCTCAAACTTTAAATATGCAAGTGGCGCAGAGTAGGCGTCACCACTGTAAAGGAACATTCATGCCTGTAATTACCCTTCCTGATGGAAGCCAACGCGCTTTCGACAACGCTGTTTCTGTACTTGACGTTGCTAACGACATTGGCCCTGGTTTAGCCAAAGCAACGATTGCCGGAAAAGTAAACGGCGAGCTTGTTGACGCAGTTGACATGATTGATGCTGACGCACAGCTTCAAATTATTACCGCAAAAGACGACGATGGCCTAGATATTCTTCGCCACAGCTGTGCTCACTTGTTAGGCCATGCCATTAAACAGCTATGGCCAAACACGAAAATGGCCATTGGACCAATTATCGACAACGGGTTCTATTACGATGTTGATATGGAAGAAAGCCTGACTCAGGAAGACTTAGCCAAGCTTGAAAAGCGTATGCTAGAGCTTGCCAAAACAAACTACAACGTTGTAAAAAACAAAGTCAGTTGGCAAGAAGCTCGCGATGCCTTTGCAGAGCGTGGTGAAGACTACAAAATTGAAATTCTTGATGAGAACATCAGCAAGGATGACCGCCCAGCACTGTATATTCACGAAGAATATACCGACATGTGCCGTGGCCCTCATGTACCAAACATGAAGTTTTGCCATCACTTTAAGCTGATGAAAGTGGCGGGTGCTTACTGGCGCGGCGACAGCGATAACAAAATGTTGCAGCGTATTTACGGCACAGCATGGGCAGACAAAAAACAACTGAAGTCGTATTTACAACGACTTGAAGAAGCTGAAAAGCGCGACCACCGCAAAATTGGTAAAGCACTAAACTTATTCCATTGGCAAGAAGAAGCGCCAGGTATGGTGTTTTGGCACAATGACGGTTGGTCTATATACACCGAGTTAGAGAGCTTCATTCGCACGAAACTTCGCCAATATAACTACGACGAAGTGAAAGGCCCATTAATGATGGACCGCAGCTTGTGGGAAAAAAGTGGACACTGGGACAAGTACGCAGAAAACATGTTTACTACCGAGTCGGAAAAGCGCGAGTACGCGGTTAAACCGATGAACTGCCCAGGTCACGTTCAAATATTTAACCAAGGCCTTAAGTCTTACCGCGATTTACCGCTGCGTATGGCTGAATTTGGTTGTTGCCACCGCAACGAGCCATCAGGCGCGCTGCACGGTTTAATGCGAGTTCGTGGGTTTACGCAAGACGATGCCCATATTTTTTGTACAGAAGAGCAGATCTTAGAAGAGGTTAGCGGCTGTATAAGAATGGTGTATGAGACCTACGCAGCATTTGGCTTCGACAAAGTAGCAGTGAAATTGTCTACTCGACCTGAAAAGCGAGTAGGGGCTGATGAAATTTGGGATAAGTCGGAAGCAGCACTAGCTGACGCATTAAAAGCCAATGATATTGAATTTGAATATCAACCGGGTGAAGGTGCGTTCTACGGCCCTAAAATTGAATTTACTTTACACGATTGTCTAGACAGAGCATGGCAATGTGGTACTGTGCAGCTCGATTTCTCTATGCCTGGTCGTTTAGGGTCTACTTACGTTGCTGAAGATGGCGAACGCAAAGTACCTGTAATGATCCACAGAGCGATTTTGGGTTCGTTAGAGCGTTTCATCGGTATACTTACCGAAGAGTTTGCCGGTTTTTACCCGTTATGGTTAGCACCACAACAGGTGGTAGTAATGAATATTACTGACAAACAGGCAGATTACGCAGAAGATTGTGTAAAAAAACTGCACGATTTAGGGTTTAGAGCAAAGTCTGACTTGAGAAATGAGAAGATTGGCTTTAAAATCCGTGAGCACACGCTTAAGCGTATCCCATATATGCTAGTAGTAGGCGATAAAGAAATGGAATCGGGCGAAGTAGCAGTACGCTCACGTCGCGGCGATGACCTAGGCAAAATGAGCCTGGAAGACTTTATTGCCATGTCTCAACAAGAAGTTATGGCAAAGACCATTAAGTAGTTGAGCAAAATTTGTGTATAATGCACACCGGAGTTTGTTTTTGACTCAAATTTCATGCTGAATACGGCATCACAAAAACAAACGAGAGAATTGAATGTTTGGAGGAATACCACATTAAAGGCGCTAACAATAAGGCTCAGGGCGACAAAGCCCGCATTAACGATGAGATTAAAGCCAAAGAAGTACGTTTAATTGGCAAAGACGGAGAACAGGTTGGCGTAGTTTCACTCGCTGAAGCAACGCAGCTAGCGGAAGAAGCTGCCTTAGATCTTGTAGAAATCAGTCCGAATGCTGAGCCGCCAGTCTGTAAAGTTATGGACTATGGCAAGTTCGTCTTCGAAAAGAGTAAAGCTCAGAAAGAGCAGAAGAAAAAACAAAAGCAAATTCAGGTCAAGGAGATTAAGTTTCGCCCTGGCACTGATGAAGGCGATTACCAGGTAAAACTGCGCAACCTGCGTCGCTTTCTCGAAGGTGGTGATAAAGCCAAAGTCACAATTCGCTTCCGCGGACGTGAAATGGCGCACCAAGACATCGGTATAGACCTACTAAATCGCGTTAAAACCGATTTAGAAGAGATCGCAAACTGCGAATCTTTTCCACGTCGCGTGGAAGGCCGCCAGATGATTATGGTGCTCGCCCCAACTAAGAAGTAGTAATGGTCTAAAGTTTTCAGGAATCTGCACCCTGAAACACCTTGCTGCAAACATTAACCGACAATTAAGCGTCTGCACGCTGAACACGTCGATACAAAACAATGCGGAGTTTTAGCAATGCCTAAAATGAAATCTGTAAGCGGTGCCGCCAAACGTTTCAAGAAAACGGGCTCTGGTCGCTTTAAAAGCAAGCAGTCTCACTTACGTCACATTCTGACTAAGAAGAGTACTAAGCGTAAACGCCAGTTACGTGGCAAAAAATTGGTTCATGATTCTGATACTAAATTAGTTCAGCGCATGTTGCCGTACGTTTAAGACTTAGGAGACTAAAGAATGGCTAGAGTAAAACGCGGCACGATTGCACGTGCTCGTCACAAAAAAGTCCTCAAGCAGGCAAAAGGGTATTACGGCGCTCGTTCACGAGTTTATCGCGTAGCGGTACAAGCTGTAACTAAAGCTGGTCAATATGCTTACCGCGACCGTCGTCAGCGTAAACGTCAATTCCGTCAGTTATGGATTGCACGTATTAATGCTGCGTCACGTCAAAATGGTTTGTCATACAGCCGTTTCATTAACGGTTTGAAGAAAGCGTCTGTTGAGATTGATCGTAAGATCCTTGCCGACATCGCAGTTCATGACAAAGCAGCTTTTAGCGCATTAGTCGAAGCGGCTAAAGGCGCATTAGCTTAATTATTAACTAATTAAGTTTAAGTTCTTTCGGGGAAAGGCGAGCAGGATGCTCGCCTTTTTCTTTTCTACAAGAAATTACGTTAGAAGTTGAAACGCTTATTAGGTTAATTACTCTTGTAGGCTAGTGAACTCCTAAACTCCATTACACCTAAACTCTAATACACCTAAACTCCAATATATCCAAACTCAAACTTCCTATTATCCAGGCTCTTGACGTAAAAGGTCATCAACTAACTATATAACCGAGTCGTTATATAGAGGTTTCCAGATGGTGTGACGTTAATTCTTTAGTACGATTTCCCTTTTATCAAATGCAAAAGTTAGTCACGCTAAAAATTTCATATGCACAATGTAATGTAGTGCTGACATAGAAAAATTACGGCACTGAAGAGTTTATAAAAACTTATCTTTTGTAGTGGGAGGTGGGCTATTCGTATGACTCAAGGCCGAGGCTTTTATAAGCCTACAGGGAGCAGGTTTAAGCGGGATTAGCTATGAACAAGATTTGAACCAAAAAAGCACGAGACTGCACTACATTAAAATACTCTACTCTAAGAAATAGTGAAGAGAATAAAGCGCAGAAATTACCTCTCTGCGCTAAATACAACCAACTAGCTAGTAAGCGTTTTTATTCAAGAAACCGTTAAACACAGTCATAAATACAATTTTCATGTCGAACCAAATAGACCAGCGGTGTATGTAATCTAGGTCGTATTCAACCCGCTGAACCATTTTGTTAGTGGTTTCTGTTTCGCCACGCAAACCGTTTACTTGTGCCCAACCAGTAATGCCTGGCTTAACTTTATGACGCAGCATGTAGCCAGTAATTATTTTTCGGTATTCTTCATTATGAGCAACAGCATGAGGGCGGGGACCGACAATAGACATCCTCCCCTGTAAAACATTGATAAACTGAGGTAGCTCATCAAGCGAGGTGCGTCGCAAAAAACCACCTATTTTTGTTAAGCGCGCATCATTCTTGGTAGCTTGTTTTACCACTGCGCCATTATCTTGCGTTGTCATCGAACGAAACTTATAAACAGTAATTTGTTTACCATCTAACCCATAGCGTTTTTGTTTAAAAATAACAGGGCCTTTGGACGTCATTTTCACTGTTGCGGCAATGCAAAGCATAGGGATTGAAATTAGTGCAAGAATGGCAATGCTCAGTACAACATCTTCAATGCGCTTTAATACATCGCTTGCACCTTGAAAAGGCGTGTCGTAAACACTCAATGCCTGCACATTGCCTACGGTTTGCCAGCGTGCATTGAGTAAGTTGTACATAAAGAAGTTTGGAATAACATAAACGTTCGCTGTGGTGTCGCTGCACTGTTCTAAAATAGTACGTATGCGGTTTTCGGCACTCATTGGCAATGCAATGTAGATATAATCCACTTCATTACGTTTTGCCATTTCAATGGCGTCGTCAATTTTACCCAGTACCGTATTTTGCAGCTCATGGGGAAGGCGGTCGCTTCCTCTATCGTCGAAAATTCCGTTGAACCGAATACCCAAGTGTTCGTTATTCTGTATCTGTAAAGCGACATTCGCACCTACTGGTGTGGCGCCGATAATGATCGAACGCCTCGAATTAAGACCACTTTTTCGAATCCTGAACAAAAACTTTCGCATTACATATCGCCAAATGATAAGAGCGATAAAAGATGAAGCGAACCAAAGTAAAATGGCGGGAGCTGGAAGACTAATATTTGAAACGAAAAAATACCCTAACGTGAGCGTTGCAAAAATGGTAATTGCCCATGTTATGGCCGCTGCTCGCAGCATTTCTGGCGTTCTGTGTCCACGCCAAGAGCGGTAAAGCTCAACACCTTCTGCTGAAATTTGGAAACAGACTACATTGATGAATAGGAGTAGGAGGCTGGTAGCGTCGACAGGGACACCATAAAAATAGGCGCTAGCGTAATAGAAGAACGTAACGATTGAGAGGTCAATCAGTCTGTAAAACGTAGAAAACCCACTTTGATTTCTCACCACAAGACCACCACTACTCGATGACTCCACTGGGTGAGATTTAATCGCTTTGTTTGGGTCTACTTTATTATCCATTTTTAAATATCTCGGAATGCTTGGTTGAAATCAAAGGCGCTTGCTAACTGCAAGAGAAGTTGTTTTTAGAAAAGGCCATTGTAATGTCTAAGCAAAAACTGAGCCTTTACTTGTATCTACCGAAAAAAGAAATTATATGAAGTAATTTAAATCACGAGTGGTTAAAGGATATACTACTTTATACATTACACGTATTTAACGATTATTATAACTTTCATGTAATTTTATTACAAAATTTATCGAAAGATTCCTCAATGAGTACCTGTTTGTCCCTTAATTCTTTCCATCTGTGTCATAAATGAGATAGCATAACGCACAATTTAAAACTGGTTTTAATTAGTGATTTAAAGCTTGGACAGAGGGCTAACAGTACTTGCCATGTAAATGGGTTAAACGCTCGGGCTTATTACATTTAAGCTTAAAATGATAAATGGGCGTGCTGCTTGCATCACTTACGTTAATGAAATAGATGTGCACTATGAAAAGTCCTTTTCTCCGGCGTTTGCGGCTTTGAAAGGCAACGAAGTTCGTGCTTTGCACAAAAATGAATCAGTTGGGTTGAAATCAGAGGAAATGAAATGTTGAAATGGACACGAAACATAGCAGTAGTGTCGGCGATTTGCGCCACAATACCAATAAATGTTTGTGCGCAGGAGGCGGGCCGCGTAGAAGTAGGGCAGTTTGATATTATTCCTATTCTAAACTCTTCAATAAGCTATGTTGATAACGTAGCGTACGCGCGGGATGATCTACCAGAAATCTACAGCTGGCGGTCAATTTTTTCTCCTGAACTTATTGCAGCGACTGAGCTTGATGGGAACCCAGTTCAAATTGGCTATCGACTTGAGCGCGGCGTTTATTTTTCAAGTAGTGCTGACGACTATACTGATCATTTCTTTGAAGCATCTGGCGATTTTGAGCTTAACAGCCGCCATCGTGTGAATGCGATAGCGCAGTACGAAGATGGCCATGAAGACCGAGGAACTGGTTTTTCCTTAGGGCTTGGCAATAACATTGCAACGCCAGACAGATATAAAAGCACTGCAATAGGTGCAGATTACTCTTATGGCGCGGTTACGTCTGATGGCATGATTATCCTAAAAGCTGATAGGCAAACACTGGATTACGATAGAAGTGAACAAGCTTATTTAATCCGCGATCGAGTAAAAAACAGAGTCGGAGCCGAGCTGGCCTACCGAGTTGGTTCTGCTACAAATGTTGTATTAGATGTAACCCAAACTTACGTGAGATATGACAATCAGGTTGGTATAACCACGCGAGATAGTGATGAAACTAGGGTACTCGTCGGTTTAACTTGGGAAAGTACAGCGGCAACAACTGGTTTTGCGAAAGCAGGGTATAAAGAAAAAGATTTTAAAGCGGAGACAAGAAGCACTTTCTACGGTACAGACTGGGAGGTGGGTGTTGAGTGGCAACCTTTGACTTATTCCACATTCAGGTTTACCACAAGCGCAGACACTCGCGAAACCAATGGTGAAGGTAACTTCATTCGGGGTAGAGATTACTCTGCGTCATGGAACCACGAGTGGCTTCAGCGTTTAAGTACTTCGTTTAAAGTATCCAAATTAACCGATGAATACGTGCTTACAGACAGCGTGCTCGCTAACCGAGATGATGAACTAATGCGATACTCTGCATCTCTAAATTATGATGCAAGACGCTGGTTAAGCTTCTCTTTGTTTTATCAATTAGACGACCGTGACAGTAACCGAGCTTTAATAGGGTACGATAGAAATGTAGTTGGAATTTCTGCTGAGGTAACGCTGTGAAACGCCATTTAGTATCGATGTTCTCTTTTGCTTTTCTTGCTTTAATGTGTTCGTCATTAGCAGCGCAGCAGGGCAACCTTAGTATGAGCCAGTATCAGCTAGGCTCAGGGGACAGAGTAAGTATAAGTGTGTTCGGACAAGACGATTTGTCGATGGAAGTAAGGCTGCCAGATGTGGGTACCATAAACTATCCATTCCTCGGTGAGATTAAGCTTGTTGGAATGACGGCGGCTGAAGTAGAGCAGCTTATATACGACGGATTGTTGGGTGACTACTTAATTAATCCTTCTGTGTCTGTATCAATTGTAGAATATCGGCCTTTTTTCATTGATGGTGAAGTAAAAAGGCCTGGAGGATACCCTTATCAGCCAGGGCTGTCTGTTAACAAAGCTGCGGCACTTGCTGGAGGCTATACCGAGAGAGCGGCTAGGGACAAAATTACTATTGTAAGAGAAAAAGATGGTCAAACTTTCGAATTTACAGTTACGGTGAGTGACATGATACAACCTGGTGACATTATCACCATAAACCAACGCTTTTTCTAATTGAGTAGTTTTTGGGAATAAAAAATGGCAGTTAACAACAGGGAAGAGCTAAATAATGGTGTGTTCGAAGATGAAACCATTGATATCGCTCATTATTTTGGAATTATAAAGCGATACGCATTTAGAATTGTATCATTGGCAGTTGCATTTACCGTTCTGGTAGCACTCTTAGTATTGCGTATGACGCCAATGTACACATCGGCCACTACTATTCTGGTCGAGTCTGAAAAAGCCAATATTGTCTCAATTGAAGAAGTTTATGGGTTAGACACCAAGCGCAAAGACTATATGCAAACGCAATACGAAATATTGCGTTCTCGCCAAATAGCAGAGCGAACGGTAGAGAGTATCTCACTGTACAATAATGCTGATTTTATGCCCGCTGATGAAGGGCCAGGGATGATTGACAGCCTCAAATCCTTTGCATCAGATTTCTTGCCATTCCTTCCTCAAGAAAAGGCTGTTGTTTTGACAGACGCCGAGATCTTAGCAAAGAAAAAACGTAAAGCTGTCTCAATCCTGATGAAAGCCGTTACGATATCCATGGTAGAGAATACTCAGGTAATGGAAATTTCAGTTACAACTGAATCTCCAACGCTCTCTGCTGAAATTGCCAATACTATTGCTGATGTGTATATCGAAAACTATTTACAAGCTAAACTCGATATGACAGCGAAAGCTACGTCGTTTTTGACAGAGAGCCTAGAGGGCCTAAAAGACAAATTAGACGTTGCAGAGCGCAACCTCGAAAAGTTTTACGAGCAAAATCAGGTGGTAAATATTGACGGCGTGGTTGGTTTAGCTGCTGATGAATTAGAACGCTTAAGTAGCCAGCTGTTAGACGCACAAACTGCACTAAAATTAAATGGTGTCATTTATCGCCAAACACGTAATGATACCTCCCTCGATGACGTGTCTAAGTTACCCGAGGTGCTTAATCATCCAACCATTCAGGGCGTTCGCAGAGATGAGGCTCGGGCAATGACTCGGGTTAATGAGCTTAGTAAAGTATACGGCCCTAAGCACCCTAGAATGATTGCGGCAAACGCAGAACTTTCCTCAGTGAAAGAAACCCTCAATAGCCAAATTAGCGATTTGATAACAAGCATTACTACGCAGTATGAAGTATCTGAAGAGCGCGTAAAACAACTGCAGCAAGAAGTTGAAAAAGCAAAGTCAGAATATCGCGCCCTATCCACTCTAGACACTCAGCGTAAAGGCTTACAACGAGAAGTTGATATTAACCAACAGCTTTATAACTCCTTCTTTACGCGATTGAAAGAAACCGACGAGTTAGGCGGTTTCGAGTCGGCAAACGCGAGTGTGCTAGATTCAGCTATGCCAAATTACGGGCCGTCGAAGCCAAACAAAAAGCTCCTTATTGGTGCTGCCTTTGTTTTTAGCATAGGTTTTGGGGTGTTTTTAGCCATAGTGATGGAAACGCTAAATAGCGGTATTCGCTCAGTAGAAGATGTAGAGCGAAAGTTAGGACAGCGTATGTTGGGGCTTATTCCATGGCTGCCGCACAAGAAAAAAACCGATTTGCCAATACGCTCTTTCTTCGATGGTAAAAAGCATCAATTTGCCGAGTCGGTTAGAACATTGCGTACCAGTTTATCTCTGCTCAATTTAGACAAAGAGCAACAGGCTATAATGGTAACCTCCAGTGTGCCAAAAGAAGGTAAAACTACGGTTTCGATAAACTTGGCTTTTGCATTGGGGCAATTAGATAAGACTATATTAATTGATGCTGATTTGCGTCGTCCTACCGTCGGGAAGCAGTTTAATGTACCCAACTACCAACCGGGCGTTGCTAACCTCATTTTAAAAACTCATACGTTTGATGAATGTTTGATAAGAGATGATGAGTCGAAAATCGATATTCTCTCTGCGGGCACCATTCCGTCTAATCCACAAGAGTTATTGTCTGACAAAGGGTTCGAAGCACTGATAGAAGAGCTTAAAACCCAATACAAGTACGTAGTTATTGATACAGCCCCAACGCAGGCCGTTAGCGACTCTATGGTAGTTGCCAACTCTTGTGACTCTGTTATCTACGTTGTTAGAGCTGACAGCACAAGCGAGAAGGTAATCAACACCGGCCTATCTAGATTCTTACAAGTGGGTCATCGTCTTGATGGAGTGGTACTAAATCAAGTAGACTTACGCAAATCTGATGTAGCACAAAGGTATGCAGGTTTTTATGACCAATACGGATATACAAGTCATAAAAATAGCTAACAGTATTATTTGATAGACCTTCATAGTCATATACTTCCTGGCATCGACGATGGTGCCAGGTCTCTAGATATTGCCTTAGAAATGGCTAGGCAAGCCGTGGATAATGGCGTTACCCATATGGTGTGCACACCTCACATGCACAAAGGGTATTTTGACAATACCCACGCATCTATTGAAAGCGCTTTTAAAACGTTTGAGCAAAACGTAGCCCATCACAATATTCCAATTACTTTCTCATTTGCCGCAGAAGTCCGAGTAAATGAGTTAATTCCTATTTGGCATAAACAAAATGCGCTGCCATTTTTAGGTACGCTTAATGAGAAGCGAATACTCCTCCTTGAAATGCCCCACAGTCATTTACCACAGGGGTTAGATTCACTTGTGAAGTGGTTGCTTAAACACAATGTTCAACCACTGATAGCTCACCCAGAAAGAAATAGGGAATTATTGAGCGAGCAGCACAAGTTTTTATGGCTTCAGCGTTTAGGTTGTCAATTTCAGGCCACGGCCGGAGCGCTAACCGGTAGGTTCGGCGAAAATGTTCAACAATTTGCAACCACTTTATTGAGAGAAAGAGCGTTTCACGTTGTCGCTTCCGATACCCATGACACATTTAGACGCCCAAACGATATGAAAGAGGCATTCGAGCTAGTATCTAAGTTTGACAAAAGTTATGCAGAACAGCTGTTTATAAAAACGCCTGGTGACATTGTTGGCTCAGCGAAGCAGTAAATGTCAATGATGCGCAGTAAGGCCTTATCCATCAATATGATTAAGTTCTTGTTAATTGGCTTGTTATTTTGGGGTGTATTTTGGAGTGGGCAATTCTTTATTGCGGGAAACGCATATTACAGCGTTAAAAACAGTGTAGAACAATGGCAAGAGCAGCCAAGTAGAGCAAGCATTGATAAAGCACACTTAGCGTTAAAGAAAATTGAAACTGCAATAAAGTACTTCCCAAATAATGCACTTTACCTTCAAATGCGTGGGCAAGTGTATGAGTGGTTGGCGTTCATAGATAGAAAAAGCGAAAGCAACCAATTTTTAGAGAGTGCAATGGCAAGTTATCACAATAGCCTGACTTTAAGACCAAAGTGGTCGGCGAGCTGGGTTGGACTTGCATCCTCAAAGTGGAAGCTAAACCAGCTAGATGATGAGTTTTATTCCTACTTAGACAGCGCTCAAAAAGTTGGGCCTCAAGATGCCTTACTGCATAGCTTTATAGCAGAATTTGGCCTCAGTATGTTTCACGCTAAAAGTATTCACTATGTTAAAATAAAAGGCATGCTAGCAAAACACTTGCATCGTGGTTTACAAAACCCATTAAGCCGAGAAAGAGTGTTACAGAGCATTGAGAAATACTCGTTAGAAAAAACGGTATGTAGATGGCTAAAGTCATCGCCTTATCCAGTAAGGAAGCAAATCCCCAACTGCGTTAGTTATGACTAGTTTTTGAAGGTGGTTTGGGCTTAGGGCAATTTTTCTAGAGTATGGAATGTTAAGTATCAGGCGAGTGGTAACGCTTAACTCGCATTTACTATAAGGACTTCAAGAAATCCCACAATCCGAGTGAAAAGTCTTCAAACAAGTTTATGCCAAGCCAGCTTTTAAGAATATACAGCAGTACTAACCCTAGTAATAACGAAGTGCTTATAAACAAAGTTACTGCTGCTGCCATGGCAATTCGGCCCATGCGCATTTCAGTTCTTGATAAGTCGCGCTTGTCTCTGCCTGCCAGCAATACAAAATAGTATCTGCTTTTAAAAAGGCCAATAGTGCCCCTTAAATCGACCTTGTGACTACCCCAGCGTCTACCCGCTAGTGCTGCATTTAAATGAGTAAGCTGTTCGTTAGAAAATGACTCAGCTACCTTTTTGGGCATTCGGTCTAGCATATGCTGCACGTTTGGCTCTTCTTCGACAGGGTGTTTAATTTTAAGAACCACAAAAAATCCTTTAGGTGATAGCGCTACCAGTTAATAATGAGACAGGCTGCATTGCTATTAATCAAATTTAATTATGTTGAGGGCGCATAGATATAGCTTTGCTTGTGACGCCTAATGACAGAAGTACTATAAAAAGTGCTGCATTTGCTGACGCCTGCAGTGGGAAATCCACGATTGCATGCAAAGCCATTCCCACTGTTGCCATGAAACTTGCAAATGCTACGCCTCTTGGGAGTGGGTGTCTCCGCCGGCGAATTGCACTTATACTACTTTTGGCACATAAAATTACCAGCAAGGCCAGCAATAGGGTGCCAACAAGCCCAAACTCAATGCTAAATTGCAGGTATTCATTATGGGCATGGTCGTAAAAATGCTGAATAGTTTGATTTTGAACGTGTGGATAAATTGTATAAAAAGTTCCGCCACCGAAACCCAACAATGGGTGCTCACCTAATAAAGGCAAAGCATCTGCAATAACCTCATCTCTACTTTCTTGAGTGAAACTGGTTTGCTCTAAACGTTGTTGAACTTGTTTTAAGCCGAATAAACTACTAACAATCAATATATCGATAATTAGCATGCTGACAAACAGTGTAATATAACTTTTTTGCCGTGGTTTAAAATATATCAAGCCTAAGGTTGCGGTTAGGGTCATGCTAAAAAAGAATGCACTATTCCCCATGCGAGAGCGAGACATAACCAAAGCTATTACCATTACAATAATGCCTATACGAAACAAAACTTTGTTGCTAAGCCAAAACTTAATAAGTCTTCTAAGGCGTTCTCTCTTTGTTCCAGTTTTTGTAATATGCATAGTTGCGATCAAGTAGCCTATGGCCGCACTTAAGGTTAATAGTAAATAGTTAGCGTAGTGGTTTTTATAAACGAAGCTTCCAGTGGCAATGTGCGTTACCGGTAACTCAAAAATAATGCTTTGCTTAATACCAGAAAGCACCTCTAAACTTCCGTAAATTGCTTGGCATATACCTGCCGCGCTAATTGTTATTAATGTAAGCTTAAGCCTTTGAGGTGAGTTAATAAGGGATAGAGAAAGAAAAAATAATACGCTGTAGGCAAAAGACTTCATCAAGGTAATTTGGCTTTGACCAACATCAAAGCTTAACGCAATCCATTCGCTACTCCCTGGCAAATTTGCTAGCTCGGAAAGTCTCTCAGGTCGCAAAAATTCTAAGAACGCGTAGGGAAGTGGAATAATGTTGATAAGCTGGCAGGCTAAAAAGCCAAGCCAAAGCAAGATGAACCATTTATGTTTTGCATACAATTTTTGACAAAAATGAGGCTGAGTAAGCACAAGCAATGCCCCCTGCAGGAAAAACGACACCTGCATTAACGACCATGCCCATGGGCGGTTTCCTCCCAGAGAAAGAGGCAACCAAAAAAGCGTGAATAAAAGAAAACCGAAAAGAAACTTTTCGGTTTTCGGAAAGGGCTGATTTATCAACGACTACTTAGCCTCAACTGCGCCTGTAATTATTATCAGTTTGCTGAGACTGTGGTATCGCCACCACCGGCGCCCGCTGCGCCCGTACCAACACCAAGAGGTGAAAAATCATTCCCATCCGCACCTGCGGCAGTGGCCGTCAGAGTTGTTGGATCAATTCCCGCATTAATTGCTGCCAATAATGCATCATCTTCGCTCAGCATGCCCATCTGTGATGCAATACTGTAAATTTCATCCGCACTCTCTGGAAAGAAGATCATGGCAATAGTAACAACTTGCGCCGGTATTTCAGGCATTGAATCTAGGCCTGCTATCGTAATTTCAAACCCAGACGCATTCTCATTCAACAAAGTAACCATACTTTCATAAGACGACCTGTTTTGTTCTAAATATGCGCGACCAGTGGCATCAAAATACAATCCTTCATTGAGTACGGTACTACTCACTTCGCTAGAAGCGGCACTTAATTCTTTTCCAGCTTCCACTTCGCTAACAAGCAACCCTCTTACCTTAGTTCCAGGCGCAACAGAAGACTCTTGCGCATGCGAAATAGGCGTCAATAGTAAAAGTGCGCTCACAAATAGAGACAACAATGCACTGTTTCGCATAAAAACTCCTTAATATTGGTGTCTGTCGATAAAAATTGACGTTCTTTGGGCATCATTGTACATGAATTGCACTAAGCCCGCTGATAATTTTCTTTTTCATATTTGCCATAAAGTAGGTTTTGCAAAATAGTAACCTTGTTGAAACTGAACATCGGCTGTCGATAGTGCCACCGACTCAGCTTCATTCTCTACAAGCTCGGCAATAACTGATATGTGCAAACTACGAGCGACGCTTAGAAGGCTACTTACAAATAACAAGTTGTCATTATCGGTATGAATTCCTTTTGTAAGCTTGCCAGAAATTTTTACAAAATGTGGTTGAATGGCCCGCAACCCTGCAAGAGAAGCAAGATTGTCACCAAAATGTTCAATAGTTACTCGGCATTTCATACCAATCAGTGCTTTTGCGAAACTAATCGCCTGTGCTTTGTGGTGAATTAGGGCGGAGTCTTCTATTTCAAATACCAATCTTTCACATAGTTCAGGGTGTTGCCCCAAGGTATCAACCAGCCAATCTCTAAAATTTCGGTTCGCAAGTGAAGCATTTGCAATATTGATGGCAATATTACGAGGTGTTCCGGAAAGCTTTTGAAGTACTAAGCTTACGACCAACTTATCGACCTCAGGAATGAGATTAAGGCGTTCAGATGCTGGAATAAGCTGCGACATAGGAATAATGCTTCCGGTGTCTTTATCTTTAAAGCGAGCGAAGGCCTCGAAATAGCTCGGGCTGTTATCTTGCAGGTTCATAATGGGTTGGATCAAGATGTCGGCATACTTTAATTCTAAAACATTATTTAAACGCTCACGCCAAGCCGTATTGCTGTGTATGAAGGTAAGCTTAGAAGCAAACTGCCATCCAAACTCCTGTTTGGTTGCCGCCATAAGCGCGCTGTCTGCATTTTCCATAATCTGTGAAAAAGACTGTTCATCATTAAATTTAGTTACGCCCATCCATACGGCTTTAGAGCCATCTTTTAGCGGAGTGACCTTATTAAAGGTGTCGCTTAAAAGTTGTAACCGTCGTTCGCATTCATCCTGTGAAATCGCTTCAGTAATAATCACAAAGTCGGCACCGGAGATGCGGAATAGAAAGGATTTTTCAGGGAAATCGTTAGTCGTCTTCTTTAACGCTGTTGCTACTTCAGATACATACACATCACCTTCTTGAGCACCTAGCGTGGTGTTAATCGTATTCAAATGGGCAAGTCGGGCAATAATAATATAACCCTCGTCACTGTGTACGGTGCTGCTTAGAAGTGCATTCATATGCCTTGTAAAAGCACTTCTATTAGAAAAGCCTGTCAAGCTATCTTCATAAGCTTGCGCTTTAAAATGCTCAACTTTTTGAGTGAGCTCTTTAAACATTGCTTCAACAGAGAGCGACAGTTTGTTTACAGCGGTAGTGATAAAACTCAGTTCTTTAGTGAAAGGAGTATAATTTATCTGAGAGAACTTTTGATTTTGAATGTCATTAATCTTTGCGACAACAGTACTTAATGGCTTAGTAATAGCACTAATAATAAAAATAAGAACAATGTACGCTAAAACAAAGGCAGCAAAAAACATAAACGCGCTTTGTTTTACGCTTTCCCAGAGTGTTTCGTTTGCAAGGCCTGGGTGGCTTTGCACCATCAACTCTCCTGCAAGCGTCCAACCGTCATTTAACTCTGTTTTCTCACTTGGAGGGGTCACATCGACTATTTCCGTAAACCATTTAGGTACCGTGCTGACGGTGTTTGGGTTTCTGCGCTCAATCAGCATGTTTCCTTCCATGTCGGTAACCGTTATGTACTGATAGAACCCTCTGTCAAAAATTGCATTTACCATTGTTTCAGCGATGGCCATACCGTTTGGCTCAGCTAAGTAAGGGGTGATGGAAAGCCCTAGCGAAGTTGCCGTATCTTGAGCATGGGTAGCTAATTGTTCATTAACATACTCTCGCGTAAGCTTTACGTTAATAACAAACGACCCAGCAAAAACAAATATTAAAAACACGAGCAAACTAGTGCTCAGTTGGGTAGATAATTTCATTGTTATTTTTTATCTCCGTTCATTACGGTATCTAGCCGTTCTACCATGTCGTCCCACATTTTCATGGGGCCGCCGCTTCTTAGTTTTTTTCCAGTTCCCATTGCTTTTGCTGCCCATAAACCATTGCCATTAAAGCTGTAGATAGGCGCTAGATCTCGTCGTTTGCTTGCTGGAAGTATACGTCTATTAATATTGTCTAACACCAATGGTATGGAAGTAGGAGTTTCATAAAAGGCAAGCACCATATGCGGTTGCCCCAACTCTAGTGCAGTAACATACATAAGACGTAACTTATTTTCTGGTACTCCGAGCTCTATTAGAGAGAAGTATTTTGCTATTACGTAATCTTCGCAATCGCCGGCACCCGTTCCTATAAGTTCTATAGGCGTTGCCCAGTAATCCTTTTCTTTCCAATGTACAATGTCATCAACAAAATCGAACCTGTTAAAAAAACGATTTATTGAATAGAGCTTCTCATCTAAATCTTCAGTTTGAAGCTCGTTAATAAGCTGTCGCCAATCGGCAACAGCGTGTGATGCATCCTTACCGTACACATTGCTAATGCGCTTATACACATCAGTAGTAAATACATTGGCTTGCTGCGCAATTAACGAAGGAAAAGTGCTAAGACAGTACAGCGTAGCAACAATAGGAAGCGCACGACCAAACACACCACAAACGCGATGTTTAGTTTTATCTAAATGAATAAAAGCATTGAGTGTGTAGTCTTTTTGGTGCAAAACGTACTTACTTTGTGCAACGAAAGTTGATGTCAAAAATGCGTAATTCTTTTGATATACACTTTTGCTCCTGGTTAAGCGCTTATCATTACAAAGTTGTACTGAACTTGAAAGATCTTTACACAAAATGAACAGATTTATCTGTATCAATTACTGGCACGATATGTGTATTCACGATATGTGTACTGATGTAGGGACTAATACTTTGACTTACATTCAACAAGCGCCAAGTAGCATTTTTTATAATTACTGAAGTGCAAGTTTGAGAGGCTTTTCATGAATTTGTAATTTTATTACCAATTCATATACAGACTGTTAGAATAGTGGCGGTTTGTAGTTATTTAACCTAGAAAAGGATGTTTCATGGAACAACCAGCACGCCCTGCTGTTTTTATTATAAACTCATTAGAGGGCGGCGGCGCTGAGAGAGTAATGGCGAAACTTCTTTTCATCCTACAAAATTACTTTGCGGCGAATAAAACCCCTGTACACCTTATCCTGTTAGATAGTTTACCGGAATCTCAAGCGTGCCCAACGTATGTGACCAAAACCGTGCTCAATTCGCAGGGCAGTTTAGTTAACGGCTACAAACAGTTAAAGCCACTTTTAAGCAGAATTAAGCCAGCATATTGTTTTAGTTTTTTAACACGCAGTAACTTTTTAAATGTTGCCCTTGCTAAATCGTTAGGCTATCGCGCCATTATAAGTGAGCGAGTGAATACCACCAGCCACTTATCCGGTGGTTTGAAAGATGCTATCAGTCGACTTCTTGTTAAGCTTTTGTACAAACGTGCAAATAACGTTGTGGCGGTATCTGAAGGTGTAAAAGCCGATTTAGTTAAAAACTATGCTGTACCCGAATCAAAAGTATCCCTTTTATATAACCCTTATGACATTGTTCAACTTCACGAACTTGCAAGTGAGCCGGTTAACGACATTCCTAAAGCGCCATACATTATTGGGGTAGGGCGGTTAGTTAAAAACAAAAACTTTTCGCTGCTATTAAATGCCTTCGCCAAGGCTGACATAGTTGAAGATTTGGTTATTTTGGGTGTTGGTGACGAAAAAGCAATGCTTAAAGCGCTAGCTAAAACTTTGGGCATTGCAGATAGGGTGCATTTTTTAGGTTTTAAACCAAACCCTTACCCCTACGTGGCCAAGGCAGAATATTTTGTTTCAACCAGTAATGCAGAAGGTTTCCCCAATGCCATAGTGGAAGCTATGTGTTTAGATAAGCCGGTAGTTGCTACCAATTGTGAGTCGGGCCCAGCTGAAATCATTGCTGAACAATATCCTTACCATGTTTCTGGTGCGAGTGAGGAAAAAAACGGTATCCTATGTGAGTTGAATAACGCTGAAGGCGTTGCAAGTGCGTTAAGCTCATTCAGTGATGAAACTGTTCGGCTTTCTTATGCCGCAAAAAGCAAAAGCTGTGCACAGCAATTTTCTTACAATGCCTTTCAACAAAAAGTTATAGCCATTATTGAAAAGGTTAGTCAATAAATATGTTTGAAGGGTTGAAGGTTGTCGTTGGCCTAATAAGCGTCATTTTGGTGTATCGCAGCATAACGGGGAACTGCAATAAGTATCTTGCGTTTGCTATTTGCGCTATATGGCTGCGCTTCTTTTTATCTGCGTTTCACACTATTACCTACCCCTCGCTTGTTGCAGGTTTTTCGATTAATGCGCTTTCAAGTATATCGGTAGCCGGATTAGGGCTATTCTTTTTGCCGTTTACAGTTTTCACTTTGCGTAAACTGCTTCCTTTTTATTTTCTATTTTTGGCTATTGCTATAAGTGGTTTTGTGAACATGGAGATACCAGGAACCATTAATGTTTTAGTTAAATGGTGTTACTTCCTTGTTTTAGCTGGGGCAATATTTTTATCGGTAAGAGTGCAAGGCCACAATGTTACTTTTAAAAAGCTATTAGTTTGCTTTTTTATGCCAGTTACTATGCAGGTGCTGTCTATTGCGCTTGGTGAAGTAAAAGCGACAGAAAATGACGGCTCAGCGAGCTATATCGGTGGATATAACCACGAAGCCGCATTTTCTATGATAATCGTTAGCTTTATTTTCGTGCTTGGGTTAACTGAAAGAAGTGCTATTAAATTTAGAACCTCGCTTTTTACGTTAGCGGCCCTACTCCTTATACTCGTTAATTATCGGACTGCGGTTTTAACAATTTTGCCTATAGCTGCAATCTTTTATTACTCGCTCGTTGAGCAGCGTTTGAAACCATCACAAAAAGCCCCAGTTCTCACGGTGGTGTCTATGTTACTCATTTTTGCTTTTGTGGCACTTTCTTTTACGATGAGAGAAAGGTTTGCCGACGTTGGGATGTTAGCGTCGAACTTAGACTTGATATTTAAAGCGCCTGCATATTTTACTGAAGCGGAAAAAGACATCATGTCTTCAAGAGTATATTTGTGGAGCCAATATATAGATGCGCTTACAAATTCAGACTTACTTAGGCAATTGGTAGGTTATGGACCAGAAGCATGGAATGGCGTTTTCAAGCATTACGCACACAATACTTTCGTATCTTATTTCTATGAGTACGGATACATAGGTTTGCTATCTTTCGTATTTCTATGCTCGTATTCGCTAGTTATTACCGCTGGTGTAAAAGACAAGCGCTTATCAAAAATACTACCATTGTCTTTGATTGGTTTTCTAACAATGAATTTAGCAACAATGCCTTTATGGAATATAGAAGGGCTAATATTTTTCGCAATTTTGATAGGCGTTTCGCTAGGTAATACCGCGCCAGCAAAAGCGCGGTACAGTTTTAGAAATCAATTAGCATTATTAACAACGGATTAGTTTTATGAAGATTTGCGCGATAGGTCTACGCGGTATTCCAGATGTGATGGGAGGGATAGAGTCTCATTGCCAACAACTTTACCCCAAAATGGTTAGGCAAGGAGCTGAGATTACGGTTCTAGCGCGTTCACCTTATGTAAGTCAGAAGCGATATAGCTATGAAGGCGTCGAAGTTATTAGCGTTTGGGCGCTAAGGCATAAGTTGCTAGAAACCTTTTTACACACTTTCATCGCGATCGTTTACGCAAGGCTTTTTGTTAGACCAGATATCGTGCATTTGCATGCTATAGGACCGGCGCTTTTTACTCCATTGGCTCGAATGCTAGGTATGAAGGTTATGGTTACTCACCATGGTGCCGATTACGACAGACAAAAATGGAGCCCATTCGCGAAAAAAGTGCTTAGATTTGGCGAAAAAATGGGAATTATGTATGGGAATGCTGTTTTAGTTGTTGGGAGGACCCTAACGGAGCACCTCAAATTACGTTTTCCAAATGAGTCAGATAAAGTTCGATATGTTCCGAATGGTATGTTACCGAAGTTTGCGGAAGACGTTTCCGACTCTTTCCTTCCAAAAGATCTCTACTTGCAACCATATAACTACGTACTCGCGGTGGGTAGATTAGTCCCTGAAAAAGGATTTCACGACTTAGTGCAAGCTTATAATAAAGCTGGAATAGCGGAACGTTTGGTAATTGTAGGTGATGCAGACCACGTAGATGAATATGCGTCAACTTTATTAGCCAAGGGAAATGAAAAAGTAATATTCGCAGGCCGTCGAAGCGGAAATGAACTACATGCCTTATTTAAATACGCAACGCTATTTGTTTTACCTTCTTATCACGAGGGGCTTCCAATCGTAGCTTTGGAAGCGATTAGTGCAGGAACGCCAGTAATACTAAGCGATATATTCCCTAACAAAGATATTGAGGCTAAAAGTGATAGTTACTTTCCCGTGGGAAACATTGATAAGCTTTCGACTAAACTTAGCAGGTTAGCAAGTTTAGATTTAAAACTAGACCAGCAAAGTTTTTTAGCTCGATTTGATTGGGGAAACATTGCCGAAACAACTGATTCTACAATGAGAATAATCGCGAAAGATAAAGAATAGGTTCATGGTAATGGTGTAAGCGAATGCTATAGCATTCGGCATCTAAGGAACGATTTTTCCAGAGGGAAGAAAGTGTCAAAACCATTAGTAAGTGTAATTATACCAGTTTACAACGACGAGAAGCGCATAATAGATTGTGTCACCTCTGTCTATGAACAGGCACAGTTAAATTATTCTCTAGAAGTAATAGTCGTCGACAACGGCTCCTCAGATAACACATTGTCGGTGATTGAAAGTGAACTCAAAATAAAATACAAAGATCTGATCGTTGAAACCTGCGAAGTTCCAGGTTCTTATGCGGCGCGCAATCTTGGTTTATCAGTATGCAGTGGAAACTTTACTGCTTTTACTGATTCGGATTGTATTGTTTCGAAAAATTGGTTAGATCATCATCTAGAAAATATCGAGGGTCACACGAACAGTATTAGCGCGGGTGAAGTAAAATTTTTCGCTGAAGACTCGAAGAAAACTGAACAGAGTGCTATCGATTTTGAAAACTTGTTTTCAATGAAGCAAAAAGACAACGCAGCGAGTGGCAAGTGTATAACCGCTAACTTTTTTTGCTACCGAAACCTATTTAATGAAGCAGGTGTTTTTGATGCTTCACTTAAGTCTGGCGGCGATGTTGAGATGAGCGGAAGGGTAGTTAAGAAAGGTGGGTCAGTTGTCTATAGCGAAAAAGCCGTTGTTGAGCACCCTTCTAGAAACAAGAATGAGCTTATAATTAAAAGGAAACGAATAATTGGTGGAACGTGGGACTCCGTGCTCTCTTCGAGCGATATTCTTAACAAATTTAACTTTGTTATTCGACTTTTAAAAATGTTTTTTGGTAGAAGTAAGAAGGTGATCAAAAATTCTTCTTTATCGATTCGCCGTAAACTTGGCTTGATCGGCTTATTGTTTAGCATTTTTCTTGTAAGTATAACTGAACTTGTAGCGCTTTCATTTGGCAAGCAGTCAAATAGACAATAATTTCCCTGAAACCACAATAAACACACCATTGATGGACCATTAGTATTCATGTCGATTAAAAAGAAAGCTACGCAAGGTAGTATTTGGATGTCCCTGACAAGGACTGGTATAAACGTAGTTGATTTCCTCGTATACGCCTATTTAGCACGTATCCTTACCCTAGAGGAGTTTGGTTTAGCTGGCTTTTGTTTCCTTTTCGTAGAGTTCACTAACACTCTCGTCAACGCAGGTGTAAATCAAAACTTAGTGCAGCGCAAGGAATGGACAGACAGGTATGCTGCTAGCACTATGACCTTTGTAGCTTTTATGGGGGTTATGGCTTCAGGGTTGTTGGTTGGTATTGGAGCCCCTATTGCCTATTATAACTATTCTGAGTTGGCTGCATTAGTAATTATTAGCCTCGCCCCAATAACACTAATTACTAGTCTGCAAGTAGTTGTAACAGGGAAACTTTTGCGCGAGTTCAAAAATAAGCAAATGGGCATAGCTAAATTTTGTGCAACGCTTATTTCTGCAACTTCAATAGTAGTGCTCGCTGAATTCGGTTATGGCATATGGGCGCTAATCATTGGAAAGCTAATTAACGTGAGCTTACAATACATCTTACTTGTTTTTGTTTCGAAGGTTAGGCTCTCCTTCAATCTAGACAGGGATAACTTTAAGGAACTTATTACGTTTTGTCTGCCTTTATTTTGGATGGTAGTACTACGCTTTTTAAATAAGAAAGCGAGTAACTTATTTACTGGTGTCGTACTCGGGCCTATAAACTTCGCCCTTCTTGCAGCAGCGCACAAGGCGGAAGTGGTGATAAATCAAGTTACGATGAGTTCTATCAACTCAATGGTAGTCCCAAGTTTTTCGCGCATCGGTCAAGACGCTAATGTGGGCTCGCTATTCACAAGGTTAGTGGCCATTACATCCATTATTGTTACGCCAATTTTTATGGGTTTGGCAGCTATCGCCGATCCTTTCGTTACAATCGCGTTCGGTGATAAATTCGCTCCAAGCGCAGAGTATATGACCATATCTGCTTTTAGCATTTTTCCTTTGGTCATAGCTAATTTTATGCCTAACTTATTGATATCTAAAGCTCAGACGAAAGCAGCATTCAATATTACGTTAGTTAACATTATAAGTAATGTAGTTGTAGCCGCATGTACTATTTGGTTTGGCGTTTCATTTATGCTTACCTGTATCGTAATCGGTAACTTCTTAGCGATGCCGATTAGATTCGCAATAGTAAGAAGGCATATTTATATTGACATTAAGCTGTTAATTTTCGCACTTCTACCATCATTCGTGAGTGCGTTTGGTATGTTTTTAGTAGTTATGGCTGCAAAACCTAGGATTAGTAATCTTTTAGACAACGACATTTTCATGCTTATAGCTTTAATTGCTCTGGGGGGCGCAAGCTATATAGTGTTTTCATTCTCGGTGTTTTACCCGCAAACAAAGCGTCAAGTTCAAGAGCTTAAATCAATGTTTTTGAAGAAGCGAGGGATCAAATAGTTGGAAACAAGAGGCTTAATATATCGCTGTAGTTAAGCCTCTTTCTAGCTGATTACACTAATTTATATAAGTGTCCAGCTAGTGTATGAGAGTTAAACTCTTTTTCAACTTTCATTCTTGCTTCTCGTCTCAACATAGATAGGTTGGTAGATGATGAAGCTTGTACGATTGCTGCGGATATGGCTGTAGAGTCTCTTTCTGGGACTAGAAAGCCATTCTTTTCGTTATCAATTAGTTCTGGGATGCCACTGTGCTGGGTGCTAATAACTACAAGGCCTGAGGCCATAGCTTCCATGAGTGCCACTGGCACACCTTCCATATCTCCAACGCTGTCTATGACTGAGGGAAGGAGAAATATGTCTGACTCGTCAAGAGTCGTTTTTACAAAACTAGGGGGCTTTGCACCGTGAAAAGTGACTCTACTGGTAACATCTAGTTCCTCGCTCAGTGCTATTAACTGCTTTTCCAATGCTCCCCCCCCAATTATTGAAAGGTTGTAGTTATTATTCAATTGGGCCATCGCTCTGATTGCGTATTCTAGTCCTTTCTTCTCAGTAGCACGAGCCACACTCACTATTTTTACGGGGTAAGAGATAGGTTTATCGTTGAAAGAAAACCTCTTGGTATCTACACCCATGCGAAGCACTGAAACAGAATCACTCGACGCTCCCCAGCTTTCTAATCTATTCTTCCAAAAGTTACTAATGGGAAGGAGATGGCTACTTTTAGAGAGAGCAACGTATTCCTCTTTCCAAAAAGCAATATTGTCGTATTCACTAATTTCATACCCATGAAATACCGTATTTAACTTTCCTTTTAACAATCCAGCTGACAAAAACTTGTTTGCAACAACGCCGTTATTTCCGAAATGAGCGATTATACTGTCAGCTTCAAAGCAATTATTTTTATTCTTCCATGCAGTGATGGCGACTTCATAGGCAAGATTAACCCTGCCTTCGCTCACAGCGTATTTAACAAAATCCACAATGGGCTGAAACTTTGTATCGTTGATTCGCACTGCAAAATAAAAAAAACGAAGAAAAAGTAACTTCAAGGGTTTTTTAACTTTTTGAGCATTAGGGGGGGTAATGAAACGTGTCCGGTCTAGCAAATTATGTTTTTCTAGTGACTGAAGCGGTACTTTCTGCCTCTCTTCATAAAATGAGATTATTTTGACGTTAGTTCCACATTCAATCAACCCGTTGATTTGATCTATAACAAAAGTTTGTGACAGAACAGGAAACTTTTTGACGAAGAATATAACGGTTTTCAATTGACAATTCCCATGTTTAAAAGTTTATTTGTGATGTTGATAGAAAGATGATGGGTCGTAAGCTAATGGTATTCAGATAAATAAACTAAGAAATTATATACATGACTGCTATTTAAACTTCCCAGTCAATTTTTTCTTGATAAGCTTCGTATAGTAAATCGCCTGATGCTTCTTTATTCTAAACATTGATGACTCAATGTCTAATGAAGATGTACTCATGGAATAATCAAACCTTTCAAAGTCTTGTTCATATAATTCTAGAACCATTTGTATCGCAGTAGATGACCAACGAACACTCTTTTTCTCACCTACTTTTTTAGGCTTAACTTGAACATTGCCTTGTATGCCTATGCGATCGCCAACAGAACTTAAGACGTTTTCAATACCGTCTTCAAATTTAAAAACTTCGACATCATCACTCACATAGTAAGATTGAGGACGTAAATGGTTATCCAATAGTTCAGGTTTTTTTTGGTATTTTTTCAGATTATGTACTGTCCATGCAGAAAAAAGTGACTCGGCATTCCCACTTAGTTGAATACTACCTAATTTTATTCTGTAAAAAAATTCGCTTACAATTCTATCGAATGGATTTCGAACCACAGTAAACTTATACTCAAATGGCCTGTTTAGTGACTTGGTTAGCTCAGTTAGCGTGTGATAGCCCAAGTGTTGAGGCGTGACAAGCATGTCATCAAGCTTTTTTTGAGAAAAAAGTAATTGCTGGTATCTTCCTGCTTCGTTCAGCCACGACTCAATTGTTGTTCCAGCTGTTTTTGGAATATGTAAAAAGGTTACAGCTTGCTCGTTGTTTAAATATAAAGGCATAACGAAAACCTATATCCTATACAATCTATCGTGAAGATAACATTTGCTTTGAAATGTTACTGCAGGTTATTTGGAAATACTTTCCAATAATTATAATGCAAAAAAAAGGCCCTTTTTAATAAAAGGGCCTTTTTCGTACAATTGAGGATTATAAAACTAATTTCTCTTTCGAAAGATTAGAATTGCAAGAGATGTCATTAGAATCGCTAGGCTGCCCGGCGCGGGAACGCTTACTAGAGCTGAATTCGTTGGAGTTCCTGTTAACGAAAGGTTATCAAACCCTGCATTGTTGCCCCCACCGGCACCAAAGGCTGTAAGACGGAATACATAATCACTGCCACCATCAAGAACTAGGTTATTTAAATCAAACTCAATTGGCTTTGTAGGAACAAATCCAGAATTGTTGTTGTCTCCGCTGAACACGCTTTTAGCGCTAGAAAATAAAGAGTTAGTGCCTTCCAAAACATCTAGAGATAAGTTGAAATCACGTTGAACGTTTTGAAGTTGACCACCATTGTTATATATCGACGCATCTAGCGTAAGTACATCTAAGCTGATGCTACTTAGAAAAGCGCTTGCTGAGACCAAGATATCAACAAACCACGTTCCTTCATTATGAATGTTGTAATCAACAGCGAAAACATTATCAAAATTATCAAATAGTTGTAATGACGAGAAATTTGTTGTTTGAGGGTCCAAAGTATTTGTTACCTCTACTCCATTCTCAATCCACGAAACGTTCGAAGGATCTCCTGAGGTGCCGGTAAAATCAGAGGCCAAAATGACAGCTGCATTTGACGGTAAAGCGGTTACTAGTACTGCCACTGCTAAGGTTGCTTTAATTATTTTCTTGATCACGGTAACTCCAAAATTATAAAAATTTTTACGCTTCTATAATTTAAGCAAATTGTGAGCCACTTATAAAAAACTCTTTGTATCAGCAGTTTATGGTGTTTTTTTTATTTTGATTAGGGGGTTTGTAAAATAAATCGACACTTGAAGTTACTTTTAATTAAATTCGAGGCTTGCTGAATTAAAAATTTCATTGAACTACTGCTAAGCTCGCCTACTTTATCGTGATCTTCTTAAAAATCACGTTATCCTTATTGCGCCAGCTTTCAATTTCGTCATTATCTAGCAATAATATCAAATAATTCACCTTACCTTTTACATATTGTCCAATCGGGAACGAAATAGTGCTGGACTTAGGTATAAAGAAATTTTCACCTCTAATTCCCCAAGCTTGTTTTCCGTAAAATTTAACTACTCTCGAGCTGTTTAACTTAGTGTCTGTCTCAAAGCCAATTCCAACTACTTCTGGGTTACCTTCTACTTCAAGCTCTAACTCTAATACAGAGTCTTCCGTTAGTGTGTAGCTAATAGGAAACATCTGCCAGTTGTTCCCGGTTAGAGTTACAGTATTGTCATCGGTAATTGTAGTAGTGCCGTAACGAAACTGTTTTGGAAAACCTGTATGCTCCGTTTCGCTTGCTTTGAACTCCCACACCGTAGGAAGCTGTTCGATAACTGCGTCCAAGGTTACTTCTGACGAGAAGTTAGGGATTTTGAATTCTTCTGATACATACAACGTAGGTTCGGGCGAACTTTGTAGTGACTTTATGTAAGAAAAATTATCGGAGTAGGGGTGTTCAACAACGTTATCTATATTAAATTCGTATCTTGCGTCACCTGTATTCTCGTTAAAACAAAGATCGTTAGTACTTGTACTGCCAAGATACTTTTCTTTATCAAAAATACAGTGCCCAACTGAATAGCCGGTTTTTTCGGTGAGTATGATATTGTTTTGGGTCGTAACCCAAAATGTCGTGTCGTTGTTTACTTTTGATGCAGCGATTCCGTTACGCTCTACATCAATAAAGTTTTCAAATATAAAGGTTCTACCAGCAGGTTTAGAAATTAATCCGCCTGCTTTTATTGCAGTCCACTCTTTACCTGTTTCGTCACCCAAATTGTGTATGTAGTTGTGAAAAATATAGCTAGGCCCCAGCATATTTGGCGCAATACTTATACCGGCATAGCCTTGTTCCATTTCGTTATCGTACACCAAAACATTCTGCTGGCCGCCATCAATTTCTAGTAAGTCATCATTTGCGTATGCTAAATAGTTTCCATAAATAGCTGAGTTTTTTACGAATCCACCACGTCTTTCAAAGTTTTTTCTACCTTCAATTACATCGTTGAATCTGTGATTTGGCGTGCCGTAAAAGCGGTTATTTCTAACAATAAACTCGCCTCTATATTTTTCACTGTCATGATATGCCCAAACTTGAAGCGCGTTTGCACCTTTAGGGTGACCAACTGCCCAGCTATTAGCGCCCAAATTAGGGCTGTGTACCTCACATTCCTCAATAACAGCTATACCACTTCGTTCTAAGTAAATGCCAGAGTCGTAATTGATAGGAGAGTTATTAGTGGTGCTTGAAAAGGCCACACCATCCCTAATATCTAAGGGTTCCCTGCCATATTGAGAAACATTACACCCTTTAATCCAAATATGGTGAGCTTTCTTTGCAAATATGCCATAACGTTGCCCGCCTTTAACGGTAAGGTTTTCCAACATTACATAAGAATTGTTGCCTATGTTCACCGCTGCTAGTACATCGCTTTCTGCTTCAATAACTGGGCCGTCACCAATTACTTTGGCGTAGCCATCAGCACTGCCTTCAATATTTAATGCTTCTAAATCTAGTTGACCGCCCGAATAGATTTCTGAAAGATAATAAATTTTATTCGGGTCGATAGGAGGACTATTAGGTTTTGTTGTGGTTTGAAAGGTATGTTCAACTACGCTGCCGTCGCTACCTGTAATTTTAACTTCTATATGATACGTAGTGTTTGCATTTAGATACACTATGCTACCGGCGAAAGAGCCATAAATTGGCTCCCATGCTAGGTTCAACCCTTCACGCCAGTATGTATCGTCATCAGCCCTAAATTTAACGGTAGCAGTACTTTCTTCATCCTGCCCGTAAATAACTAAACCTATCGAATTGATTAGAGGAGTAGCAGTATCTTCAAAGCCAGACGCGGATGCCGTAAAAACAATTGACGGGTCTAGTCCAGCAGTTATGGCAGACTCGTAAATATTACTTTTACTTAAATCGGAGTAGGCTGAAATTTTTTGCATCCATTTAGCTGTATCTATGGGGTACAGCGCAAACAAAGCTGAAGCTTGATTCGTGGTTAGGTTCGTAAAACGGGCTTTCTCGTCCTTTTTTGTGACAGATGAAGCAGTTGAAAGCACGCCCTGTGTATACAACTGAGCTATTTCTTTTTTGTATTTCTTAACAAATGGTTTTAGCTTTTTGGGCCCGCTGTAATTGGTTAGTAATGCGTTTACTGTATTTTCATCGCTTAAATTTGTGTTGATGTAATTGTTCAAAGCATCGCCAGGCTGATTACTTTTGTTGTAATCGTTACTATTTCTATTCACAGCCGAACAAGAAAAAAGTAGAGAAGACAGTAAAATAATAAAACCGAAATGAAAAATAGTTTGCTTTGAATAAACAGATTGCACGATAAATCCCTATATGTTGAAGGCAGGAAAAAAGAAACTAGGGCTACATAAAAAGGGTAGTGTTTACTTTGTTCTGTGGCAAGGCACAGGTGAATATCTTAATGTTTATTTTTTGAATGTGTTTGGACAGCTTATTTCTACTGACATCTCAAAATTGGAAAAAGCGGAACCTAAATTGCTTACTTAGCCACCATCAATAATGGCTAAATGTTATTATACCAATTTCAGTAACAATCCTTTAAACCAATTCGGTATACTTGACGGTATTCCTAAGTAAGTAAATGCATCGGTGCACTTATATGGACATTTTATGAAGAAGAAAGTAGCCGTCATACACCCTGAAGCGGGGTTTTCATCAAGCGGCGGATCTCAGCTAAGTGCGTATGAAATGGCAGAACATCTAGCAGAATTTTTCGATGTGAAGCTATTGAGTGCCTCACGATGCAGCGAGCACAGTGTTGTTATACCGTGTATTCCTAGGGGAAAAGTAAAAAAAGCGCAGCGTAACAAAACCATTGACTGGTTGCTTACGCGGTTGGTATCAAACCCATCGTTGCTTATTGAGTCTATAACTAGCTTTCTTACCTACACACCTTATTTAATTTTTAAACGTTGTGACGTTATCTACCCTAATAATGATTATGGTGGTTTGGCGGTAGCAGCAGTTATAAGAAAGTTATTCAAAACTCCCATTCTTTACACCGAAAGAGCGGGAATGGTGTCTAACGGCAAAGTGCTACGCCGTAACTTAAAGTTCAAACCAGATTGCTTAGTGGTTTTTAATCAAGAGACCAAAGAATACGTTCACTCTATTGCGCCTAAACAAAGAGTTGAAATTATACCTAATGGCGTAAACTTAGCTAAATTTAGCCCTAAAGGAGAAACGTTCGAGCATGGGTTACGAGGAAAAGTAGTTTTGACCGTAGGTGCATTAAACAGGCAAAACCACAAACGTATTCACTTGGCAATTGAAGCGGTTAGCCAGTTAAACGATGTGTCGCTACTCATATGTGGTGACGGTCCCGATGTTCAGTATTTTAATGACCTTTGCACAAATAAGATTGGGGAAAAAAGATTCAAAATCGTTAAAGTCGATTTTGCTGATATTCCCAATGTTTATCGTTCAGTCGATGTTTTTACATTACCCTCTGAAAATGAACCCTTTGGAAGAGTTTATTTAGAAGCGATGGCAAGCGGTTTACCAGTTGTCGCTACAGATGATTCTATGCGCAGAGCACTATTAGGTAAGGCCGGGGTGGTTTGTGATGTTGAAAACATTGAAGAATACGCTGCCGCAATAGCTACTACATTATCAACCGACTGGGCCAATGCGCCGATAGAGCAAGCAGCTGATTTTAGTTGGGATAGTGTGGCTGAACGCTACGCTAATGTAATTGAAAGCCTTTAGCAATAAGCGATTTATCATGGATAAGAATCAATTCGTATGTTTGGAATTTAATTTTGGATCGAGATAATAGGATAGACTTGATTCGCGGCTATGCCATTTTTACTATTTGTATCAACCATATAACTGTGATGCTAACAAAAATAGGTGATGTGGGAATTAAGATACCAACACTAACGCACTATGGTTATTCCTCGGCAGCCGAGATTTTCTTTTTTATGTCGGGGTATATGGTAGGGCTCGTTTATCTCGGTAAGGCTGATTCAAATAAAAAAATAGTGAGCAGAGCATTACATCTATACAAGGTTAACTTTTTATTGTTAGCTGTGTTATTCGCCTCCGCAGTAATTTTTAATAGTGCAAGGCTATTTGAACTGACTCAATTAGACATGTTAAGAGAAAACTTTCTTGCTAGTCTTTTAAGGTTTGCCGCTTTCACTTATGTTCCCAAATTTACTGATCTTTTGTTTCTTTACGTAGCCTTGTTATTAAGTACAACGGTGTTAGTCCGTGTTTTGAACCGAAGCGAGACGCTATTTTTACTGTTTATAACGATCACATATGCTCTCTCTCAGTGTTTTCCCTCTTTTAAACTAGTCAATCTTGCTACTAACGATGCAAAGTGGGGGCTAAATATTTTAGCCTATCAATTTCCATTCATGTTGGGATTGATAGCTGGAAAAAACAAGTATTTATCCTATCTATTTCAAAAAATAGATAAAAACCTGGTTATTGGCTGCGGCTTTTGTGTGTTTGCTCTTATTGGGGCCTATGTCGTTAAACGTTATGATTTGCTAGCTGTTAAGGGCGAGTGGTGGGTTAATAAGAATTCGTTAGGTCCGCTTAGAATGCTACACTTTTTCATAGCGCTAATGTCTATAATGTGCTTTTTATCAGTATTTAGAAAGTTTGCAGATGCTTACGTCTTTCGTTTAATTGCTTTAGTAGGACGTCAGTCTCTCGGAGCGTTTGTAGCAAGTATGGTATGTTGCTACATCTCACTAGGTATATGGATGCATTTTAGAAATAGTTCGCTAGCATATTATCTATTAGCTATTGTGTCTTCAGCAGCTGTTATAGGCGTCGCATGGCTCTTGGAAAGAATAAAAAACAAGGATGATATGGTGAAGGTCTCGCCAGTGATTGAAAAGTGCTAATTAATGCAGATTCACTACTCTGCATCTACATGAAAAAGTCCGGAAGGTGGTAGAATCACTGAGATCCTAATTAACTAGAATCTCGGATGCTTAGTTTGCGAACGTTATTTTTTTAATTTAAGCTTAAGTTTTTCTTTTCCTAAAATAACTTTCGTTGTAGCGACTATGCCTGCTTCTCGAACCGATAAACCAATCCAGCCAAGCTTATTGTTCTTTTTGCCAATCTGGCTAAGAATTTGATTAGCGACACGGTCGTTGTAAGCTGCTTTACCTAGCAGCGCTTTATGTTTTTTAAATGCTTTAAGTCTGGGAAACACCTTTTCCAATGGCATATTAGCCACCTCGGTCGAAATGCTTACGTGACCTCTGCGATAGAAATAAATATCCTTAGGGATATTCCTAAATACAGTATCTTCTAACGTAATTCGAACAAAAAAATCCCAGTCTTGACTGTTTTTCAATTCCTCATCAAACATTAGCTTTTTCGCTAATATAGCTTTACACGTAACACCACTCATCCCACAAAATTTGTTGCCTCTTTTTATTACATCAGTGGTTATAACTTCGGTTTCGTTGATGTGAATTTTATCTGGTGTTTCGAGAAAACGATAACCGCACGTTACTGCGTCTGCATGATGGTGCTCTGCAATATGTTGTTCAAGATAGTTTTTGTCCCATATGTCGTCGTCGTCTAAAAACGCAATAATATCGGAAGTTGATTTTGATATACCTAGGTTACGGGCCGCATTTGCACCAGATGCTACGGGTACCTTTATGTAAGTAAATTGCTCTTGTGGGAAAAGGGACAATACTTCTTCATAACTGACAGAAGAACCGTCATCAATTACGAAAACTTCTTTGGGAGTAACAGTTTGCTCTAATACTTCGGCAAGTGACTCTTTCAGATAATCAGGGCGATTGTGTGTTGTAATTACAACGGAGACTGTCTTTTGCATCTTAGATCCATGATGAAGTGAAGTTACTTTGATTTTGATAAAACACGCAATTTTTAAACCAACATATCTATAGTACAAAATTCTAAATTGGTTTGCTCTTATTTGTACTACATAAAAAATACTGTTCTCCTATTATAGAAAACAGTTTTTGTATATGGGCGAACAATAAATCTGCCAATATCAGCTATATAGGGTAGCGGTAATGTCTGTCACTCGTGTAAACTATCGTTTTTATTTCAAGCAAGCTTTCGCGCGCAGATATATTCTTCTTATGCGAGGGCCATGCAGTCATCATGCACATTGAGGAAACCATGGAGCTTGACGCTATTATCAATCAGGCGCAGAGCCAGATTGACGCTGCCGAAGATGCAGCCACACTAGACCAAGTTAGGGTCGAATTTATGGGTAAGAAAGGTAAACTTACCGACTTACTTAAAGGCTTAGGAAAGTTGTCTAACGAAGAACGCCCTGCCGCTGGCCAAAAAATTAACCAAGCGAAACAGGTTATTCAGCAGGCAATTTCTGCCAAAGGCGAACACTTACGCACTGAAGAACTCAATAAAAAGCTTAGTGAGGAAGCGGTAGACGTAACGCTTCCTGGGCGTACTGAAAAGCCTGGTAACCTGCACCCGGTTAGCCGCACCATTGCACGCATAGAGTCGTTTTTTGGCGAGTTAGGCTTTTCGGTTAAAACAGGCCCTGAAATTGAAGATGGTTTCCACAATTTCGATGCGCTAAATATTCCGGCTAATCACCCGGCGCGTGCCGATCACGATACGTTTTACTTCAACCCAGACATGATGCTTCGTACGCAAACTTCTGGCGTTCAAATTCGTACGATGGAAGCAGAAAAGCCGCCGTTACGTATTATCTCACCCGGGCGTGTGTATCGTAACGATTACGACCAAACTCACACGCCAATGTTCCACCAAGTGGAAGGGTTGATGGTAGATAAAAACGTGAGCTTTACCGAGCTTAAAGGTATTTTGCATGACTTCTTACATCACTTCTTTGAAGAGTCTTTAGAAGTGCGTTTCCGCCCGTCTTATTTCCCGTTTACAGAGCCCTCAGCAGAAGTAGACGTAATGGGCAAAAATGGTCAGTGGCTAGAAGTACTTGGCTGCGGCATGGTGCACCCGAATGTACTTAAGTCGGTTGGAATAGACCCAGAAGAATACACCGGTTTTGCCTTTGGTATGGGCGTAGAACGTTTAACTATGCTGCGTTATGGCGTTAACGACTTACGCGCGTTCTTTGAAAACGATCTTCGTTTCCTCAAGCAGTTCAATTAAGGCAGAGAGTACACATGAAATTCAGTGAAAAATGGTTAAGAGAGTGGGTTAACCCGTCGCTGTCGGCACATGAGCTGTCTGAACAGTTGAGCATGGCTGGCCTAGAAGTAGACGGCGTAGAGCCTGTAGCGGGCGAGTTCACCGGCGTACTAGTAGGTGAAGTGGTTGAGTGCGGTCAGCACCCTAACGCCGACAAGCTTCGCGTGACTAAAATTAACGTAGATGGTGATGAACTACTCGATATCGTTTGTGGCGCACCTAATTGCCGCCAAGGCATAAAAGTAGCGGTAGCCTGTGTGGGCGCGGTACTGCCTGGTAACTTTAAGATTAAAAAGGCCAAACTTCGCGGCGAGCCGTCATTCGGCATGCTGTGCAGTTTTTCTGAGCTAGGCATAAGCGATGATCACGACGGAATTATCGAGCTTCCAGCTGATGCGCCAGTAGGTACAGATATTCGTGAATACCTTGGGCTAGATGATAACGCTATTGAGGTGGATTTAACGCCTAACCGTGCAGATTGCTTGGGCATTCGCGGTATTGCCCGTGAAGTGGGCGTGCTTAATAACTTAGACGTTTGCGAACCGATAGTTGAAGACGTTGCCTCTACTATAGATGACAAGCTTGCTATTACCCTTAGTGCAGACGATGCTTGCCCTCGTTATTTAGGCCGTGTGGTTAAAGGTGTTGATGTAACTGCAGCTTCGCCATTGTGGCTGGTTGAAAAGCTACGCCGCTGCGGTATTAGAAGTATCGACCCTATTGTTGATGTCACTAACTTTGTATTGCTTGAGCTAGGGCAACCTATGCATGCGTTCAACCTTGCTAGTATTGAAGGTAATGTGAATGTGCGTATGGCGAAAGAGGGCGAAAAGCTTACTTTGCTTGACGAAACAGAAGCAACGCTTAAAGAAAATACGCTGGTAATTGCCGACGATAACAAAGCGTTAGCCATGGCAGGGATTTTTGGTGGCCTCCATTCAGGTGTTACCACTGAAACGAAAGACATTTTACTTGAAAGTGCGTTTTTCAGTCGCGATGTGATTATGGGCCGTGCCCGTCAGTACGGTTTGCACACCGACGCATCACATCGTTACGAGCGCGGCGTAGATCCAAAATTACAGCGCAAAGCAATGGAGCGCGCTACCGCACTTGTTTTAGAAATTTGTGGCGGTGAAGCGGGCCCAGTTGTTGAAGCGGTTTCAGAAGATAAACTGCCTAAGCAAGCCACGGTTACGCTTCGTCGCGACCGCTTAACTCGCGTGCTCGGTATTAGTATTGATGACGCAAAGGTAAGCGAGATGCTTTCTCGCTTAGGCTTAGACGTTACTGCTACCATTGAGGGTTGGAAAGCCGTTGCACCTAGCTATCGTTTTGATATTTCAATTGAAGAAGATTTAATTGAAGAGATTGCACGGGTTTACGGTTATAACAATATTCCTAATGTTGCGCCTGCCGCTACGCTTGCCATGTTGCCTTCCCAAGAAGCGCAGCTGCCGTTAGGTACAATGAAGTCGTTGTTGTTAAGCAGAGGCTATAACGAAGCTATTACGTATTCGTTTGTCGACCCGAAAATACAAAACGCATTGTTCCCTGATGTAAAAGGCATGGTGTTACCGCACCCAATATCGTCGGATATGTCGGTAATGCGCGTGAGTTTATGGCCGGGTTTGTTAGGTGCTTCTGCGTATAATCAGAAGCGTCAGCAACAGCGAATTCGACTGTTTGAAACCGGATTACGCTTTATACCTCAACAAGATGCGCCAAATGGTGTATTGCAACAGCAAGTAATTGGTGGTGTAGTAGCAGGGCGTCGTAACGAAGAGCACTGGGACTTAGGCGATAGCCCAGTCGATTTCTTTGATGCAAAAGCAGATGTGGAAGCTTTATTGGCACTTACCGGTAAGCAGGGTGAGTTTCAATTTGTAACAGGCGAACACAGCGCGTTGCATCCTGGTATGACTGCAAAAATTTTGCTTAACGATGAAGAAGTTGGCTATATTGGTGCTGTTCACCCACAATTTACTAAATTGTTGGGCGTAAACGGTCGTGTATTTGTGTTTGAATTAGCGGTCGACGCTATTAGTGAACGTAAATTACCGTCTGCTGCACCTGTATCGCGTTTTCCATCTAATCGTCGTGATATAGCTATTACAGTGAAAGATGAAGTGCGTGTAGGAAATGTTCTTTCTTACATAGAAAAAATTGGCGTAAATCAACTAGTTGCTCTAAACTTGTTTGATGAATACAAAGGCAAGGGAATTGAACCTGGGTACAAGAGCCTTGCATTGTCACTTCATTTACAAGATCCAGAAAAAACCTTGGAAGAAGCTGAGATTCAGCACGCTGTCGATACTGTGGTAAAAGGTTTGGAATCTGAGTTTGGAGCCGCGTTAAGAGAGTAAACTATGGCATTGACCAAAGCCGAGATGGCTGAACACCTATTCGAGAAACTAGGCATTAACAAGCGTGATGCTAAAGATCTGGTAGAGCTTTTTTTTGAAGAAATTAAAGGCGCTCTGGAATCTGGTGAGCAAGTAAAACTGTCAGGTTTTGGCAATTTCGACCTGCGTGATAAGAATGAACGTCCTGGACGTAACCCTAAAACGGGTGAAGATATTCCTATCAAAGCGCGTAGGGTGGTGACATTCCGCCCTGGTCAAAAACTTAAAAGCCGAGTTGAAAACTCAGCACCTGTCGACGAGTAATTTGCACACTGCTGCAATTATAACGTTGTAAAACATGAAAAGAGCGGGGAGAACCCTCGCTCTTTTGTGTTTCTTCTTTTTACAGTGCGCTCGCACTGAATTTCTTATGTTATTTTTCTGGAGGATAGTGTGAAAAAAGCACTTGTCGTTCTTTCTATTGTATTAGTAGCCATAGCTGCATGGTTCGTTTTCTTATCCGTAGATGCTGATAACCGCGACCAAGAAGCGTCGAGCGTACCCGTTATCACCGTAATGGAGATATTGCATGCAAGCGACCTGCAAGAGGGCGTAAAGCAGGCAGTAAATCAAAACAACGATGAAGAAATTCAATACTGGCTTCAGCAAGCCTTAGAGGTTGGTGATGCGGCTAACTTAGCGGCTGACGACCTTGAATACTTGCGCTCTCGCGCAGCGAAAGACTACGTAGTTTTTAATGCTAAGCGCCAGCTCTTTAACGAAGAATTTGAAACTCATTACTACGGATTAGAAAGCATAGAAGGTCTTAAGGCTAAATATCCAGAAGCCCAGGACTTATTTGCCCGTGCTGACGCGCTTCTTGAAAAGCGAGATGCTATTATTCAACAAATTGCTGTTACCATTGCCGGTAATGACTCACCCAGTGATGCGGTAATAAAAGAGGCGAGAGAGCAGTGGCTTCAACAGGCCAATGCAGTGCCTGTAAACTCTCAGTAGTAGGAGCACGTTAAAAACAAGCTCTTAAATACTCGCACCCATAGCTCAACCAGACCGCTCATTCGAAACAGCTCATTTGAAACAGCTCGTATTGAGTGCTGTCACAGATAGATTATACAAAGCGCTTGCAGTGATAGATTATACAAAGCGCTTTTACTGAAAGTTTATATAGAAAGCTCGGCAAATTTTGCGTTAGTGAGTGCAGCGAGGTCGGCTGCACGTAGTGCGACCTCTAAGCCTCGCTTGCCCGCACTCACATGAATGGTATCAAGCGTTGCGGCACTTTCGTGAATAACCGTAACAAGTCGTTTTTTTTGTCCCAAAGGGCTAACACCACCAAGCACATACCCTGTGGATGCGATTACTGCATCGGCACTGGCCATGGTCACTTTCTTTGTGCCCAACACTTTTGCCATTTTCTTTTCGCTGAGTTTGGTGGTAACCGGCACAATGGCTACAGCTAACTCTTTATGTTCTTTGTTTTCCTTGTTTTCCTTATTCACATAACAGACTACCAATGTTTTAAACACGCTTTCAGGGGCTAAGCCTAATTTTTCAACGGCTTCTAACCCATAAGATGAAGTGTTGGGTTCGTGTTCGTATTTAAGCACGCTGTGCTTAATACGTTTTTTAGATAGCAGCGTGATGGCCGGCGTCATTCTTCTTCTTTCTTGTAAAATGTGCGTGAATAAATAATATCGCCAGGCAAAAGAGGCGTTGCTGCCTGGGTGGCATAGTCATCAAAACCTGCTGTAAAAAAATCTGACAATGGATGGCCAGACTGCCCGCCAGGTAGGGTGAGAATAGCATTGTCTAAATGCCCAGGACTCACAAAGAAACGCTCTGAAGCACCAAACCCAGTAGACTGCACGGCGGGCATATAGGTATCACCAAAACCTGGAACTGGGGCCATGTTTAACTTATCACCTATTAACGGTATTTGTGCTGAGAAAGGGTGCTTCACTGTTAACGTGTTGACACTTCCCCAGTTAAGCATGTCCATGTTCGCCTCAAGAGGTGAGTATTTATCAAGAAGCTTATGCTTGGCTCGCCTGTAGGCATCTACCAACAACTCATCGAAAGTATCGGTTCCCTTGGGAAGCCAGCTGCTTGGCTGATTTTGTATGAGTTGCCACGTAGCAGGCTCAATTCCACGCAGAAGCGTGCGGCTTTGTACGCCTTGTTCATCAAGGGATGATAAAATTTCACCAAAAAGGGTTTGTACTACTTCACGACGAAAGTGCTTTACCAGGGTGTAACCCACAGAGTCGTCGCAAGCACAGGCTCCCCATGTGTTTAAGTAGGTCAGATCTGGCTTAAACTCTACATTTTGCATAGTGAGTAGGCCGCTAAGTAAATTATGCCAAGGAATAAGGAACTGAGCATGATTGTCTAACTGAATGGCGTAAAAATCAGTTTCGGTGAAGGTGTCTTTTTCAAACAGCCGGTCTCTTATTTGTCTACCTCTTGCTCCAAGTGCATATCCACCATCGCCTAGTCGAGATACGTCCTTTGCTGCAATTACTCGCGCATTGGCCGTCCATAGTCTATTAGAGACGGGGTTTTTTACCAAAGGCAGCATGGTTGCCGGTCGCGGGGGATTGTTTCGCATTTCATCTTCAGATATTGCGGTGTACGATGCCTTTTCTCTGTGAAGCACTGCGCCGCCCGGCATCCACGCCGTATTACCTTCGCTATCAACCATCACCAAGTTTTGCGTAGGATTGGCAATTCGCTTTCCTATATCTATAGCCTCATCCACAGACTTAGCACCACCAAAATCTACAATAGCTAAATTGGCAGCAAATTCGTGATGGGCAACCCAATTAAGGGCATAGCGTTTTCCGTTGAGCGTTTTGACGGGGCCAAATTCACTGACTTCCATGGTGTATTCATGAGCGCCTGAGGGAAGGGGAATGGTTTCTGTCACTGTCGTGGTTTCTGTATCGCTATTCAGCGCCACCCAATCTACGTTGTCTAAGTTAGCGTTTGTAAAGCCCCAGGCTATATCGCCATTAGTACCCACAACAATGCCGGGTAAACCAGGCAGCGACACGCCTGTAATAGAAACATTTTGCCCTGCGTCACTGTAATTTAGTTGAGTGCGATACCAGATAACGGGTACACGAAGGCTTAAATGCATATCGTTTGCCAGCAGCCCTGCTCCGGTGTGCGTAATACTTCCTGACACCGCATAGTTATTACTGCCTATGTCAGGAAGTTCGATGCCCCTATAGGTATAACGAGCGCGGCTATAACGAGGATCGGCATAACGAGCGCCGGTATAACGAGCTAAATCATTAGGCAATACGCCATTAATGCTGCGGTTGTTATAAGCTTGAGTATCTGAATTTTCACTTTTATTTTTACTTTCGTCAGCAGCTTTAAACTGGCTAGGATATTCAGGGATAGGGGCGTCGGATAAAGGCAGTTCACTGCCATCAAGGGCAGCCTGAAAGTGACTTTGTTGGGTTATAAAGCGATAAATGTCATCGCCAAAGGTATCTTTAAGGGCGGTTCTTGCGAGGTCTAACTTCACTTGCCCGTCCTGCAAATCTAAATACATGCTGTAAATAACCAAAATACTGTCGGTAGGGCGCCACTGCGTCATTTCCATACCGGCTGCAATGTATTCAAAGGGAAGGGTCGTGTACTCATCAATGGCTTCATTAACGCCATGAGCATAGCGAATAAGCAGTTCTTGTTGTTTACTGGGTAAGTTTTCAAAAACGGTTTGCGCTCGTTGCTCAAATTGGTGAAAACGGGCGTTTTTATCTATGTCTAATGCTGCACTTCCTATCCAGGCTGATAAATTGCCGGAGGCAGCTCTGCGCTGTAAGTCCATTTGAAAAAAGCGGTCTTGACCGTGAGCAAACCCCAATGCATAGGCAGCATCAAATAGGTTATCAGCGTTTACAACAGCGTGACCTAGTGAATCTCTTGATAGCTGGGTAGGCTGGGTTACGTGATAGGTGGCACTGTTACCGTCTAATTTGGGTAAACTTAAATATAATGTGGTGTATACAGCAGCTGCGGCAATCGACAACAACAGTACAGCACCAACAACAAGCCACTTGATCCAATTTATCACGTGAATTACTCCCTTTTTTTCTCTATCCTACCCCAATAAACTCAACAATGAGAAGTGATGTTTTATGAGACTAACTGAATGCACTATTCTTGATAAAAATAAGGGTGTGCTGTGGGCCCATTAATGCTCGATTGTCAGGCTGAAGAGTTGCTGCCTGAGGAAAAAGAAAAGCTGGCGCATCCCGTCGTCGGCGGTGTTATTTTATTTTCTCGTAATTACCATGATAAATCTCAACTTTGTGCACTGATAAAAGATGTTCGCCGGTATGCGAATAAGCCTTTGCTTATCGCAGTTGACCACGAAGGGGGGCGTGTGCAGCGTTTTCGTGAAGGGTTTACCGCCATCCCCGCCATGGGCGATATTTTGCGTCATACAAAAAGCGAAGGCGAAAGCGCTGCTCTTGCTCATGCGTGCGGGCTTGCGTTAGCAGTAGAGCTTAAAACACTTGATATCGACTTTAGCTTTGCCCCTGTATTAGATATTAACGGCGTGTCGCAAGTAATAGGTGACAGAGCCTTTGCTGATAATGCCAAAGACGTAGTGCGGCTAGCTGCGTCTCTTATCGATGGGCTTAAAACGGCAAACATGCCTGCTATTGGTAAGCATTTTCCCGGCCATGGCAGCGTAGCTCCAGACTCACATATTGCATTACCTCTTGATGAGCGAGATTTTGACAAGATTAAACACACCGACATGGTGGTGTTTGAACGGTTAATAGAGCGCGAGTTGCTAGATGGCGTTATGCCTGCCCACGTAATTTATAATCAAGTGTGCTCAGAGCCGGCCGGTTTCTCTTCTCGTTGGCTTAAGCACATATTAAAGAAAGATCTTGGTTTTAGTGGCGCTGTTTTTTCTGACGACTTGTCTATGCACGGTGCGACAGTGGCCGGGGGTTATGTTGAGCGTGCCAGTGCAGCTCTAGATGCAGGCTGCGATATGGTGCTAGCTTGTAACAATGCTAAAGGAGCCGAGCAAATTCTTGATGGATTAGAAGGGCGTATTGCACAGCAGTCAAAGGAAGATAGCCTGAAGCGCGAGCGCGTATTGAAGTTACACGGGCGACTATTGCCTGCGGGCCTGCGTGAGCAATACGAAAGTGCAGTGGCACTTATAGAGAAGCTACTGCACGTATAGAAACTAAGCTTTTTGAGAGATACTGCGGTGCTTATAGCGCCGCAGCAGTTATACAGTCGCAGCAGCGGTTATAAAAATCGCAGCAGCGGTTATAAAGCCGCTAGCGCTCACCGGTATTTAAACCGCCACTTCGTCTACACCTGCCTCGATATTTAAAAATCGTGCAAAGGTAAATAAGAAGTCGCTTAAGCGGTTCAGGTAAGCATGAACCACTTCGGGCACGTCGTAGTGCTTGGCCAAGCTTATTACCGCACGTTCTGCACGCCGGCATACCGCGCGACAAACATGGGCTTGCGCTGCACCCTCACTGCCGCCTGGCAATACAAATGATGTGTTCGGCGGCATTTGATTGGTTAACTCATCGATAAGACCTTCAAGTGACTCAATATCTGACTGCGTTAACGTTGAGCTAGCCGATATGGCAAAGCCTGCCTGAAAGAGGTTGCGCTGAATGATGTGTAGCTGTGCGCGATGTTGCATAGGTACAGAGGCGGCAAGTAAACCAATGTGGCTATTGAGCTCATCAATGTCGCCGTAACTCTGAACTACTAAATCATCTTTATCTACGCGGATCGCTTTGTCTGCGTATATTTGCGTGCTGCCTTTGTCGCCAGTACGGGTATAAATTTTCATTTAACAGCAATCCTATTCTTGGGTGTCGTTTTGAACGTCGTTTTGGGGGGCGGCCTGTAAAGGACGTTCATAGCGACGAATTTGTACAATAAATCCATACAGCGGATGGTCAAAATAGTGCAGTTGCTTGCTGATCACGCGACGTTGCTCGGCAAGCGGTATGGATACCAGCTGATATTCTACTGTTTGAGCGTCGGTTTCTGATGCATTGCTTTCCAATACGCTGCTTTCACTTTTATCATTTACGAATGTGCCGCTGCTTGATGAAGCAAGCTCTGTACTGAGGTCGCTTCCACTGAAATACTTTGTAGGTACCTGTTGTCGATAAAACAGCTCACTGTCGATATGTAGGTAGGGCACTCGGTTGATGTATTTTAGAAATACCTTCATTCGGCCATCAAGTTCCCAAATTGGTTTACGGAAAGCACCACTATCGTTTGTGGTTTCGTCGCTTAACTCACCCTCTGTTCCTAAGCGCTGAAGCGTTTTAAACGAGACAGGCTCTGGTTGTGACAAACGCTGCTCTAGCGACGTGAAAAAAGCGTCACTAACGACGGCCGTCTGTTCATCCTCATTGAGAACACTCACTGTCGCATCTTTCGCTGCTTGTGCTGTGTCTGCAGTGACTGCAGTGTCAGTAACCGCAGTGTCAGTGACAGCAGTGCGTTTATCTTGAATTTGTTCGCCGTCTTTATCAAAGCGACTTGCGTAATTAGTGCCGCCAAAAAGACGCACGTTAAACGCCTTATTTTTGCCAAACTTAACAGGCTGTCGCCACGCTACATGAAGCAGACGTTCTAATTGACGGTTAGCGCGTATCTGGCGAGAAATAGAGGTTAGCTCTTGCATGTCGCTAGAGAGCAAGTGAGTTTTTGATGCTAATGGCCAGTCGTTGCCTTCTATCACAACGGGAAGCTGCGCAGGCGCAGGCATACTGTTATCAACGCTATGTCGCACCCACTTAATACCATTGGGCAGTTGGTTAACGCTAAGCCAAGGCTTCTCGGTTTCGCAGTAGGTGAATTGAGGCGTTGAGACCGCTGGCTTTGAGTTGATACCAAAAAAATCAGTCCAATTTGCGTCTACCCAATAAGATGCAATAGTGTCTAAAGAAGGTGCTAAGGCTCCCTCATCAGGCTCATTGCTTTCTTCAAAGCCAGTTTCTTCAAAGCTTGTCTCTTCAAAGCCAGTTTCTTCAAAGCCAGTTTCTTCAACGTCGCTGTCGTTATCAGTCGTCTCTTTAGAAGCAGTGCCTTCAACGTCGCTACTTATAGCATCGTCATCAAAAGCATCTTCATCAATAGCATCATCAAAAGCACCGCCAGTAAATACTAAAGACTCTGCGCTTTCGATAGAAGTCGAGCCGTCAAGTTGGCCTGTCTGATTAAGTGCGCTTGTCTGATTAAGCGCGATCTCGTTAAGCGCGTTATTCGTGTTTAACGCTAAAAAGTCAGTATCAAAAGCGGGTACAAGTAAACTCAGGTCGTTAGGCCACGTCGGTAAGGGCTTCTCTTTAGGCAAGCCGTTGATATCGCAAGTGGCCAAGTTTTGCTTGATGAATCGAATGTCAGGCATGATTACCGCACTGATCACATCCTCCTCACTCTGGGGAACCGCAAAAGACTCTGCCAAATTAAACTGTTCTTCTAGCTCAGTCAGTGCCTTGTTGCGTTTAAATGCGACAACCTCTACATCAAACCACCAGTCGTCGCTGGCATTTGCTTTGGCCAACAACGATGAAGCCATAACAGCGGCCAACACAGCAGTTAATGTGCACCTGCGAAATAACGTCATGTTATCGCGACTCCTTTGCAAAATCGGCAATGATATCGCTAATAAACGCAATGCGCTCTTTAGCTGTTTCGGTTTTCTTTACTAAGCGAAGCTTTTGGCTTCCTTCAAACTTAAAGGTGTTGGGTTTGGTTTGAACCTGCTTAATAATGTAGGCAGGGTTAACCGTGGTGGTTTCTTTAAATTCTATGGTACCGCCTGTTGCAGACAAGTCTACTTTAAGTATGCCTATGGCAGCGGCTCTTATTTTCATTTCAGCCACATCCACAAGATTTTTTGCAGGCTCAGGCAAAAGACCAAAGCGGTCTATACATTCTACTTGGAATTCGTCAATGTCATCTTGGGTCATGCAGCTGGCAAGACGCTTATAAAGCGACAGTCGAGTATTTACATCGGCAATGTAATCCTCTGGCAGTAATGCTGGAATTCGCAGCTCTACTTCGGTGTGACCAGACAACGCATCGTCAAGCGACGGCTCTCTGCCATCTTTTAACGCATTTACTGCTTTATCGAGCATATCCATGTAAAGGCTGAAACCAATGCTCGCTATTTGTCCAGACTGATCGTCGCCAAGCAGTTCACCCGCACCACGAATCTCTAAATCGTGGGTCGCGAGTGCAAAACCCGCACCCAAATCTTCTAACTGTGCAATGGCGTCTAGGCGCTTGCCTGCGTCTTTGGTCATGCGCTTAGGATGCGGCGTTAACAAGTATGCGTAAGCCTGGTGGTGAGAACGACCCACACGGCCCCGTAACTGATGCAGCTGCGCTAAGCCTAAATGGTCGGCTCTATCCATAATGATGGTATTAGCACTTGGCACATCTATACCGGTTTCGATAATGGTGGTACACACCAGTACATTATAACGCTGGTGATAGAAGTCGCTCATTACGCCTTCCAAATCCCGTTCACGCATTTGCCCATGGCCCACGGCAATACGGGCTTCAGGCACAATTTCAGCTATTTCCTCGGCTGTACGCGCAATACTGTCTACCTCATTGTGAAGGAAGTAAACCTGACCACCCCGTAAAATCTCACGCATGATGGCTTCGCGAATAGTGGCCTTATTACGCTGTTGCACGAAGGTTTTTATAGAAAGTCGTCGGGCAGGCGGCGTAGCAATAATGGATAAATCGCGCATGCCAGACAGTGCCATATTCAGCGTACGGGGAATAGGGGTGGCAGTAAGCGTGAGTATATCCACATCGGCGCGAAGCGATTTTAGCTTTTCTTTTTGACGAACGCCGAACCGGTGCTCCTCATCAATAATGACTAAGCCCAAATCTTTGTATTTTATATCGCTTGATAGCAATTTGTGGGTTCCCACCACAATATCGACTTTGCCTTCGCCAATGCGCTGGGTGACGTCTTTTTGTGCTTTACCGCTCACAAAGCGGCTCATGACTTCTATTTCAAAGGCCCAGTCGGCAAAACGGTCTTTAAAGTTTTCATAGTGTTGTTGAGCAAGCAATGTAGTAGGCACCAAAATAGCCACTTGCTTACCGTGGTTGGCCGCCAAGAAGGCCGCTCGCATGGCCACTTCTGTTTTACCAAAGCCCACATCGCCACACACTAAACGGTCCATGGCTAGTGGGTTGCCCATATCATACATTACTGCGGCAATGGCCTGTGCTTGATCTGGTGTTTCTTCAAATGGAAAGCTATCAGAAAATTTTTGGTAGTCGTCCCAGTTTATGTTGTAAGCAAAGCCCGGTTTAGCGGCGCGACGGGCATACACATCGAGTAGCTCGGCGGCTACATCGCGCACTTTTTCAGCGGCTTTTTGCTTGGCGCGCGACCATGCATCTGAGCCCAGGTAGTTAACCGGGGCGTTATCCGCATCGCCGCCGGTGTAGCGAGAAATTAAATGCAGTGAGGCAACGGGTACGTACAGCTTCGACTGTTTAGCATACTCAATACATAAATATTCGGTAGTGACGCCACCGGCATCGAGGGTTTGCATGCCAAGGTAACGGCCAACACCGTGGTCGAGGTGCACCACCGGCTGCCCAACAGACAGCTCAGCTAGATTGCGAATAATGGCGCTTTCGTCGGTCGCAGTGCGCTTATCGCGAAGACGACGCTGACTTACTTTGTGCCCGAGAAGCTCGGTTTCGGTAATAAAAAGCAGCTCGCCTTCTTTGCTTTTCCAACGAAAGCTATGCTCTACCAAGCCCACGGTGATGCCAATGGCATCGTGATTTGAGAGAAACTGGTTAAATGAGTCAACAGGCTTAGGTTTAATACCGGCTTTTGCCAGTACGGTCATTAACCCTTCACGACGGCCTTGAGTTTCTGCACAAAACAGTACTTTTGCACCTTGCTTAGTTGCCTCATCAACGGTGGCAATTAAGCGTTCGGCAGGCACTTTTTTCTGCGAGTTGATGGCAATGTCGTCTAGCTTTTCGCACAGCATGTTAGTGCTGCCTGCTTTATTTTCTAGTACTTCACTGCGCATAGAGGCGCGAGGCCACTGCTTTATTTGGCCAAACAATTCATTAATAGGCAGAAATAAATCATCAGGTGCGAGTAGCGGGCGAGCTAGGTTATACCGGTATTGTTCGTAACGCTCTTTTACATCGGCCCAGAAAAACTCACTGGCATCTTGCACATCGCCATGAAGCAGCAACATGGTTTTAGGGTGCAGGTAATCGAATAATGTGGCTGTTTTTTCAAAAAACAGCGGTAAATAATATTCTACGCCACTTGGCATGGTGCCTTTGCTCACTTGAGAGAAAATACTCTCTGAGGCGTTGTTGGCATCAAACTTTTCAAGAAACTGCTGTCGAAACAGCGTGATCGCGTTTTTGTCCGTTGGAAATTCACGAGCGGGGAGCAGTCGAATTTTATCAACGGCATCACCTGAGCGCTGGGTTTCGGTGTCGAAATAGCGAATAGAGTCTATTTCGTCATCGAATAAATCTATTCTAAACGGCTGTTCGCTACCCATTGGGAATAGGTCTATGATGCTGCCGCGCACCGAAAATTCGCTGTGACTCATTACCTGGCTAACGTGTAAGTAGCCGGCCTGTTCTAAATTGCGTCTAAACTGATCTCTGTCTAGGGTTTCGCCTTTGTTCAGCATTAACAAGTATTTGGCAAGATAATCTGTGGGAGCCAGTCGTTGCATTAAGGTGTTAACGGGAACAATAAAAATACCGTCAACTTGCTGGGTAAATCTGAAGAGGGTTTCTAAACGCTGAGAAACAATGTCTTGATGAGGAGAAAATGAGTCGTAGGGCAGGGTTTCCCAATCAGGAAATAACGTAATAGGGACATCTTTGGCTGAGGGCTTGTTTGCCATAAAGAACGCGAGTTCTTTTTCTAACTTCATTGCCGATGGCGTATCGGCAGTAATCAGCACTATTGGGCCGTTATACTGCTCTTGTGCTTGGCTAATACAAAGCGCAGTACTGCTACCTTGTAATTGTCCCCATTGCTTATGATCCTGAGACGATGCGTCTTTCTTCTGCGCCGGAAGAGGCAGCGATAATAAGGTGGCTGTCATGACGTCCTATAACTGTTTAATACAATTTATACCAATGTAAGATGGCAATGAGTACTGCTTATGGTGGCAATTAGGATCCAGATTTTTTCTCTTTCGCGCGTTTTCTAAGCTGCTGAGTTTGAACATGCAGGCTAGCTCGCACCAGTAATTCTTGATCTTGCTCTCTAATGGCACTGAAAATAAAGGCTATATGGTAGCTATCTTCCACGCTCTCGCAAGCAATAACTTCACCGAAGCAAAATATGGCTGCCGCTTCGGCGTCTAGGAAGAGTTTGAGTTCAGCGGTGGTGCCAATGTCTAACGGTGATGCTGATTCAATAATGACACCCCCGCCTCCATATTTTACAGAGCGATAGCGCTGTGCCTCTTCGTCTTGCTGATGCAGCACAAAAGACATCATGAGATCTATTTTTCTTGACTGATGGTTAAGAAAGTCTGCCAACGATTCGGCGTGATCGCCTAAATTGCGAAGGGGCCTAATAGCCTGCGCCTCGATAGTGGCCATTTCACTGGCTATACGAAATGCATAGGGCATGGCTTCTTCAATACCCTCTTCATCCGGAACTGCTTCGTTGTCTGTTAATGGCCTAACGTTTACGTTAATGCCCGAGGCAATTGAAAAGTATTCGTCGAATTGGGCTTTTTTTTCATCTAGGCTAAGTTTACTCACGACATTCCTCTGCCACTAATTCTTGTGCAGCCAGTAGCTTACACGTAGTATACCTACATTACTATTTTGGGTGTATCTCGTCATCTCACCTTTTGACTAATTAAAGCCTGGACCTCGCTAATGGGGTGGCCACGCCATTGGGGTGCGAGACGTTAATTTCTTTTTTTAAAAGCAAGGCGCCATGTCCTATCCTCTTTCAGCATCAATAGCCTATCGATATGCCAAATCTAGCAAGGCAAACCAAACCAGCTTTGTGTCATTCATCAATCGCTTTTCAGTTGCCGGTATTGCCTTAGGGCTTACGGCGCTCATTATCGTTGTGTCGGTAATGAATGGGCTAGAAGGCCAGCTTAAACAGCGTATTCTAGGCATTGTTCCCCATATTGAAATAACCTCAGAAGCCACAAACAATACAACGAGCGCGCTTGCAACATCGCCCATTAACGATGTGATTGCTGTTATGCCATACCGAGAAACGGAAGCGGTAGTGCAGTCTAAGCGAGATTTAAGAGGTGTGCAGGTTCACGGAATTCACCCTGATCAAATGAAGCAACACACCATGGTAGCGAACAACATGGAGCAGGGGCGCTTTACCGACTTAGAAGCGGGCAGCTTTAGAGTCATCATAGGTCGAGCACTGGCGCAAAAGTTAGATGTGCGCGTTGGCAATCGGCTTCGCGTGATGGTTGCCGGTGCTAGCGTTTATACGCCATTTGGCAGAATGCCGAGCCAACGCCTGATAACTGTATCGGGCGTGTTTGATATGGGCTCGCAAATGGACGACAAAGTGTTGTACATGAATATTAACGACGTTAATCGCTTGCTTCGCGACACAAAAGGGCAGGGCGAATCGGTACGGCTGTTTTTAAACGACGCATTCGATTATTTAACCACAGTCAATTCACTTCAAAGTGAATTGGGTATTGATATTGCTCATATAAAGACATGGCGAGAGCGGCAAGGGCCTTTGTTTGATGCAGTAAAAATGGAAAAGAATATGATGATGTTAATGCTGCTGCTTATTATTGCAGTAGCGGCGTTTAATATCATATCCGCTCTTGTGATGGTGGTCTCAGAAAAGCAGGGCGATATTGCCGTATTGCAAACCCAAGGCATGATGCCTAAAACGGTTATGTGGATTTTTGTGTTAAATGGCCTATTTAACGGCATTAAGGGCGCAGGAATTGGGCTAGTCTTGGGTTGTATTATTACCAGTCAGCTTAATAACGTGTTAGCGCTGGTTAACTCTCCACTTGCTCTGGCGGCCGATGGAAGCGGACTGCCAATTGATATGGATGTCATGCAAATCGTTAGCATAACTTTCATTTCTGTGTTGCTGTGTGTTTTAGCCAGTATTTACCCTGCGTATAAGGCAATGAAAACTCAGCCTTCGCAAGTGCTGCAAAATGAATGATTTACTTACCAGGCCTCTGGCAAGGGAAGTGAATAACAAATCGAGAGAAATCACGTGTGTGCTTAAGTAAGTCACACAGGAATAAACCGAGTTTTCCGTGCAAAACACCGTGAAGTTCACTATACTCGCGGTCTTTTAAATTTCGCCGAATGAGACGTTATGAACAAGAATTTTATCACTTCGCAATCCCTATTACAGGACTCCTTTCGTTTAGCTGCAAAGGTATATGACGATGGTTTCCGTCCAGATTTTATTATAGGTATTTGGCGTGGTGGTGCACCGATAGGTATCGCCGTGCAGGAGTTCTTTGAATTCAAAGATACGTCAACCGATCACATTGCCGTGCGCACGTCTTCTTATTACGGCATTAACCAGCAGGCAAAAGAAATTCGAGTGCATGGTTTGCACTACTTAGTCGAGAAGGCCAATGCGGGCGACAAGCTTCTTATTGTTGATGATGTGTTTGATTCAGGTCGCAGCGTTGACGCATTGATTAAGCAAATCAACAAGCTGATGCGTTTAAACACACCTACAGACATTCGCATTGCTTGTCCTTGGTACAAGCCGCAAAACAACAAAACCGACATAGTGCCTGACTACCATATTAACGAAAGCGACGAATGGCTTGTGTTCCCTCATGAAATTGCCGGTTTATCGGAAGAAGAAATTCGTGCTGGGAAAGGCGAGTTATCTGAAGTAATGGATATACTTTTTAGTAAGTAGGTTAACTAGCTAGTTATGTTTTTGTAATATAAGCGCTTGCTAAAAAACGTCGGCTAAGCCAAACACCGCTTTGTTTACTTATAGCGATGTTTGGTCTAGCGCCCAACATTTTAGCTCAGTATGTCAATTGAGCTATCAGTTGCAACAGGCAGCTGCAGGGTAAATGTAGTCCCAACATTAACCTCGCTTCTTACTTTTATCTGCCCGCCCATCGAGTCGATTATTGAAAACGAAATGTACAGGCCCAGCCCCGTCCCTTTTCCTGTGGGTTTTGTGGTATAAAAAGGGTCAAACAGCTTTTCTAAATCGTCTTTTTCAATACCGCTACCTGTGTCTTCAACCTTAACAATAACCATATTCTTATTGTCTACACGTTCACACGATGTGGTAACAGATAGCGTATCGCCAACCTCCATCGCTTGAGCTGCATTCACAAATAGGTTCACAAGCACTTGATTCAATTTGCCAGTTTTACCACGAACGAGAGGGATGTCTGCTAGGTGAGTTTTTATGGTTGCTTTGTGTTTTAGTTCGCTGTTAACCAGTCTTAATCCGTTAGTTACGCAGTCGTTAATGTTTGCAGTATCGTCATCTGTTACATCAGAACTATGCGAAAACGCACGCAGGCTGGTAATAATGTCGGTAACTCGATTCAAACCTTCTTCTGACTCATCACAAATATCAGATATTTCATCAACGATAGGTCCAAGTTTGTTGTCGCTCTCCCACTGCTTGGCTTTTTCAGCCACAGCTGCGCGCTCTTCGTCAGTTGTGGCCCCCGCAAGCTCTTGTACAATATTCTGCATGCTTGTTAAAGACGGTAGAACGTCTTTTATAAACATCATATTGCTGTTTACAAATGCAATGGGATTGTTGATTTCGTGAGCTACACCGGCCGCTAAAAGGCCGAGGGACGCCATTTTTTCTGACGATATTAGGCTTTTTTCGACTTGTGCTTTTTCTTCTTTCAGCTTAACGGTTTCAAGGGCCATCAGTTTGGCCTGAACGCTCATAGACATTTGTTGAGTAAAGGTGCGGTAGCGGTTTGCCATATCCACATATTCTTGGGTATAGAAACCCAAGGTTTGATGACAGAACACCATAACCGCCTGCTGGTGGTGTACTCTAAATGGACACAGCAATGCCGATGTAATCGGTGTATCAAATAAAGCAAGATGCTCTCGCCAACTGGGTTGTAGTTTAACGTTGAAAAGCGCTACTGGAGAGCGCTTTATAGCCCGAGATAAGGTTTCATCTATATTCCAATGGGAGTCTAAAAGGGCAGGTAGCGTAGCGTTGGTGCAGCGCATTTTGCCTTTACTGTCGTTTTCTAATACAAAGCTAACGTCGTAGCTGTAAAGGCTGCGAAAGATACCAAACATTTTGGTATACAGCTCTTTCTCGTTTCTTGCGGTAAGCAAAGCCCGCGTGCCAGCGAGCAGCGCATCGCTTTCTTTTTTGTGGGCTTCTGCCTGCTCTTTCAGCCGATAAACGAGGGCTAAGTCTTCTAGGACGTTTTCGTAATCCTTGCTCATCTAAACGCTGCCATTAAAAACGGTTACTAACACACTAACTTTCAAAAAATTGCCATCATTAAGGGCTATCATTAAGAAAAAACGACGGCTGATATCATTAAATTTCCATGCCGGCTTTTACGGTCTAAAAATTGACCTTGCTCACCGAAGGTGTAAGTGCCGCAAATAGGCAGGCTCTCAAATTTTTCTTGAAGGGATGTCAGCATGGGGTGAATTTGATCTCCAACCGTTAACCGACAACCTGCACAATAGACTAACAGCACGCCAACGGGTTTGCTATCATCAGGCAGTAGCATGATGGCGTTATTGATAACCCGCTCTGCCCGCGCCGTTAAACTGGCAATGCTTCCTTCCATCAATACCAGCTCTTCGCCCTCTATAACCTCAGAGAAGACGTTTAGGCCACCATCTTCACACACCTCATCGGGGTGGCACAACAGGTAATTTAGTGCGCCATTTTCTAGCTGCACTGGTCTGCCTAATGGGGCTGTAGAGGTTAGGCCCAGAATGTTTCCACCATTGAGCTCGTTTGTTATTAACCCTTTGGTGGCCTCGTTATACGCCTTGGCAGCAGAAACTCCATCAAGTGCTAATATGTGCCTATTTTGGGCACTCGACGCTTTAAAAACGGTTTCAGTTGGTTTGTAACCAGAGCTGTAGCTAAGCCCTAGCGGCGAAGAAGGATACATTACTGCCACTGCTAAGCAATTGGCGCCGCTGTGTGATGATGTACTGATACACCAATTTCCTTCTACGGTATTGTCTGCGGCCGAGCCGCCAAAAATGGGCACTTGCTCGCCCACAATGCTGGTAAAGCCATTAAGTATGGCCTCTTCTTCACCAGGTGGAAGCGCGCACCATATAAGAGAGGGGCTTTCAAATGGACGACCTGCGTTAATAAGCGCACTTTCAAGCGCGCTTGCACCAGCACTGAATGCGTCAGTTTCTGAGCAGTCGGCGCTTCCAACACCAAAGGCGCCAGTTTCATCAGAAATCGACAGTGCACTTAAACCTGCGTCTGCCTGTGCGCGAGATTCATCGCATACTAAGCTACCTAAGCACGAGGTGGCTAATAGGTAGGGGGCGCCGGACTCATTGAGTGACGCTACTAGGGTGCTGACATCGTGCTCGGCGTTAGTGAACGAAATGACTAATGATGCTGGTCCATCTTCTTGAAGTGCAGCGCATACTTCTTTTGCGGCCGCCAGCGTGTCGGTTTTGTCTGATGAATAGGTTTTTATACGCATGTTATTAACTACTTATTTGATATTGTTCATAGTGTAGATTAAAAATAATTAAAATCTCATTAACAATTAGTTATAGAGATTCGATTGCCAGAGCATACTTGCTCATTCTCAGTTATCGAGGTAGAACTTATCGTGGAAGGTATAAACCCAAGTGGGCTGATAAATAACGAGCAGGGTAATTGCCATTCCGTTAAGCAATGCTTCAGGAAAGATAAGCAGCGGAATAAGAACCACGTAGTTTGAAAAAACGATATCCCAAGAGTAAACGCCTTCAATAAAGAAATAACCACCTAAGGAAAAGGTCTTTAGCGCAATACCCAATGCTGCAGGGAAAAAAGCGCACACAAATATGTAAACAAAGAGCTGCCTTGGAATACGGTGAAACGACAGCATAAAGAAAAAGTACGTGACGGCGATGGGAAGTACGGTGCCGAGTAGGCCATTTACCCCAAAACTCTGCCAGGTTCCGTATCCTATGATGTGCGCGCCAACAAGTGCAATAAATGATGAAATAACCGCGTAGCGAAAACCGAGCATAAGGGTGAGTACAGACAGGCCTAGGAAGTGTACGTCTAACCCTTCAAAAATACCTGCCTTTAGCAACCACAGCACAAATAGTGCGGCAGCAGTACCAAACACCAGATGTTGTTGATGTTTGGTCTTTGCGAAATGAACGAGATCTATGTTTTTGAGCGACCCTAAAACGAAAAGCCCATAAACAACCATCGCTAATGTTTGCAATGTACTCACTGTTTCTCCTGCGTATAATATTAGCTAAACGCTACGCGGTTTAAACACCAAGAAGCGTTTACCGATGAGTTTGAGTCACTAGTTTACTCATACGTTGCCCAAATGGGGGCGTGATCAGAGGGCTTTTCAATTCCCCGTAATTCGTAATCTATACCTGCGTCTTTAAGCGCGCTGTGCAAAGATGGTGTAGCGAGGATCAGATCTATTCGTAGACCTCGATTATCGTTAAACCCTTTAGAGCGATAGTCAAACCACGAGTACTCATCGTCTTTCTGTGGATTGAGGCTTCGGTAACTGTCCTCAAAACCCCAAGACATGAGTGTGTTTAGCCACTCACGCTCTTCTGGTAAGAAGCTACATTTCCCCGTTCTTAACCAGCGCTTTTTGTTTTCTTCGCCAATACCAATGTCTAAATCGGTGTGCGACACGTTAACGTCTCCCATAACAATGACTTTTTCATCAGGTGTATGATTGTCGTTAAGGTAGGTCATTAAATCTTGATAATACTTTTTCTTGGCGGGGTATTTGGTTTCGTGCTTTTGATTCTCACCCTGCGGAAAGTACCCGTTTAAAATGGTCACGGCCTCGCCTGCATCGTCGGTAGTTTTGAGGATTATCATGCGGCGTTGGGCATCGTCGTCATCTGTAGGGAACCCTTTAATGACAGCCGTTGGCGACTTTTTCGCTAAAAAGGCGACACCATAATGACTTTTCTGACCATGAAAAAAGACCTCGTACCCCATTTCCTCAACGGCTTTCACAGGAAACTGTTCGTCGTGAACTTTTATTTCCTGCAAACCAATAACGTCAGGTTGGTGTGCATCTATCAATGCTTGTAGCTGATGAAGACGGGCACGAATTCCATTTATGTTAAACGATACAACTTTCATATTTTCTTTTCTAACAATTTAATGATGGGCCTAGAATACCAGAAACTTGCGTCACGCTTAACGCATATCATTGATAATGCGTGGTGTTGGCCGTTGTTCAACACTTCTAAAAGAATGATATACCAACAAGGAGAGCGGGTTGATTAAGATAATTTATACGTTGGCGAATAAAAAGAGGGATTCAGCGCTTACTTAGCTGTCTGGGCATTTCCTAAAGCGATTAGAAATGAAAACCACGAGTTTGCGTCTTCTACAATGTCTCGAACACCCTTGTCATTATCAAGCGTTAATTCAGCCAATATGTGTTCAACGTTTTGCTTGAACGGGACCCACGCTTTAGCGCATCCTGCCATTGCTGAGTAATACGCTGTTGGAATATCGTTATTGAGTTTAGCAAGCCGTCTGCTAATCATGTTGGCCCCCATGGAAGAGCCTAGCCACACATATATAGCTGCGATTGCCGCTGAATTTTGCCCGCGAAAGCTAAGCTGTTTTTTCAGCGTATTGACTGTCTCAATATCAACACCTCTCTCAGTATCAAAGCTTTCGGCAAAATCACAATGCAATGCGTTGGTATCGCGATAAAGGGCGGCAGAAACTTCATCAGTGTTCAACATTTCTGCAAGACTCGTAAGGCTAGGCGTCTCGCTTTTCGCGCTTAACACATGAGACGACGTCGCGCTATGAAACACTGACATGACGCTGAGCACATCTTCATACGTTGACGTATTAAACTCAGATAAATTGTGAAAAAGCGAAAAAGGATGCGTGTCTTCTAACGTGGTGTGTTTGTCGTAAGTATCTCGTTTTAACGCCGTAAATAGTGTGTGCATGGATGTGATTTTTTTCCTGTCTCGTCATTTGGTATGTATTCTGGGCAATGTATACAGATTCGGATAATACTGAAAAGTACGTTAAAGATACCTAACTAAAGACAAACGAAACGATTTAGTAAAACGCCGTAAATGTTGTTATGAATAAATTTTGTTATAAATAAATGCTGTCATAAATTAACCTTGAGTAAATGGTATCACATACGTTTAAAAAGCAGCATCATCACATTGGTCTAATTGCCGTTGCACACATAACTGGCACGGGTATACTTGCCAAAATTTTTAAGAAGAGAACCGCCGTGTTTCCAAATACTATTAGTGAAAAATTAAATGATACAGTCATAGACCAAGCAATGAAGCTGTCTGCAGAAGAAAGGCAGATGTTGGTCATCAGTTATGTGAGCAAAGCCAAAGAAGTGTGGTTAGTACAAGGCTCTGAAGGTTTCGTTATGCTTGAAGATGATGGTGCAGTGCGTCTTCCTATCTTCCCCCATCGCGACTTGGCGAATGCCTTTGTTACGTCAAATGGCCTTGACGGTATGTGCGTGAGCACGCCGTTAAACGAATTTGTATCTACATGGTTACCTGGCCTTGAAACAAATGGCGTCGAGCTGGTTATGTTTCCAACGCAAAGCGACGTAGAAAACTTGGTGATGACAGCGCCAGAGCTGAGTGAAGAGCTAGGCTCAGAGCTAAATGATCAGCCAAGTGAGGGTAAAACGTCAAAGCTCAGTGATGACGAAAGTAAGTAGTTAACAAAACTGTGAAGCGGGTTTAAAGAAATGACACTGGCGAATATGCAATTACTTCCTCTTGCACAGCAGCTATCACAGGCTAAAAGTTGGGATGAGTTTACTCGAACCATAATGCTTGCAGGTAAAAAATTACCTGCAATGCCTGAGCATTTGCGGCGCGATGCTAACTCAGTAGAGGGCTGCGAGAGCCCAGTGTGGTTGGCGTTACTCCATTTTGAGAGCAGCGAGAGCGGTGAGCGCGGTGAAATCAACAGCGGGTTTGTCGCCTATTCACCAAGTAAAGTCATTCGAGGCGTGCTCGCGATTCTGCTTGAAAAAGCCAATAGTTTAGAACAGCAAGAGCGCGCTAATTTTGATTTTGGGACTTACTTAAATGAATGTCAGCTTCAGCGCTACATGAGCGAGTCTCGAGGAAACGGAATAAAGTCAGTGGTGCGTCAATTAAAGGTGCTTTAAATCGGTTTAACCTCTTTAATCTTGGCCTTTGCGCTACAGCCGGCTACTTGTTCTTTTCTTCTATCCACTGCGACATATACTTTGTCGCATTTAGACTTTGGTGCCACAGTAAATTTTGTAAAAAGAGTGATTCTCGATGGGATTTTAGCCCATTGAACAGCAGCTGCAGCTGTTCAGGTAGTGTCATCTCGTCAGCCTGTGCTCTGTAAGCTTTAAGCACCTCTTCGCAATGCTGACTCGCTTTTTGCCATGTTGCTTCATCTTGATAAAGTGATACTGCATGAACGACAAAGTTATTGATAGCATTCTCATCCATAATGGGTGAACAAATAGCGCCAGGCCATTGGGAAGGTATCGGCTTTACTTGTTTTTCGTTGTTGGTGCGTGTATCTAGCAAATCGCCTTTTGAGCTTTTATCTTCCGAGCTAATACCTCCCAAGCTCATACCTTCCAAGCTTATACCTTCCAAGCTTATACCTTCAGAGCTTATACCTTCAGAGCCTAGCCAAGTAGTAACGCTTGGGGTGTGCGTGCGCATGGCATCGAGTAGTTTTCCTTTGATACCTGCGCCAAATCGTATGGGAGCGATGAGGACGCGAGCGCTTGAAACGACTTCCTCTGCATTATCAGCCCATCCTTTTACAATAAACCCTTGTGCAGCGTTATGCAGTTGAGAGGCCTTCTTGGGCAGATAGGCGCCGTAAATATGTAATTGAGCATCAGGGATTTCTTTGCGTATAGCTGGCCAGATATGTTGCTTTAGCTGGAGCACAGCGTCCCAATTTGGCGCATGACGAAAGTTACCAATGTGCACGAAGTGTTGACGCTGTGAGTAGTCTGGTGTGCTTATAGGGGCGTCCTCAACAAAAAGAGGGTGCAATCGAAGTTGAGCACTTGGTACGTTATAGTGATGTTCCAGTAACTGCTTTTCATATTGTGAAATAACTAGCGTTAAGTCGCTACGCAAAATAGAGGCAATTTCTCGTTGCGCCAGTTCGGTATTGAGCAGAGCGTTAGATGCATCACCTGAGCGTTTTACCGCATCATGCCGCGCCTGTCGAAGGCTGTGTAGATCTTCCGTATTTAACACTCTCAATGCCAGTGGGCATGTGTCTTTTACCCGCCAGGAAAATTGTTCTTCTGTCATGTAGCGGTCAAAGATAACCACGTCAGGGCTTAATTGGCTAATACGTTCATTGAAACTACTGCAATTAAGGGTAATCGCCTCGCTTGTAACATCAAATTTTGCTAGGTCAGCCTTGTGAATACTGTCGGCAGCAGCGGTAAGAAAGGTTACTTTATGGCCCGCTTCGCAATGTTGTCTTATCAACGAAAGCATGTTTTGCCCCGCAGCAGACGAATTAGGCTCAGGCCAGACATAACCAATCACCACTATGTTAAGCATATTAAAAGTTCTTCTCATAACGAATGTGCGCGGACTATACCAAAACAATCAGAAGATGTTGAGAATTACAGGGTTCAACGAGGCGTATAGGCTCGTCACTGCTTGATTAGAGAAGGGTTAATAAAGGGAATTAGGAAGAAAACGCCTTCAAAGGAAGCTTTTAGTATAAAAAAGTATTAATCGAAGAGGATTCGAAAGTATTTAAGCTCGTACAGCGCTATAATAAATGCACCGCGATTTGCTAAGTCTGTGAAAGGTATTAACTTATTTAGCAGAGCGCTTTATCTTTTAGTCTATTTTTGTAATTTTAAGTTTCTGATATAAAAAGAAATCATACTTTTTGATGATACTGCATCTGTTGACCAGCAAGATAAATACGCCTATACCTACAATATTGACGGAGAATCGGACCTCTCTAACAACACAAACACCACATTGGATGCATTGGAGTGAGTGCACACATGAAAATAGATGAATTAGTTTCGACAGCCGAAGACTTATTCGTATTGCCTGATTCAGTATTACGCTTGAAAAGCTGTATGGATGATGAAGCGTCAAGCATAGATGACATCAGTGAGATTATCGCTTTCGACCCGTCCTTAGCCACACAGCTATTGCGTGTGGCTAATTCTGCGCTTTATCGGTTCCCTAATAAGATAGACACGGTAACCAGGGCCGTCCAAGTGGTTGGTACACGCGCAACCTACGACCTCGCATTGGCCTATGGCGTGAGTCAGGCGTTTGGAAAAGTCGATGCCCAGATTATTGATTTGGATAAATTTTGGGAGCACAGCGTATCCTGCGGATTACTAGCGAAATATTTTGCAGAAACAAAAGCAATCAGAGAGCCGGAGCGATTTTTTGTTGCAGGGTTACTGCACAATATCGGCGAGCTAGTTGTCGTTTCTACTCTGCCAGAGGCTGCGAAGCGCTGCCTGAATTACAGTGAACAAGTCACCCCCGCTGAACTTCAGTACGGCGTGTTAGGCTATACGTACAGCCAAGTGTCTGCGGGCCTCATAAAAAAATGGGGCATTCCAGATACTATTTCAGATCCAATAGCGAATATTCATAACGTACAAGGTGATCCGCAATCAGACTCAAACCGGATACTTCAACTTGCTTACGTGCTGTCACTGGATAATGTAAATCCTGAAATTTATCCTAGCTATCATAATTTAAAACCAGAGTTGCACGAGCAACTTACGCTGAAAAGAGATGACTTGGAGGATGCCTTAGATATTACCAATCTTCAGTGTATTTCAGTGATATCGTTGTTCAACCCCAACGCATTTATGCTTTATTGATGTTGTGAGAAACAACAATGGCCAGCATGGCGCTGGCCACTAAAACCCTAGGTGCCAAATCTTGGGTGCGAAACATCAGGTGCTAAACCTCAGATGCTAAACCTCATTTGCTAAAAAGGCTTGGCGCCAAAAGATTAGTCGAACACCGCCACAGTCTGTCTGCTTATTGCGATAACCTCGTTATCTTTGTCCCAAATGGTAGCCTCTGTGTGGCCATACCCATCTGCAGCTTGTCGTGTATGTGCCTTATACGCAAACCAATCACTGGGTGATACTGGTTTATGCGGATGAATAAACTCTAAGTTCCAGCTTACAGTACTTGCTGGGGCAGGGAGCTTCATCATTTGCAGTAGCGTAGGTGGCCAAGCATCGATCATTGTAATGATATGAGCGTCAGTAATTTGCGCTGGTGGCTGCTTAAAGCGCATAAACCCGTGATAAATGCTGGTTTTCTTGCGAGTAAACGGAATACCGCCATCTTCTATCGCTAGGTCGAAATAGCGTAAAAACTTCGGCGTTATCTTAGGAATTTGAGGGATAAACTTCGCTTTGTTAGGCGTGGACATCTGATGCGTTTCGGTATTTTCAACTCGTATGCCTGATTCTCGAGCAATGCCAAAACACGCTTGAGAAAACACACAGCTTTTATCGTTTTGCATTGCATGTGCAGTGTATTGAGACACGTTTTTTCCCATTCTCAACAAGGTAACTTCTATTGAAAAAGGCGTGTCGAGCATGAGCGGTCCAACAAAGTTGGTGGTGAATGAGCGTAATACCCTATCGTCGGTAATCTGTTGCTTTACCGCGGTGTACAACATACCTGCCGAAATACCACCGAATGCGGTTCTACCTTGTCCCCATGTTTTCGGAATTACAAGATTCTCTACCTTCCAGGTATTTTCAGAAGTTTGGGTTAGGGTAGGGATATCTAACAGTTCATCTACTGTCATAATTGCCTGTCTGGTCTGATGAGTCTTAGGTCAATCATCCTACCCTAAGCCGTATGGAACAAAAAGCCTCAGTTACAAATTTTCGTTATGTTTACAAATAAGTAACAATTAGTTGCCAAATAATTTACCTCATGCCTAGACTGTCCTATCTTCATTTAAAAGGACTGTTATGGCCCATACAAGCGTTGAAGGTTTACCTGCACAAGAAGCGGGTGTATCTCGAAGTTACCGCAACTACGTACTCTTTATTCTCACACTTGTCTATGCATTCAATTTTATTGACCGTCAGATAATAGGTATTCTCTCTCCCTTTATAAAAGCCGACTTGGGTCTTGATGATGCGCAATTAGGATGGCTTAAAGGGATCTACTTTGCTTTGCTGTACACCGTGATGGGAATTCCTATCGCGTGGCTTGCCGATCGATATAGCAGAGTCAACATCATTGCCATCTCACTCACTCTGTGGAGCGGTTTTACAGCAGCTTCAGGGCTTGCCGGCAATTATGTTCAGTTGGCAATAGCGCGCATTGGGGTAGGTATTGGAGAAGCCGGCGGAAGCCCGCCTTCACACAGTATTATCTCCGACTTGTTTCCAAAGGAAAAACGAGCGGGCGCATTGTCTATTTACTCACTGGGGATACCGTTTGGCATAATGCTCGCGTTTTTTGCCTCAGCGTTTTTCTTACAAGGTGGCTCGGCCGATTGGCGAACGGTTATGTACAGCGTAGGCATACCAGGGATATTGCTTGCCTTGTTGCTTAAATTCACGGTTAAAGAGCCTACTCGCTCTGTTACCGCTCCCTCACAAACAGAAAATGTTAATAAGCCAAGCGTTAAAAAGTCGTTAAAGCAGTTGCTTAAAATTCCTACGTGGTGGGGAATGGCCTTGGGTATTTCCTTTGGCTCATTTGGTAACTACGCAATTTCGACCTGGATCATTGATTACTACGTGCGTGCTTTTGCTGGATTAGACATTTCCCAGCTGCTGGTAGTCTTCGGCATCATTAACGGTACTGCTTACGCGCTAGGCGTATGGTTAGGTGGCTACATCGCCGATAGATGGGGTAAACACAATAAAAAAGCATATGCACTGTTGCCCGCTATTATGCTGATTGTGGGTTTGCCAGCATTCTATGCATCCCTTCAAGTTCAAGACTTGTGGTTATCGGTAGGGCTGATGGCGCTTCTTTTGTTCAGCAGTGGCTCCTATTTAGGCCCAAGCTTTGCGATGGCGCAAACGCTAGCACCTATCAACGTACGAGCAATGTCTACCGCCTTGTTCTTCTTTGTGCTTAACATTATTGCCCTTGGTGGCGGACCAACGCTAACCGGTATCATCAGTCAATCCCTCGTGCCATCACTAGGTGAGACGGAAGCATTAAAACAAGCACTGCTTTATCTCGTTGTACCGTACGCATTGTCAATTGCCGTATTCTTGTGGACAAGCACAAAGATTGTGAAAGACTGGGAAATGGCAGAATCAAGAGGGTTATAGTACTATCTCGCCAACGCTCACAATACTGTATGATTAAGGGCTGATTTTTAGCCCCTTTTATTTTAAAGCCTTTTTATCAGGTTCAGGAGTGACACGGTGTCATCAGCAGAGTTAAGTTTTCACTTCGCCCATGCCAATGGTTTTCCAGCGGGAAGCTACAATACCTTATTTTCAGAATTGCCGAATAACTTTAATCGTTTACATGTTGAGCGCTTTGGTCACGATCCAAAGCTTCCCGTCAATGGTAACTGGCGCAATCAAGTACAAGAACTTATTCGCCATATAAGGGCTGAGAATAAGGACGAGCGTGGAGTATTTGGGGTGGGACACTCTTTTGGAGCGGTAATATCTTACATGGCCGCATGTGAGGCGCCAGAGTTATTTAGAGGCCTTATATTATTAGACCCACCTCTTGTTGTAGGGCCAATGAGCTATTTTTTTAGGCTGGCTAAGTACACGCCATTAATCAACAAATTAACCCCGGCTAAGTTAGCTCAAACAAGAAATACCCAGTGGCCCGCTAACACCGATATGGTGGCTTACTTTCATGGTAAAGCGTTGTTTAGAGATATGGATAAACGCTGTGTAAGAGATTACGTTAATGCTGTAACAGCAAATAAGCCGGATAGTATTTCATTAACGTTTAAAGCCGATGTGGAAGCGGCGCTGTTTAGAAACGTGCCTCATAACCTTGGAAAGTACAAAAGAAAGCTAAAATGTCCAGCAGTGTTAGTTACTGGTACTAAAAGCAAGGTATGTAGACCAGAAATGTATTCTCGATTACTTCAGCATAACGCAATAACGCACACCGAACTTGAAGGGGGGCATATGTTTCCGCTAGAACATCCAGAGGCGGTAGCTCAATTTATTGCTACCACCTTACAACAGTGGAATGTTGGGTAAACCAAAGCACATCTAAATTGCTAGGTGCTTAATACGCGCCTACGTGTTGACCCAACATTTCACGAGTAACAAGTACTACGCCTTTTTCCGATACTCGGAATCCTCTGGCACGGTCTTCGTCGTGGTCATAGCCAATGACAGTGCCTTCAGGGATAACGCAGCCTCTGTCTATAATTACCTTTCTCAATTTGCACCCTCGCATAATTTCAACGCTAGGTAATATGACTGCATCTTCAATCAGCCCGTAAGAATGCACGCGAACACTCGAGAAACAGATTGAGTTTCGAAGGGTTGAGCCAGAAATAATACAGCCGCCAGACACCACTGAGTTGATGGCTTCGCCGCGTCTATCATCGTCTTCCCACACAAACTTTGCTGGTGGCAGTTGCTCTTGATAAGTCCAGATAGGCCATTTTTTGTCATAAAGGTTTAGCTGCGGAACCGGTGATACCATTTCCATATTGGCATCCCAGAATGAGTCAAGCGTACCCACATCTCGCCAGTACGCTTTCTCACCGTCCTCTGCTTCAAAGGGAAACGCATGAACCAAGTGCTCTTCAATGATGGAAGGAATGATATCTTTACCAAAGTCTCGTTGTGAGCCTCTGTTCTTAGAGTCTACACGCAGCTGTTCGAATAAAAACTCGGTATCAAAAACATAATTGCCCATTGATGCCAGGCAGCGAGAATCGTCGTGAGGAAGTGGGGTAGGGTGTTCCGGTTTTTCTTCAAAGCCGTTTATACGGTACGACTCGTCGACCGACATAACACCGAACGAACCCGCAGCTTCCTCAATAGGAACAGACATGCACGACACTGTCATTTTGGCGCCAGACTCAACGTGTTTAGCCAGCATATCGCCGTAGTCCATGCGATAAATATGGTCGCCAGATAAAATCATTACATACTTGGGAAGTTCATCCCTAATGATATCAATATTTTGAAACACCGCGTCTGCGGTACCTTCATACCAATTATCTGAAAAGCGTTGAGAAGCTGGAAGAACTTCTACGGACTCACCTAACTCCCTTTTGAAATGGCCCCAACCGCGCACAAGGTGACGGATAAGAGAGTGTGATTTATATTGAGTTACCACGCCAACGCGCTTTATTCCTGAGTTAATACAATTTGATAAAGGAAAATCAATAATTCTGAATTTACCACCAAAATACAGTGCAGGTTTTGCTCTCCACTCTGTAAGCTCATGTAACCTAGAGCCTTTACCACCAGCTAGAATCAAAGCATAGGTATCACGAGTAAGGTTGCTTATGTAACGAGAACTCCGATCAGTCATTTCTTAACAACTCCTGTTTATAAATGGTACCGACTTAACACGATGATAAATGTCTAGGAATACGTCATATCGCCATTAACACGACTGAGTGCAATCTTTGATTATTGAATCCTTTGTTTGCACGCCTTGATAGAGACGTGGGCTTGCTTTATCTCATACTACAGAACACCTATAAAAATAATAGGTTGATTTCATAACTTTATATCACCTTTGTATTTAAATTCAGTTCGACAGACGCCCACTAAGCACAAACGCTAACTGACGGCCGTTACAGGTTAGATACAGTATTTGAAGTCTCCAACTTACTTTTGTTGACTACTTAGCGACTAAAATAGTGCTCGAGTGCCGCAAGCCTGCTGGGGGGAGTATCAAATAGCAACGCAAGACAATGTTGCTAATGATTTAATAACTTTAAGTATTTGAGTGTGCGTTTATTTAAATCGAAAGATTATTCAAGCATTGAGTTGACGTTAATAAACATCCGCAATTCTGCAATAAACGGGCCTCATTTAAAAAAACAGCCCAATGTCTAATATCTTGAAAGTGGAATGAAGTAATATACTACAAATTTATTACCAGATTAAAAATTGAGCAAAATGATGAAAAAAGTAACAGCTTCCATTTCAGCTACACGTAACATCAATCTATTCTTAGCCTTAGTGACAATTATATCACTTTTTACTAGTGTATTTTTTGAACTAAGTGTTGTCTTGATTAGCGTGCTGTGTCTATTGCTGTTGGTTTTTACTATCGTATTTTTTGTTTTATCGAAGTACGCATTAGACTCAGGACTCAGACAACTAAAGAAAATGGCACAAGATATAGCAAACGGAAATTTAGATGCGCGTGCTGAACTAGAAAAAGAGAATGAGTTTGGTGAAATTGCTCGGGATTTAAACAAAGCATTAAAACGCTTCCGTAAAATAACTTCTCATATTGACGATGCTGCTGGAGAGTTGAACGAAATAGCAATCAGTACATCTCGGTTTGCAAATACAGCACAAAAGAATTCTGAAGAATTAAGCAGCCAGTCAAGCAGCTTAGCGTCGACCCTAGAAGAAATTTCAACAAGCATGCAGCAGGTGACCTCTACCGTAAAGAGGCTTGATGACAACGCGACAAGTATCACGAGTCTAAGTGACGACACTCGCACATCTCTACAGGAACTGATTAGTAAACTGTCTTCTTTATCCAATTCAGTGGCTCGCTTTGATGAAAGTTTTGACCGTGTTGCAGAAAGTGCTTCAAAAATTAACAGTTTCGTTTCCATCATTGAGACTATCGCAGAGCAAACGAGTTTACTCGCATTGAACGCAGCAATTGAAGCAGCAAGGGCAGGGGAGCAAGGAAGAGGGTTTGCTGTTGTTGCCGATGAGGTACGTTCACTTGCAGCTAAAACTCAAGAGTCAACGAAAGATATCACAATAATGACTGGCGACTTGAAGCGTCTAATTTCTGACTCTGCCAAACAAAGTGACGAAGCATTAGTATTGTCCAAGGACTCGCTTGACATTGCTAACATAAGCATAAAGGACGCGACAAGTTTACTCGATCAGGTTACTGACATTAGCGAAGGGATCAACACAGTTTACTTAGCTAACAATGAGCAATCTTCCGCTATAGAGTCACTAAATGAAAACTTGCAAGCCCTTAGTGAAATGTGTGATGAATCAGCAGAACAAGCTAAGCAATTAAATGAAAATACGACTGTGATAAGACGGGTAAGTGATTCAGTGGTGAAAAGTATTTCAAAAATCGAGGATTAGCCAACAAAATTAAAGCGTCTAACGTGTAGCTAAACTCTTCTTTCAGCTAAAATTTAATCAAGATTTCGTCAAACTAGTAAAGCAAAAGGTCAATCGAAATCTTGCTGGAACATACAAAGTGCTCTTTTTTGTTAAAAAAGTATCTTAAGTCCTGAATAAGCAATCGATAACAATGTCTAAATTCGATGCCCAATTCCATGTAGTTTACTCAAGCACAGAGTGTGATGCCAGCTAACGCTGGCACTGCATTTTCGTTTGGGCTTGTACACTATTCAAAAAGTAGTTTAAAACTCCGCTAATAAGTGTTTTAGAGACAAATGCACAATGATATTTGTTAATTTAATGTTATATTTTGTTTCCGGTTATTAAAGTGGAGTAAAGCATGGGTGTGTTAAAAAAATTATTGTTAGCTGTAAGCGGGCTAATCGTCCTTGTGGTTATCAGCAGTTTCTTTATGCCTCAACAATATACCGTGGAACGCAGTATCATCATTGATGCTGAAACGTCAGATGTATACCCATACGTAGTAAATTTAAAACAATGGGAAAAATGGGGTGTGTGGTTTAAACGAGATCCCAATATGGAACTCTCCTTTAAAGGACCGGATCGTGCTATCGGTATGCGACTTGAGTGGAAAAGCGATACCGAAGGCGATGGTGAAATGGAGATTGTTCAACTAGAGCACAATAGCAAGGTGGGTTACACGCTTTATTTCCCAGAAATGGATATGGGGTCGAGCGGCATTGTAGAAATTGAAGCCACTGACAATGGAAGCCGAGTAACTTGGCGCGATGAAGGCACGGTGGATAATAACCCGATTAACAAGCTGTTTGTTTTGTTTATAGACGACATAATAGGTCCTGACTTCGCAATGGGTTTAGAGAATTTAAAAACCGTGGTGGAAAATAACGCTTAAATCCAACAAAGCGCTTACTAATAAGTTATTAACGTAAGCGTTTATCTTGTTCGTTTCACATGATCCTTAAATATATGACCTCGTAAAACTCTGCATATGATAAAAACGAATCTACATCATGGCCAACAAGAAGCACCTTTTAGTAACCGGGTTATCGTTTAATAAATTAGCTGACTTACTTATTTCTGCGAAAACCACGCTTCCCGCCTTACTCATCATTTCAGGCGCTCCGGCTTGGATGGTTGGATGGTTGGTTCCAATACGCGAATCTGGTGCACTCTTGCCTCAAGTGCTCATAAGCATGTATCTACGTAACAATGCCGCTAGGTATCTGGTGTGGCGTGCTGGGATTTGTATTCAAATCTCGTCAGTGGTGGGTATATTGTGCTCTGCAGTCTTACTTGATGGCTTTAATGGGGGCCTGTGCATTCTAGGTTTTCTCATTCTTTTGAGCTTAGGCCGCTCTGCATGCTCGTTAACCGTTAAAGACATAGAGGCGGATGTGGTACCCAAAGGCGAGCGAGGGAATCTTGTTGGGTTGGCGTCTACTATTTCAGGCGTAATGACGCTACTGGTTGCAGTTCCGTTACTTATTTTTGATGATTCGTTTAAAGATAACGCCCTGCTGAGTGTATTGGTGTGCGCTGCGGTTTCGTTCACTATTACGCTTCTATGCATGTTCAATTTAAAAACAAAGGTAGAAAACAACGCCGGTGGTAAAGGGAAAATGTTTTCTATCCGTTTCGATAAAACGGTATATCAGTTTGTCTTCGTGCGAGGCCTTTTTGTTCATTCTGCGCTGGTTGCTCCATATTTCATGCTGGAGAATGGCGATAATGCGCGAAAATTACTCCCCATTTATATTGCCGCGCAAGCATTAGCATCTATGTGCTCTTCGTTACTTTGGGGAAAAGTTGCAGATTACAGCGCAAGGCTAACGCTGCAAATAGCAGGTGTGCTTACCATTGCTGCTTGCGCAGGGTTACTAATTATAGATTCTGACACACTTACCATTTCTGCTGTTTTGTTTTTCATTTTGTCTATTGCTCACTCTGGGGTAAGAACGGGACGAAAGACATACAGTCTTGATGTAAAAGAGGGTCAAGAACGCACAGAACTGGTGGGGTTTTCAAACACTGCCATCGGAGTTATCTTACTCACCTTTGGTGCAGTGTATGCCGCCATCAGCCCATTTTTGTCGTTTTCGGTGGTGTATATTATGGCGGCCATGATGGTTGTCGCCACGATATCCACAGCGATACTGCCGAACGAAAAATAAAGGTGCTGGTTTATTGGCACCCTCGTGTGAAGGTCTAGCCAGCCAAAAGCGCGTTGGCTACCTTAGAGGCTGGGGACTTGTTGATCACCTTAGAGATAAAGTCTGTTGCTACGAGCAGTTTTTGCATGTCGATGTTTGTCTCTATGCCCATGCCGTTAAGCATATAAAGCACATCTTCAGTCGCGACATTGCCGCTTGCACCTTTAGCGTAAGGGCAACCGCCTAAACCTGCTACAGCAGAGTCAATAGACGCCACTCCGTATTGCAACGCCGCGTAAATATTCACAAGCGCTTGTCCATAGGTATCGTGAAAGTGAACGGCAACATCGTCAACGGACAATACATTTAACACACTATCGAGTAAGCGCTGAGTTGCCGCAGGTGTACCAGTGCCTATTGTATCGCCTAATGAAATTTCATAGCAGCCCATGTCAAGCAGTTGCTTAGAAACCTTTGAAACGGCACTAGGTGCTATTTCGCCTTCATAAGGGCAACCCATAACACATGATACATACCCACGTACTCTCATATTATGAGCATTGGCTTTGTCAATAACGGGCTCAAATTTTTGCAAACTCTCGTCAATTGAGCAGTTTATATTTTTTTTAGAAAACGACTCAGAGGCGGCGCCAAATACCGCCACCTCTGTGACTCCAGCCTCAATGGCAGCATCTAACCCCTTAACGTTTGGTGTTAAGGCTGAATAGACAATAGCGTTGGCTTTGTTAATGCCCGTAAACACATTGCCAGAATCAGCCATTTGTGGCACCCATTTGGGCGAAACAAAACTTCCAGCCTCAATGCGCTTCAGGCCTGTTTCAGACAGTAAGTTGATAAACGCAATTTTGTCATCAACAGTAACGATGGACTTTTCATTTTGAAGACCATCTCTTGCCCCAACTTCAACAATACTGACGTGCTGTGGTATACCCATGGCGATTAAGCTCCCTGTGCGTCGGCACTTGTGAATTCAAGCAAGGCTGCGCCGCCGTCTACCAATTCACCTGGTTCAAAGTAAAAGCTGTCCACAACACCATCGCTAGGGGCTACTATGCTGTGTTCCATTTTCATGGCTTCCATAACGAGAATTGGCTCGCCTTTTTTCACCTTTTCACCGCATTTCACTAGGTGGGCCACTATGGTGCCGTTCATTGGGGCATCGAAGTTAGTGTTACCACTATTTTCATCATCATCACCTTCAGATGGGGCAACAACAGTGAAGTTAATATGCGTGTCTTGATTGTATAGGCCAAAATCGCCATTGCTTACCGCGAAGGTGTAATTCGATTTAATACCTGCTACTTCAACGCTAAGCTGATGCTCATTGATGGTGCCACTGACGCGCACCGTTGAATTTGCCGTCGTAATTTCCCACGCCGCAGATGCATCTGCATTAAACACATGACACACCGTTACGGTGAACTCTTCGTCGCCAACTAATAGCGTAAGCTGCTCTTCGTGAGACGCGTTTGCCCTCCATGCACCGGCTGTAAACCAAGGGGAAGCGCTTGCTCTGTCAGCAGCTAAGCCTTTTTCAAAACGGCGACGTAATACGGCCAGTATCGCCATTACCGGTAACTTTGCCTGAATGTCGCGCTTAGCCTCAGCAAACAATGCATCGTTGTGCTTTTCAACAAAGGTTGTGGTTAATTCTGCAGCCTCAAATGCGCTATTGCTTGCTACGCGCTTTAGAAAATCGATATTGGTTGTTACACCCGCAATATGATAATCGCCAAGGGCATGCAGTAATCTTTTAAGCGCGATATCACGAGACTCGCCCCATACCACAAGCTTTGCAATCATAGGGTCGTAATAAACACTCACCTCGTCACCTTGCACAACACCCGTGTCTACCCGTATAAGCGAAGACTCTTTAGGTGGTTGCAACAAATGCAAAACTCCGGTTGAAGGCAAAAAGTTATTAGCAGGATCCTCAGCGTAAATACGGGCTTCAAATGCATGTCCGTTTAATGTTAACTGTTGCTGAGTTTTGGGAAGCGTATTGCCTTCTGCCACACTCAGCTGCCACTGAACTAAATCTTCACCGGTGATCATTTCCGTAACAGGGTGTTCTACCTGAAGACGGGTATTCATTTCCATGAAGTAAAACGAACCGTCCTCATCTAATAAGAACTCGACGGTGCCAGCACCTTCATAATTAATCGCTTTTGCCGCCAATATTGCCGCTTCACCCATGCTTTCCCGAATGCTCTGGGTCATGTTTGGCGCAGGCGCTTCTTCAATAATTTTTTGGTGGCGACGCTGTACTGAGCAGTCTCGCTCAAATAAATACACGCCGTTACCGTGGCTATCGCAGAATACTTGAATTTCCACGTGGCGAGGGCGAGTGAGGTACTTTTCTACAAGCATATGGTCGTCGCCAAAGCTTGCCATCGACTCGCGCTTTGCCGCGTTAAGCGCTTGGGTGAATTCGCCTTCATTCCACACCTGACGCATACCTTTACCGCCGCCACCTGCGGCCGCTTTTAGTAATACTGGGTAGCCCATATCATCGGCTGCTTGTTTTAGCGTGGACTCCTGCTGATCGTCACCGTGATAGCCTGGTACAAGCGGTACACCTGCTTCTTCCATAATCCGCTTAGCAGCAGATTTAGATCCCATGGCTTCAATAGCTGACGCCGGCGGCCCCACAAAAATAATGCCATTAGACTTACAAAGATTGGCAAATTCGGCATTTTCAGATAAAAAACCATAGCCAGGGTGAATCGCGTCAACGCCCAGTGCTTTGGCGTGCTCAATAATAAGCTCGCTGCGTAAGTAGCTATCTTTAGAGGGGGATGGTCCAAGGTGAATGGCTTCGTCGGCCATGGCAACATGACGTGCGTTAACGTCGGCATCAGAGTAGACGGCGACGGTTTTTACACCTAAGTGTTTTGCCGTCTTCATTACTCGGCATGCTATTTCGCCGCGGTTTGCCACTAAGAGTTTATTTATCATTATTTTGCCTCCAACCAAGCTGCTTTGCGCTTTTCAAGAAATGCACTGAGGCCCTCTTGGCCTTCTTCAGACGTTCTTACTTTAGCGATGAGTTTGCTGGTATCGTCTAACATGTCGCTGTCTATTGGTTTATGACCTACCCACTGAACCAGCGCCTTTGATTGTGATACGGCCTGCGGACCATTCTTCAAGATGTTAGCGATGATATCGTTAACCGTGCTGTCTAAGTCTTCTTCATTGACCGCTTCGCTTAGCAAGCCCAAACGTCTGGCTCGTCTTGCAGAAAACACTTCAGCAGTTTGGAAATAGCGTCTGCATACGCGCGCGCCCATTGCCTCAATAACGTAAGGGCTGATGGTAGCGGGCACTAAACCAATTTTTACTTCGCTTAAGCAAAAGTTAGTCAGTTTACTGCCGATGGCGATATCACAGCAGGCGATAAGACCTACTGCGCCACCAAAGGCAGCACCTTGGACCCTTGCAATGGTTGGTTTGGGCAGGGTGTAAAGCGTATGAAGCATTGAGGCAAGCCCCATGGCATCTTCATGATTTTGTGCCTCAGTGTAACTGGCCATCTTTTTCATCCAGTTAAGATCGGCACCAGCACTAAAACTCTTGCCTTCAGCTCGCAAAATAACAGCGCGAACAGAGTCATCGCTACCAGCTTTTTTGAAAAGCCTCTCTAGCTCGGCAATCATGTCATCATTAAATGCATTGTGTTTTTCAGCACGGTTTAATGTGACGGTAGCGATATGTTTGTCGTCTACGTGATACGTTACCGCGTCAGATACTATGTTCTCTTTTTGGGAGTTATCTTTTTGGATGTTGTTCATTCGTGCCGCTCCTACATTCTAAATATGCCGAATTGCGTTTCTTCAATTGGCTTATTAAGTGCTGCAGATAATGACAAACCCAACACTAAGCGAGTGTCTGCGGGGTCAATCACGCCATCGTCCCATAATCTTGCTGACGCGAAGTAGGGGTGTCCTTGCTCTTCGTATTTATCAACAACAGGTTGTTTGAATTGCTTTTCTTCTTCTTCGCTCCAGCTTTCGCCAGCACGCTCTTTTTGATCGCGCTTGACCTGAGCCAGTACGCCTGCAGCTTGTTCACCGCCCATTACAGAGATACGTGCATTGGGCCACATAAACATAAAGCGCGGGTCGTATGCTCTGCCGCACATGCCGTAGTTACCGGCACCAAAACTACCGCCAATGAGCACCGTTAGTTTAGGTACGTTAGCACAGGCTACAGCCGTTACCATTTTGGCTCCGTGTTTCGCAATACCGCCATGCTCGTACTGTTTACCCACCATAAAACCGGTGATGTTTTGTAAGAATACAAGAGGAATTTTGCGCTGAGCGCAAAGCTCAACAAAGTGCGCGCCCTTCATGGCGCTTTCGCCGAATAGGATGCCGTTATTGGCAACGATGCCGACTGGATTACCGTAAAGGCGAGCAAAGCCGCACACAAGTGTGGTGCCATAAAGTGGCTTAAACTCATCAAAGTCAGAATCATCGACTATGCGAGCTATAATCTCTCTCACATCAAAGGTCTGCCTGCTATCTTTAGGCACAATCCCGTAAATTTCTTTTGGATCGAACTTAGGTGGCTTTGGCTCTTTGACATCAAGCAGCTTTGGCTTTTCTCTGTTAAGACGGGACACTGCGTTTCGAGCAAGAGACAGGGCGTGGTGATCATTATTAGCTAATTGATCAGCAACCCCGGAAATGCGGGTATGAACGTCTCCACCACCCAATTCTTCAGCACTAACCACTTCACCGGTGGCCGCTTTTACCAGCGGTGGACCACCCAGAAAGATGGTTGCTTGCTCTTTAACAATAATGCTTTCATCAGCCATAGCGGGTACGTAGGCACCACCAGCGGTGCATGACCCCATCACTACCGCAATTTGCGGAATGTTTTTAGCCGACATATTCGCTTGATTGAAAAAAATTCGACCAAAGTGCTCTCTGTCAGGAAATACTTCATCTTGACGAGGTAAGTTTGCGCCACCTGAGTCTACAAGATAAATACAAGGTAGATTGTTCTGCTCGGCAATCGTTTGGGCTCGTAAATGCTTTTTAACCGTGAGCGGATAATAGGTACCGCCTTTGACTGTGGCGTCGTTGGCCACAATCATGCATTCAGTGCCGGCAACCATACCGATACCTGCCACAACACCTGCACAAGGCACGTAGTCGTCGTAGACTTCCCATGCTGCAAGTTGGCCAATTTCAAGAAATGGCGTGTCTTTATCGAGAAGGGCGTTTATACGATCTCTTGGGAGCAGCTTTCCGCGTGAGATATGACGTTCGGCAGCTTTTTCTCCGCCGCCCTGTGCGATTTTCATGATTTTTTCGTGCAAGTCATCGACTTGCGTCTGCATATGTTCGCGGTTTGCTGCAAACGTTTCAGATTTGGTATTTACACTTGAACGTAGAACGGGCATACATCCTCCTGTGTATTAGCACTTGATAGCGGCGCTGTTAATTTGTTATTTAGATTCGTTAAATAGCTCTCGGCCTATCAGCATACGTCTAATTTCAGAGGTACCTGCGCCAATTTCATACAGTTTGGCATCGCGCAAAAGACGACCCGTAGGGTATTCGTTGATATAGCCGTTACCACCAAGCAATTGAATGGCGTCTAATGCGATTTTCGTTGCTAGTTCAGCAGAATAAAGAATGGCACCCGCCGCATCTTTGCGGGTGGTTTCGCCGCGATCGCAAGACTGTGCTACCGCGTAAACATAGGCCCTTGATGCATTCATTTGCGTATACATGTCGGCAACTTTCCCCTGTACTAGCTGAAATTGTCCGATTGATTGACCAAACTGCTCTCGGTCGTGCACATAAGGAACTACAATATCCATACATGCTTGCATGATGCCAAGTGGTCCGCCCGATAGCACGAGTCTTTCGTAGTCTAAGCCACTCATTAGCACGCGAACGCCTTCGCCTTCGTTACCTAAGATATTTTCAGCTGGCACTTCACAGTCTTCAAACACAAGTTCACATGTATTTGAAGAACGCATGCCAAGTTTATCTAGCTTCTGTGCACGGCTAAACCCTGGGAAATCACGCTCAACGATAAACGCCGTTATACCTCGGGGGCCCGCTGCCGGGTCGGTCTTCGCATAGATAACAAAAGTATGCGCATCTGGACCGTTAGTGATCCACATTTTATTACCGTTTAAGATATATTTGTCGCCTCGTTTCTCTGCGCGCAGCTTCATGCTTACCACGTCAGAACCGGCGTTTGGTTCACTCATCGCAAGGGCGCCGATATGCTCACCAGAAATGAGTTTTGGAAGGTACTTTTCTCGTTGGGCTTCGTTACCGTTACGATATATCTGGTTAATACATAAATTTGAATGAGCGCCATAGCTTAGACCAATGCCGCCAGAGGCACGGCTTACTTCTTCCATGGCAATGGTATGGGCTAGATAACCCATTCCTGAGCCGCCATACTGCTCTGAAACCGTCACGCCGTTAAGGCCCATCTCGCCTAACTTCGTCCATAGCTGATTAGGAAACTGATTGTCTTCGTCAGCCTGTGCAGCAAGTTGTGCAATTTCGTTTTGAGCAAACTGATAGACCTGATCTCGAAGCATATCGATTTCTTCGCCAAGTCCAAAATTCATCGTAGGGTAGGAGGTGTTCATGCAATTTTTCCTCGTTTAAGTTCTGCGAGTTCTTCTCTACATCTGGTTTCAACGTCGTCCAGCTCTGTCATCAACATTTGTATGTCTTCTAATTGTTGATTAAGTACTGCACGCTTTTGCTCGGACATTTCTAGCATTGCTTCTAACTGAACGGCCGAGTTTGGATTACTGTCGTACATGTCGAATAGCGTCTTTACTTCGGCAAGTGAAAAGCCAAGGCGCTTGCCGCGCAATATTAGCTTTAAGCGAACCCGGTCTTTATTTAAATAAACGCGGTTTTGCCCAGTGCGAGTAGGAGATAGAAGCCCTTGCTCTTCGTAAAAACGAATGGAGCGAGGCGTAATATCGAACTCTCTCGCAAGCTCACCAATGGCGAAAGTAGTTTCATTGTCCGACTGACTCATTACATGTACCTTGTCGTATAGCATTTTTTTGCGGTCCAAAATTTAAACGTGGACTCATGTCCTTAACGTTGCGCGTATACTTCATTTGCGCATAATTAACTGCCATTCTTTTGATTACGCCACAGCTGGTCTTTATCTTTGTGCGAAGTAAGAATGTTGCGTTTGGTTGACAGTTCCTTGTTACAGGTTTACGTTAACGTTAATTACATTTTACGTAAAGGTAAAGTAACATTTTGCTAACGTCAATTTTTCATGATGACGGTCTTTGTTTAGCACAGTTCAAGGTGTTTACTTTTGTATACATGGCGCAGAGTGAACGCAATTAAGTAATTGAAATTATTATATATTAAGGGTGGAATTATGAGTGATAAAACAGTAGTGATTGTTGCAGCCAAACGTACGCCAATGGGCGGTTTTAACGGTAGCCTAGCGCCAATGAGTGCAACAGATTTAGGCAATGTGGCGATTAAAGCCGCGTGTGAAAGCATGGATGTCTCTCAAATAGACGAAGTGGTAATGGGCTGTGTGTTGCCAGCAGGTCTTGGTCAATCACCTGCGCGCCAAGCGTCGCTAGGTGCAGGTTTACCGCTAAGTGCAGGTGTTACCACAATCAATAAAGTATGTGGTTCAGGGCTGAAGGCCGTTATGCTTGCCCATGACTTGATTAAAGCGGGAAGTGCAGATACCGTTGTAGCTGGCGGTATGGAAAGTATGAGTAACGCCCCCTACATGCTGGACAAGGCCCGTTCTGGTTATCGAATGGGGCACGGCCAAGTGCTCGATCATATGATGCTGGATGGACTTGAAAACGCCTACGACGGAAAAGCAATGGGTTGCTTTGCCCAAGATACCGCCGACAGTGAAAACATTACTCGAGAAGAAATGGATGAGTTCGCTTTAAGTTCTCTGTCAAAGGCTCATGAAGCCATTAACAGCGGGACCTTTGTTGACGAAATTGCCAAAGTCACTATTTCTGGTCGCAAGGGCGATGTGGTTGTCGATACTGATGAAGGTCCTGGTTCAGCACGCCCAGAAAAAATTCCATCACTTCGACCTGCTTTCAAAAAAGACGGCACCGTGACTGCCGCAAACTCCAGCTCAATTTCAGACGGTGCAGCAGCATTGGTGGTTATGAGCGAAGAAAAAGCAAAAGAAATGGGGCTAACGCCGCTAGCCAAAGTGGTGGCCCACGCGACACATTCTATTGAGCCAGAAAACTTTACCGTAGCCCCAGTAGGTGCAATGGAAAAAGTACTAAGCAAGGCGGGTTGGACAAAAGAAGAAGTAGACCTGTTTGAAATAAACGAAGCATTTGCCATGGTTACTATGCTTGCCATTAAAAAGTTAGCCCTCGATGAGAGTAAAGTGAACGTTAAGGGGGGCGCTTGTGCTCTTGGCCATCCAATTGGCGCTTCGGGTGCTCGTTTACTCGTTACGTTGCTTCATGCGCTTAAACAGCGCAATAAAAAGCGTGGCATTGCCTCACTGTGTATCGGCGGTGGTGAAGGTGTAGCACTGGCTGTTGAGATGCAGTAGGTGACATTAAGACAACGATTTTTATTATGTAAAAAGTCATTGATTGCAAATAAACGCACCTAACAGCAATTGTCTACCTAGGCAGATCAATCACTACTTAAGTACACAAACAAGTACACAAACAAGTACACAAATAGTTACATAATTTTAATAGTCTAAATGGCACCATTCATGGTGCCATTTATGTTTAAATGGGGGGAGAAATACATAATAAGAATGTTATATGAAGTTTAAAGCTTATACTGTAAATACAGTTTCCACTGACGCTAACTTAAATATAAGTACAAACGTCACTGCAAGCATTAACGCTAACAAAAACACACCCACAAAACTAGCGCTGTTATGAACTGGGCTGCTACGGGTTGGCATGATAAAGCCTTGCCTGAAATAATCAGGCTACCGCATCGATTACTTCTGCTATATGTTGCTATACTTGCTTTGGTCGGGTGTTCATCACTAACAGCTGTCGAAGAAAAACACAACGACACTAAGACGCCAGAGACTTTAGCTACCTTCGATCAAGTTCCCTATAGCTCACTCTTACTGTTACCTAAATCTGTGCCGACAAGGATAATTTCCTACGGCAGCGATGCGCTTCAAACAGTGTCAGTATACGAAGCACAAAAAGATAGTGGGGGAGTAAGTGCATCTCATTCCGCCATTATTTTTATCCACGGTGGCTGCTGGCTTAATGCGTATGATGCATCCCATGGCGCTGGCTTCTACTCGGCGTTAGCTAACACAGGCATCGATATCTACGCGGTGGAATACAGAAGAACGGGCGATGAGGGCGGTGGCTGGCCCGGTAGTTTTCACGACATTCAAAAAGCAATAAACACAATAACGCGCTCACTTTCCCAAATAAATGAAGACAAAAATGTTTATATTGTTGGTCATTCGGCAGGAGGCCACTTGGCCCTGCTTGCTGCAGCTTCCCAGCTAAACATACCGAGAAGCGTAGACATTAAAGCTGTTATTGGCCTTGCAGCGATTACCAATGTAATCGAGTACGCCAAGGGTACAAACAGTTGTCAAACCGCAGCGCCTGATTTTATGGGCGGCAAGCCCGAAGTACGTTTTGAGGCGTATAAGCAAGCAACACCGAATTTAGAGCGTATTGGGTATCCGGTTGTGCTGATGCAGGGTGATGCAGACGCCATAGTGCCCGCTTCGCACAGCGAAAGCGCACATGCCACAACAATTTCTATTGTAAACGGTGGCCATTTTGATTGGCTACACCCTAAATCAGACTCCTACAAAGCATTTCTAAAGGTAGTGACAGCAAATGATTAACAAGGTTTTTTCCGCCAAGCAGTTAGACGATAAAGATCCCCTACGCCACGTTGTCAGTCAATTTACACTGCCTCCCGATACCATTTACTTAGACGGGAATTCACTTGGGCCCCTACCAACAGCCGCTGCAGAGCGAGCTCACGACGTGGTAACTAACCAGTGGGGTAAAGATTTAATAAAAAGCTGGAACTGCCACGACTGGATAAGACTTCCTCAAAAGGTTGGCGATAAAATAGGCACGCTGATTGGTGCAGAGGCAGGACAAGTCGTTTCTTGTGACTCTATATCCATTAATCTGTTTAAAGTGCTAAGCGCGGCGCTCAATATGCAGCCTGATAAAAAGGTAATTGCAACCACCCGTGATAACTTTCCAACCGATATCTATATGGTTCAGGGGCTACTCACGTTGCTGGGTGACGACTACAGTATTCGCTACATTGATGAAGGTGATATTGAAGGCCAGCTGTCTGACGACATAGCGGTGCTTATGCTGACTCAGGTAAACTTTCGCTCAGGTTTTAAATTGAATATGGAGACGATAACTCGCCAAGCACAAAAGCTCGGTATTCTTACATTGTGGGACTTAGCGCACAGTGCAGGGGCGTTTCCAGTAGAATTAGACCAGTGCAATGTAGATTTTGCGGTAGGCTGTACCTACAAATACCTAAACGGTGGCCCGGGCGCGCCGGCGTTTGTCTATGTAGCTCATAGACATCAACAGCAATACAGACAGCCTTTGTCAGGGTGGATGGGTCATCAATCTCCATTTGCATTTACGCCCGATTACGAAGCTGCTGATTCAGTGAGTCAGAACCTATGCGGCACCCCAGGTATTTTGAGCATGAGTGTGCTTGAAGCCGCTTTGTCAGTGTTCGACGATATAAGTTTAAAAGCGATAGATGAAAAATCCAAAAAGCTTCAAGCGTTTTTCGCCGCTGAAGGAAAGCGCGCAGGCCTTTGTGACTATATGGACACTGTGAGTCCTCCTATCGAAAACAGAGGAAGTCAGGTGGCAATGTCGCACCCAGAAGCCTATGCGATATGCCAAGCGTGGATTGGTGAGGGGGTTATTGCAGATTTTCGGGCCCCCAATATTTTGCGAATAGGCTTTGCACCACTTTATTTATCATTTGAGGATATTGAAGTAGCGGTATCTAAACTGGCCGATATCATGCAGAAAAAGACGTACAAGAAGGCCGAGTTTCAACGCAAACAGCACGTTACGTAACCAGTTAGCTGCCAAATCATAGAAATTCGCAGAAAAACGTTCTTGAAGCATTGCAAAATGGCGATGAAGAATGAATACTTTCTCGCTGTTTTCGCAAGTTGTGTTAATGGTAAGGCTTTGAAATTATTTAGCTATGTCGGGTGGACAGTTTTTTTAAGCGTAAATATGCTTATTTACGCAGTATCTGCACAAGTCTCAAATGATTTTGAGAGCGAAATACTCGACAATACTATTGAGAATGTGACTTACTGCGTCGATCCTAATTGGGCGCCTTACGAAGCGATCCGCAATAATCTCCATGTTGGCATCTCTGCTGAATATCTTGATATTATCGCCGATATCGGCAATCTCTCTTTTACATTAGTTCCCACTGAAAGCTGGCAGCAAAGCTTAGAGTTTGTTCAACAAGGTCGTTGCCAAGTTATTCCAATGCTAAACACTTCAGACTATCGCCGGCAGTTTCTCGATTTTAGTCTCCCTTATTTTGAAGCCCCGAATGTGTTGATTGCAAAAGAGGGAACACCCATGCTGCAAGGATATTCAGGAGTGGGTAATCGAACGGTAGGCATCGTTGATGGTTATCGGCAGCTTGAGTATATTTATCGTCACTATCCCAATGTGCGTTTAGCAATAGTGCCGTCTGAGCGAGAAGGGCTCAATCTTCTTGGCGAAGAAAAATTTGACGTAATGGTTGGTTCGCTGCTTAGCGTGAACATGCATATCAATAACCAAAACTTAAAAGACTTAAGTATAGTAGGGTATGCAGAGCCACATGACTCCTTAGCGTTTGGCGTAAACAAATCGTCTAGCCACCTGGTACCAAAGCTCAACTTCGCCATAGAGCGTATTCCTGAAGAAAAGAAAGTAGAAATCTATAAGCGCTGGAACAACGTCAAAATGCGCTACAGCCGCAGTTATGCTCAATTGATGTTTTGGGTAGTTATTGTATTGCTAGTGTTGCTTTGGTTGATTTATCGCAATCGATATATGCGAAAATATCAATATACTGTGGCGCAAAAAGATTCAGAAATAGCAGCGCTTCAGGCAACGCTTTTAGAAAAGAACCGTACGCTCGCTTTCTTATCTGCCCACGACAAAATAACCGGGCTGTATAACCGAAACCATATGATACAGCGAGCCGAAGAGGAAATTTCTCGTTTCCAGCGCTTTCACACAACAGCAACGCTCATTCTTATTGATTTAGCGCAGCGGGACGTTAAAGCCAGAGCTATCGACGATTTTGTGCGTGAGGATTTGTTGAGAAAAACAGCGGCAAGCTGTTTAAGCACAATAAGAGAAGTGGACGTGGTGTCTCGTTTTAACGAACAGCTGTTTATTATTCTGTGCCCTCAAACGGAACTGGATGCGGCAACTACGCTCGCCCATCGGTTGTTAGAACGAATGAAGCAAGAAGACGCAATTTCATCGTTAATGAGTGTATCTATGGGGTTAGCCGAACTGAAAGGTGAAGAAGAGTTTTCCGATTGGTACGAGCGAACACTCAAAGCCTTAAACAAAACCAAGCGCGAAGGTGTAGACAGCATCTCTGTGGCGGACTGATGGTTTCAGGTAAACAAAGCGCCTACACAATAGGGTCGTAGTGCCACTGATGTGCGTCGTAACGAACCTGGGAGCGATTGTACTCGCGCTCTGAACGCCAGTTTCTGTTGTTAAGCTTGGCAGTAACCCCAGGGTAAAGACGCTTATTCGCTATCAGCTTAACGTCAGACTGATAGGATGCTTTGGCTTCTTTTACTTCAGAGGCTTTTCCTTCAATCCATTCAAGTAATGCAGTTTCGTTGTTAAGTAGCTCAAGGGCATCAGTCATTTTTTGTTTGAGTTCTTTAGGGACTTTTTTACTTTTTAATAAATCAATTTTTTCTTTGTGCTTTGAGTTATTTTCACGAATTTGCTTCAGCAGTTCATCCAAGCCGTCTTTTCGTTCCGACAATAGGTTAAAACCCGGGCTAAAATCTATTTTTAACGTACTGCCAGATACCGCACCTAGTGTACCCGCTTCTACACGCCCTTGGCTGATGATATCGCAGGCAAATAAATTCCCCATGGGCTTGTCTAACTGACCAACGATAACAGCGCCGCCACAACGCAATCTGCTGTAAGCTAGCTGTCTGCCAACAGTGACATCGCCTTTGCACTGCACCTCAACCCCTTGTCCGTGCTGAACGTGAATGCTGCCTGCAGCAATCAATTTACAATGGTATTCACCATCGTTATCGTTAACCTTGCCCATGGCGCCTTCAGTAATAATTATATCGCCGCCTGATTCAATGAGAGCCGATTCTACAAAACCATTGATGGTGACATCGCCTGACGCTTTAATTTGCATTTTCTCGGTAACATCACCGTTAACCAGTACAGCACCTTCATAATTGACATGCCCAGAGCCCACGTTAACGCCTGTGCAAATAAAGGTGTCGTCTATATTCATTATTTGATCGCGGTATTTCGGCATGCCGGATAGGGTTGAAACAAGCAGGTTTGAATCGCTGTCTGATACGACGGTGCCGCTTCCCATTTTGAAATCAACCCATTCGCCAGGCATGGATGGAAGCTTGTTGCCTTTAATGTCAAATCCAGTGCGGCCCTTTGTAGGTGCCGTGCGTTTGAGAACTGGAGTATCTACTTTAACACAAATTACTTCGCCCAAATTACGCATGTCAACCCGCTCGCCCACTTGAGTTTGCGGCTTTAAAATTCTTTCAAGTGCGTTAGGAACCAACGGAATAAAACGAGAATTTTTGCCGTCTCGAGGCGGTAGACCTTTTGCGATTGTTTCTTCGAGAACTTCGCCGCTCGTGGCTTGCTTTGCCTGCGATAACAGCGCTTTTATTCGCTTAATACTTATTCCTCTAACAATTTTACTTTTCATTGCAAGAGACATAATCGCACTGATAGAAGGCAATTTGCCGCCATACGGTGCGGTTAATACTAAATTAGCATACATATTGTCTTCAGGAATACGAAACTCTACTTCTGCATTTTTTCGCTCGCCAATTCGCTCTTTTACTATCGTAGTGTCGCCAGTTTTAAAATAATGATTGGCAGTATCACATGCAGACTTTAGTGACTTTTCTGAAACGTATAAGCCCGAGGTTTCGCCGCGTTCAAGTTCAGAGCGAATGTCAGTGATATCTACATCTGCATCAAATAAAGAAGGGTCGAGCTGGATATTTATATACGTTCTAGATTTATCGAAACTAATTGTAACGCCATTCATGACAACATAATCCTCTGAGCAAGCTAACCATAGTTATCGGCCGCTCGTATTGTTACTTAATGGTAGTGTCGATGACTATTGCCACTATCTGACGCGTTGTTAATGTGAAAGATTTGTATTGCGACAATCTGTCATTATTTCGTTGTACCCAACAATTTATTCTGATAGTGGCTTTGCGTCAAAGGTTTTCAGCGTATTGATACAACGCACGCAAAATTGCCTGCTTGTCAGGGTTATCACTATACTCGTGGGCAAGTTGTTCGAGTTTAACCAAATAGGAGTCTAAGGTGATAGAACCGTTTGACGATATATCGGTTAAACGGGCGTGGCGATGACGCTGCCATCGTGTCATCTCATCAGCGGTAAGCGTATTTGGAAAGTTTCTAGCGCGATATCTAAAAAGAAGCGCCCGTAAACCCTGATGTTGGGTATTATCAGCAATAGCTATCAAGTTTTCTGGCCGAGACTCAATAACTTGCTCGCACCAGCGTCTATCTTCCTCGCTTAAAAAGCCACCACTATAAAGCGCATGGTCGATATCCTGCTCATCATGCTCTTCCTCAATGTCATACAGTGCCACTAGCTTTTGCGCTATCTCGGGGTTTGCCGCAATTTTTCTGTAGTTATCTAGACAGCGCTCGCGGTTGAGGCCTAAACGCTCTGCGTTCTCTTCAGACATGGCTTTCGCGGTAGTAATGAACGGAGAGCGATTTGCATGAATAACCTTAATACCAGGGCGTTCTTGTTTGCTAGTAAATTGCTCCGCTGGAGCATAAAGTTTTTGTTTTATCTCTTCAGGCGTGTCGTTCAGTAAACTATCAACATCGTGAGATAAATCGACGGTAATAAATCCATTACCGTTTTTGGGATGCTTGGCAATAGGCATTATCCATGTACAGCAGCCTTGAACGGCAGGTAGCTTGGAAGAAATGTGAAGCAATACTGATGGCTTAGAGAGATCGATCTGCTGCATTACCGCGTGTTTACTGCGAAGAGAAAAGGCGTAATCAAACAATCTTGGCTGTTTTTCTTTTATTAGCTTTGCAAGGGCAATGGTAGCGTAAACATCACTTAATGCGTCGTGGGCGTTACCGTGCTCAAGGCCGTTAGCTTCGGTGAGTAGTTCAAGTTTAAAGCTTGGTGAGCCGTCATCCCGTTCAGGCCATACAATACCTTCAGGGCGAAGCGCATAACACGCCCGCGCTAGGTCGATGATGTCCCAGCGGCTATTACCGTTTCTCCATTCTCTTGAGTACGGTTCGTAAAAGTTGCGATAAAACAAAAAGCGAGCAACTTCGTCATCAAAACGAATACTGTTATATCCAACGCTACATGTGTTGGGCGTGGACATTTCCTGATAAATTTTCGCAGCAAAGTCAGCCTCGTTGGAGCCGTCGCGCAATGTTTGCTGCGGCGTAATTCCAGTTACCAAGCAGGCTTCAGGGTGGGGAAGATAGTCATTGGCTATGGCGCTCATTATATTAATGGGCTTGCCCACAATGTTTAAGTTTTCGTCGGTACGTACCGCGGCAAATTGACAGGGTAAGTCCTTATGGGTGTTTGTGCCGAAAGTTTCAAAGTCGTGCCATAAAAAAGTAGGTGTTTGCATAACCACCGAAATGTTCCCTTAAATTTGTGTTGCAGTTTACACTGGGATACGGCCAGCGCCAAATTTCTATCCTGTTACGTTTTAAGCTTTTATCAGTGACATTATTTTGGTTGTAAAAAGCATCAAACGTCGGTGAGAAGAAACGAGCTTATCCGTATTTTTACAGGTTGCACATCATTACTGTAAAAATTTTGTTAAATCAGCTGGCTTGAGCTAATTTCTCGGTCTACGCTAAAACGGTGAGGGAATGTCGCTTTCACGGATTTTTATAATAATGAAAATGTCGCATCGCTTATTCTTTTACGATTTAACTGCTAATAGGCGCGTCGGCTGGAGAACAAAAATGGAATCGTTGCAAGTCAGTGATTATATGAATACGCATCCAGTAAAGCTGAACGCTGAGATGCCAGTTGCGCAGGCTGTAGAAGCACTATTATCCACCCAACAAAGCGGAGGTCCGGTGCTCGATATAAAAGGTAGAGTCATAGGGTTTTTATCCGAGCAAGATTGCATTGCTACAATGATTGCGTCTAGCTATTACCGAGAGCAGATATGTCGGGTGGGCGATATTATGAAAGCACCGGTACTCTCCGTAAAACCCTATATGTCAGTGATTGAATTAGGGGAATTATTTTTGAAACAAAAACCTAAAGTCTATCCTGTGGTAGATGATGACGGCATATTGTTGGGATGCATTAATAGAACGTCGGTGTTAAAAGCCATTGATGTTCAGTTAAATGATGGCTATCGACACGCGGTTTAACCAAATGCATTGGCTTTGTCTCTTTTTACCGATATTGGAGAGGGTATCTTAAAGGGACAAGGTCAATACGCTAAGTAATACTGCAATCTGTCTAATTCCCTCTTTTTCATTGCGCCCCTTTAATGCACAGAACACGTGAGTGATAAATTGAAAGCCCATCAGGTCTTTAATTTTCTTTTGCAATATAATCAAAACCTTTTATCCTCTCCACCTAATGAAATTTGACGAAACATAAACGAGTTCCTGTGCATCTAACTAATTCTGTCGCGCCAAATCCAATAGGGTTAACGCCCATTCTTCTTTTTGTTGTTCTTGTTGTTGTGACGGGTGTAACGACCAATGACATCACTTCAATGCCTATTTTAGTTGCGTTTTTTATCAGCGCTGGATACGGCCTTTGTCTAAACCCCAAGAATGAAAAAGTGAGCTTTTCTGAGAAAGTCCAAACTTTTTGTAAAGGCGGTGGCGATAAGAATATCATCTTGCTGGTCCTCATCTTCCTCCTGGCGGGGGCATTTTATGCGGTCACGATTGATATTGGTGCCCGTGATGCAACAGTAAACATGGCGCTGCAGTTTGTACCGTCGTCACTCATTTTGCCGGGCTTATTTCTAATTTGTTGCTTTATTTCTTTTGCAATGGGCACCTCGATGGGAACGATAACCGCGCTATCACCTATAGGCGCGGGCCTTGCTACTAATCTCGGGCTTCCTATTGAAATGGCACTGGGAATTGTTGTTGGTGGAGCTATGTTCGGTGATAACCTCTCGTTTGTGTCAGATACCACTATTGCGGCAACCAGAACCCAAGGAGTGCAGCTAAAAGATAAGTTTCGCGCAAACCTTATGGTGGCTCTGCCTGCATGTATCGTGACAATGATGTTACTTCTATTTGTTGATGTGGACACATCGGGTATTGTGCAAGCAGAAAGCTATGATTTTTGGCGAATTTTACCGTATCTGTGCATTATCGCTTTTGCGCTTAGTGGTTTTAACGTCATCAGTGTTCTGGCTATTGGTATTGCCAGTGCTTGTTTAGTTGGTCTTGCCCAAGATAGTTTTAGTTTACTGTCGATGATGCAAAGCATTCAAAAAGGGATGGGGTGGATGCAAGACTTAGCGATGATAGCTATCACTATTGGCGGCATTGTGGCATTAATGCATGCTAATGGCGGCATAACGTGGCTTATACAAAGATTAACACGGCGCGTCACCACCAAAAGAGGGGCTGAGTTTAGTATTGCTGGTTTAGTCAGCTTTTTGGATATAACCACAGCGAACAATACTATTGCTATTGTAACCGCGGGGCCTATTGCCAAAGATTTAAACGAAAAATATGGAGTAGACCCTCGTCGAACCGCGTCGTTACTTGACATATTTTCATGCAGCTTTCAGGGGCTTGTGCCTTATGGTGCCCAGCTTCTTAGTGCTGCGGCAGTAGTGGGGATTTCTCCTTTAGCCATTACCCCTTATTGTTGGTATCCCATGTTGATTTTTGTTTTTGGGATTGCGGCAATTAGCCTTGGTTTTCCTCGCTTCAGTGAACCACAGGGTGATGAGTTAACCCAGACGCCTTGAATTCTCGTACTAGTAGCCAATATTCAAATTTTACGCTCTAAAGTCATTTTCCGTAGGATGTTAGTTTGTCTTCACCCATTGCAATAAAACCGCTTTATCAAAAACTTGACGCTTGCCTTACCGCTGATAAATTTCGATTGAAGCGACGTATTACTCAGCTCGTTCAAGCCCTCAAAGCATCTGAAACCAAGGCACCTGAAACCAAGACACCTGAAACCAAGGCCTCTTCAAAAGCCAATACTATATCTGACGGCAAAGCCGCTCCTGAAACCAAGTCTGCATCTGACGGTAAAGTTGTTTCAAAAGGCAATGAACACAATAATGAAAAACTGCTGCAGCAATTTGAAAAACTAGAGAATGACATTGCACGCTCTGCTGAGAAAAAAGCTCAGAGAAAAGCCAACTTACCAACGGTTGAATATCCACCGCTTCCTGTTAGTGACAAGAGAGAGGATATAAAGGACGCTATTGCGAATAACCAAGTTGTTATTGTTGCAGGTGAAACAGGCTCGGGAAAGACCACACAGCTGCCTAAAATCTGTTTAGAGTTAGGCCGCGGTGTAGACGGAATGATTGCTCACACACAGCCAAGACGACTTGCCGCGCGAAGCGTAGCCACGCGTATCGCTGAGGAATTGAACACGCCTCTTGGGGAGAAAGTAGGGTTTAAAATACGCTTCAGCGATCAAGTGAGTGAGCGAAGCTACGTAAAGCTGATGACCGACGGCATGCTGCTAGCTGAAATGCAGCAAGACAGATTCTTAAATCAGTATGACACCATTATTATTGATGAAGCCCATGAGCGAAGCCTCAACATTGACTTCTTACTCGGCTATTTACGTCAGCTGCTAGATAAGCGCCCAGATCTAAAGCTAATCATTACCTCTGCAACCATCGATCCTGAGCGCTTCTCTGAGCACTTTAATAATGCGCCTATTATCGAGGTAAGCGGCAGAACGTATCCTGTAGAGGTTCGCTATCGCTCCAATGAAGATGCTGACAACGAAGTGGAGCAAACTGATGCAATTATCCACGCTGTCGATGAGCTTATGGGCGAAGCGCCAGGTGATATATTGGTGTTTCTTAGCGGTGAGCGGGAAATACGCGACACTCAAGATGCCCTGAGTAAACAGCATTACCGCAACACCGAAGTGGTGCCCCTGTATGCGCGCTTATCGGCTTCAGAGCAAAATCGAATATTTCAGTCTCACAGTGGAAGACGGATTGTACTCGCTACCAACGTAGCGGAAACCTCTCTGACTGTGCCCGGCATTAAATATGTTATTGACCCTGGCTTTGCACGTATTTCTCGCTATAGCGCCCGCAGTAAAGTGCAGCGATTACCCATAGAGCCAATTTCTCAAGCATCGGCGAATCAGCGGGCAGGGCGCTGTGGTCGTGTATCTGACGGTATTTGTATTCGGCTTTACAGTGAAGACGATTACTTGGGCCGCCCTGAGTTTACGGACCCAGAAATATTGCGAACTAACTTAGCGTCAGTCATTTTGCAAATGCTGGCCTTAGGTTTAGGTGATATTGCTGCTTTTCCCTTTGTGCAGCCCCCAGATAACCGCAATATCAATGACGGCTTTAGGCTGCTAGAAGAAATTCAAGCAATTGCAAAACACAAAGACAAAATGCAGCTAACGAAAATGGGAAGAAGCATTGCGCGGCTCCCTATCGACCCTCGCTATGCGCGAATGGTGATTGAAGCAGACAGTACTAATGCGCTCAGTGAAGTCATGGTTATCGCTGCAGGCCTCTCTATACAAGACCCGCGAGAGCGGCCGCAAGAAAAGCGCCAACAAGCGGATGAAAGTCACAGTGAGTTTGCAGATAAAGACTCAGACTTTATCAGCCTTCTTAACCTGTGGTTAGGTTTTAAAGAGCAGCAAAATAACCTTACTCAAAACCAGCTTAGGAAATGGTGTAAAACGCGGTTTATCAACTATCTGCGTATGAGAGAGTGGCAGGACATTGTCAGCCAACTGAAAAAATCCATAGCCGAATTAGGGTTTGGCATTAGCAGTCAAGAGGCCGACTACCAAGCTATTCACCAAGCTATTGCCAGTGGTCTTCTATCTCATCTGGGCTTTAAGGACAAAGACCGAGAGTATTTAGGCTCTCGAAATACCAAGTTTATGATCTTTCCGGGCTCGGGTTTAGCAAAAGCACAACCTAAATGGATAATGGCGGCGGAGCTAGTAGAAACATCAAAGCTGTTTGGCCGTATGGTTGCCAAAATCGAGCCGTCTTGGATAGAGCCCCTTGCCACACACGTGACGCAAAGTAGCTATTCAGAGCCCCACTGGTCCAAAAAGAGAGGCGCCGTTATTGCCTTTGAAAAGGTAACGCTTTTTGGGCTGCCAATTGTGATGAAACGAGCGAAAGTGTACAGCCTTATTGACCCCGCTATTTGCCATGAGCTATTTATTCGCGAAGCGCTGGTGGCGGGCAATACGAAAATCAATTATCAATTTCTACAGGAAAACCAAGCATTACTTGAACAGGCAGACGAATTTGAGCAAAAAACTCGACGCCGAGATTTGATAGTCGACGATGAAGAGCTTGCACACTTTTATGCTCAGCGTGTTCCCATTGAGGCAAATAACGATGCGGCGTTTAAAAAATGGTTTAGACAGCATGGTAAAAATGAAAACCTAACGTTTAGTGAAGAGGATGTTTATCGTCAGCAGCCTGGGCAGTCGGTTGCCAATGCGTTCCCTGATATTTGGCGACAAGGTAACGTCACGTTGCCCCTTCGCTATAACTTTGAACCGAACGCTGAAGACGATGGTGTCACTGTTCTTATTCCGCTGCCCGTTCTGAACCAAGTCGACGATGTTGGCTTTGATTGGTTAGTGCCGGGGCTAAGGCACGAGCTTATTGTGGGAATGATAAAAACCTTGCCCAAACGTTTGCGTCGAAATTTTGTTCCTGCGCCTAATTTTGCAGATGCTTGCCTTGCGGATATAAGTGAAACAGATAAAAACAATCGGCCTGTGCAAATAGTAGATGCAGTGGCTGATAAATTGCGCAAAATGACAGGAGTTGTGATTGAGCCAGAAGATTGGAACTTCGAGCAACTAGACAAGCACCTAAAGATGCATTTTGCAGTAACCAATGACAACAATGAAAATATTGCGGTTGGTGATGATTTGCACGCGCTGAAACAGCAGTGTGCAGGACAAGTGCAAAAGACGTTCGAGAAAGCCGCTACGCCTGATTTAGAACGAAGCGATATTGAGCAGTGGGATTTTGAGAGCATTCCTGAAACATTTGTGCAAAAGGTGGGAGGCTTTGAAGTACAGGCGTTCCCAGCGCTGGTAAGACGGGGTGACAAAGTAGATATTGCCCTTGTTGATGAAGCCGATAAGGCTGTACTTGAACATCGACAAGGCGTAAACGTTTTAATCAAAAACGCCATGCCTTCTCCATTGAATTACTTACAAAATAAGCTGCCGAATAAAGCAAAGCTGGGTCTTTACTTTAATCCTTTTGGTCATGTTAAAGCGCTCATCGATGACTGTATTTTTGCGGGGATCGACGCTTTGGTGTCTGATTATTGCAAAGCGCATAATACTGATATTAGAAAAAAGGCAGACTTTGAAGCCTGTGTTGACAAAGTCAGGGCTGACATAAATGACAGAGTGCTCGATATTGCTAAGCAAGTAGAGCAGGGGCTTACGCTTGCCCATCAATGTCAAAAGCAAATGAAGGGCAACGTGCCCCTTACAATGATTAACGCATTAGGCGATTGTAAGGCTCACTTAGCGTCGTTAGTATATCCTGGGTTTGCCTCGCATATTGGTGAGGGTAGGTTAGACGATTGGAACCGATATATTAAAGGTCTCTCACGTAGATTAGAAAAACTGCCTATCGATCCTAACAAAGACAGAATGCATCAATTGACCATTGAAAAAAGTATTAACGAATGGGAAAAGACTCGCAGTAAATATCCGAAGGGAAAGGTACCTGAGTCTCTTGATGATGCGCGGTGGATGATTGAAGAATTAAGAGTCTCTTTGTTTGCACAACAGCTTGGTACCGCTTATCCCATATCGGCGAAACGTATTACCTTGTTCTTAGACGATTTTTAATTCTTGCTATTACACACTGTATGTATACATAATTTAATCACTTGGTTTGACAAGTGATTATCCTCAATCTATAACAGAAAGAGGGTAGTAAGCGTGAGCTAAAAATCAGAGGAAGTAGGCATGCTAGGATACGACGACAAGCGTAATTTTTTCAGGATGATGGTCAACTCGCCGTGTCAATTACAGGTTACCGACGATGAGTCTAGCCGGACGATGCAGGCGATGTGTAGGGATATAAGCGCAACGGGCATGTCTTTAGAGGTTGATGAACCCGCTATCGAGGTGGGAACGCAGATTAGTGTTGCCATAGAGTCCTCTAGTTCACAGATACCATCACTAGCAGCCCTTGCAAATGTGGTGCGGTGTGAGCCGGAAACTGATGCAAGTTGTATCATCGGTGTTGAAATTACTCAAATGAAATAGCATGACCTAGGTTTCACGACTTGGGTTTCACAAATTAGCTAGCACGAACAAAGCACCGCACAGCAAAAGGCATATAGGCGTTGCTTGCAAGTACTGCTGCAACACAACAGTTGCGCGCTATTATTGGATTTTTAAAAACGGCGTAGGTCACTTTGTGACTTACGCCGTTTTTTTGTGTCTTGATTAAAAAAAGCGATTACTTTGTTATAGAAAAAGAGTGAGTAATCTTGCTTGCAATTGATAATAATTCTCATTACGATATCAGTCATTAAGATATTAGCCATCACGAATTAAGTGAAACTAATTTACGCGAATTTGAGGAGCCAATTGTGAAAAAGACAATAACATTTGCCATTATGCACTTTGCGGTAGCATTTACTGTTGCCTTTTTACTAACGGGCAGTATGGTTGTAGGTTCTCTGGTAGCACTCGTTGAGCCAGCAGTGAATACGGTGGCTTTTTACTTTCATGAAATGGTGTGGAAAAAGCTAGAGGAAAAGCCTGTGAGTGACAGTGGTATGTCTCAGGTGGCACTTTGAGGTAAAACATGGCGGCAAACATAACGTAAGGTAAAACATAACCTTATGTTATGCCACCACTCGCCTCACACAACTGCTGCTTCCCCACACAGCGTAATGGCGTTTGACAAGCGTTCGCGCCTCAGTTGCAAACGCGAATCAAGTTCGGCGACTAACGTGTTATACGTTAGTCGTCAGTGACCTCACAAACCAGGCCTTTCAAGTAATACCCTTCAGGGTAGCTGCCAATGATAGGGTGGTCAGAGGCTTGATTAAGCCTAGCAATAATTTTGATCGTACGACCTGCATCAAGGGCGGCATCGGCAACAATTTTTTGAAATAGATCTGCAGGCATCAGGCCTGAGCAACTAAACGTCAGTAGAAGTCCCCCTGATCTCACCGCATGAATGCCGTACATATTTATGTCTTTGTAGCCGCGGGCTGCGCGATTGAGGGTGGCCTTGTTATCGACAAACTTTGGTGGGTCGAGAATAACCATATCAAACTGCTTTCCTTCGCTTTGATATTCTCGTAATGCTTTAAAAACATCTTTATTGATGTAATGCGCTTTATCTTCGTCAAGTTCGTTAATAGCAACGTGGTGTTTCGCTAAGTCTAGAGCGGGTTGAGACACATCGACGTTGGTAACCGTTTTGGCACCGCCTTTTAGCGCGTAACATGAAAAGGTGCCGGTATAACTAAAGCAGTTTAATACGTCGGCATCTTTTGCATAATAGCCGGCGGCAGCTCGGCTGTCTCTTTGGTCGAGGTAGAACCCTGTTTTGTGGCCGTTTTCAATATCAACGACAATCTTGAGGCCGTTTTCTAAAACGGTAACTTGGCTAGGCGGTGTGCCGTGTAATACGCCCATCACTGGCTCTAGCCCTTCTTTCTTGCGCACATCTACATCGCTGCGCTCATAGATATGCACATCGGGAAGGAGTTTCGTGATTGCCCACACTATTTTGCTTCTGTGTTTTTCTCCACCAGCACTGAGCAGTTGAACCACAGCCACGTTGTCGTATAAGTCGATAGTAATGCCAGGCAGGCCATCACTCTCTGACGCTACCCACCTGAACGCATTCGTTGTTGCGGGATTAAACAAGCGCTTGCGAAGGGCTAGCGCGGTTTCCAACCTGCGCATGAAAAAACCGTTGTCGATGCTTTCCTCTTTTTTGAATGTCCACATACGAATTCGAATTTTTGATTCTGGGGAATAAGCCCCGCGTCCCAACCATTCACCTTCTGAGTCAAAAACATCCACCGTATCGCCAAGCTTTGCTCGACCTTTTACTTCAGCTACCGCGCTTTCAAAAATCCACGGGTGGCGCCGACGCAACGATTTATCTCGATTAGGCTGAAGGATGACTTGTGCTGACATGAAGGCTCTCTTACTCAATAAAGTAGATATAAAAAGGTTAAAAGTGGATAAAATTACGTGGAAATCCACGTGGATGCTCCCGCGAATAACTTCGCAGCGGCCACGCACGCACTCACGCACGCACTCACGCAATACTAATAATATCATACCGAAATTTAGCTTACCTTGTGTCGATATCTGTTGTGAAAAACAAATTGAGATGACAACGCCAGCAGGTCAAGCGCTAACTAAACTTTAATCTTGGCAGTCCCGTAAACAAGTCACATCCGCAGATGCGGTTATTGACAGGAGCGCAAAATGTATTACGTAGACTTTGAAAAAGGATGTTCGCCCTCAGAACTCGTTGTTAAAGAGAGAGAGTCCTATAAGCTGCCCGATAACATGGTGAAAGTGGCGGTGAACGCTTTTGGCGTTAATCGCGCAGATACATTACAACGTCAGGGACACTATCCGGCTCCACAGGGAGAAAGCCCAATACTCGGATTAGAAGTTGCAGGCACCGTAACGGAAGTGGCGTCAGGCATCACCAATGTAAAAGAGGGTGATCGCGTGTTTGGACTCGTCGCCGGTGGTGGATACGCAACAGAAGCTATCGTTAACCCTTCCCATTTAATGGCTATTCCTCAAGGCATGCCTTTTGTTGAAGCAGCCGGGCTTGCTGAGGTTTTTTTGACCGCTTTTCAATGTTTGCGAAGCATAGCTCATGTGAAGCCCGCCCAGCATGCCCTTATCCATGGAGGCGCGAGCGGCGTCGGTCTGGCCGCTACACAGCTATGTCGCTATTGGGGGGTACACAGTGCAGTGACGGCGTCAGCTCAGGAAAAGTTGAATTTGTGCCAAGAGAATGGGGCAGAGCTACTGATAAACTATAAAAAACACTCATTTGCAGACGAAATTAAACGGGAATGGCCTGAAGGCATTGATATGGTGCTTGATATGGTTGGGGGAGACTATCTCAATAAGAATCTTAGCGTGATAAAACAAGATGGCATTATCGTTAACCTTGCCATGTTAGCCGGGCGCTACGCTGATAATTTAGATATGGCACTATTACTCGGTAAACGCGCTACTATCACGGGAACGACCCTTCGCAATCGCAGCGATGGGTACAAAGCAAATCTTATTAGTGATTTCGCCACAGTTTGTTTGCCGGCGTTTGAAACAGGTGAGTTGGTGGTGAATCTCGACACCCATTACAACATTAAAGACATCAGCCAGCCCCATGCCCGTTTAGAAGCTAATGATACAAAGGGCAAGATAGTGGTGTCTTGGTAAATTGAACCTAAAGCAATCTATTTGGCAACGAAACCATCGTCTGGTTTCGTTGGCTTAGATTCAGCCGCAGTTCTTGCCAATACGTCGCATCGTTCATTTTCTGGGTGACCTGAATGCCCCTTCACCCAATGCCAGTTAACGGAATGCTTTTTCACAGCTTCGTCTAGTCGCTTCCATAAATCTGCATTTTTCACCGGCTTTTTGTCTGATGTTTTCCAGCCGTTTTTGCGCCAGTTATGGATCCACTGATTAATCCCATTTTTAACATATTGGCTATCGGTGGTGAGTTCTACTTTGCAGGTTTCTGTTAAAGAATTTAGCGCTTCAATGGGGGCCAGTAGCTCCATTCTGTTGTTGGTGGTATGTGCAAAGCCATCGCTTAATTCTTTCCTATGACCTTTATAGATAAGTACAGCGCCATACCCACCTGGTCCTGGATTACCTAGACAGGAGCCATCGGTAAAAATATCTATGGTTTTCTGTGTCATGTCTTCTTTTCCCATATGTTTTTCACCGCACGCGTTGTAACTGCAGCTTTTTAATCACGTACTCGCTCATTACAGCATTACTAAACGCAGCTTTTGGCAAGAAGTGTTCTTTTTATGTTAAGCGCCTATCAGCTTTAGTTCAGCTTTTGTCAGCTCTTATATAATGAACTGATACATTTATTTTAACTATTTCCCTTAGCCTGTAGCGAAGGCCTTGATATACTATCAAAAAATAGAAACACATTAATAGCAGAGGATGTATGCGCCAAATTGTTTTAGATACTGAGACGACGGGTATTGACCCTAAAGAAGGCCATAGAATCATTGAAATTGGCTGTGTTGAAGTAGTAAACCGTCGTTTAACCGGCAATCACTTCCACGCTTACATCAACCCCGGTCGTCACATAGAGCAAGAAGCGATAGAAGTACATGGTATTACCAATGAGTTTCTCGCGGATAAACCGGTGTTTTCATCTGTGGCAAACGATTTCGTGAATTTTATCAAAGGTGCACAATTGGTGATTCACAACGCGCCCTTTGACGTTGGGTTCATGGATCATGAATTCAAAATGGAAGCGCGAACCAAGGGTGTGGTTACCAGTAAAATCTGCGATGTACTGGATACGCTCACTCTTGCCAGAAAAATGCACCCTGGGCAGAAAAATAACCTTGATGCCTTGTGTAAGCGCTACGGTATAGACAACAGTCATCGAACGCTGCACGGTGCATTGCTTGATGCCGAAATTCTTGCCGATGTTTATTTATTGATGACAGGTGGGCAGACCAAACTGAAATTGGCGTCAAGCGGCACCAGTGATGCCGATGCTACAGCACTTCGTCGTATTGAGCGTTCGGCAAATAAATTAAAGGTTATCAAGGCCAGCGCCGATGAATTAGAACAGCATGAAGCGCGACTGAATATTGTCGAGGAAGCGGGTGGTAGCTGTATATGGCGGCCTCAGTGATCAAGACGAGCCAGCAGTAGATAACCGATATAACTAAATGCAGGAGCATAGCAACGTGAGAGTGTGGATTTATTGCGTAATTGTCCTTTTGGGTACATGGTGTTCAAACGCTTCTTCACAATCGTTGCGAGAGCAGCAAGATCTTGCACTACAAACTGCTGATGGTGCGGTAACGCCAGAGGAAGACACAAAGCAGTCGGTAGACACCTCTGTTATCTCTGAGCTTGGAGATAATTACACCAATTCCATACAGTTGCTTCAAAATCGTTTTCGTGTGGACTACAACGTTGAAGAGATCACCATGGTGTTCTTTCGCAAATACGGTTCTGCACCCGTTGTGCTGGTTCGCCCCGATGGCTCTAAATTATTTCAAGGAAGGGTAGACGAAGAAAAAGTTGAGTGGTTCGATTCCGATTCTTTCGACATGATCACCATTAAAAACCCTGTCCCCGGTCCGTGGCAAGCAGTAGGGCAAGTGTTGCCAGAAAGCCGAATAATGGTTGTTTCTGATATAGAGCTAACCGCCGATCCTCTTCCAAATATCCTTTTTTCTGGCGAGATTTTAAAGTCTACGGCCTATCTCACAAATGGCGGAGAAGAAATAAAAAACACAGAGTTTCGAAACGTTGTGGATGTGGAAATAGAATTTATAAGCACCAATAATGCAAACTACAACAACTTTGGTGCAGTAGACGAGTTAGTTGCCACATTTGAAGACGATGGCTTAGGTATGGATGAGCGGCCTGGAGATGGTATTTTTACCGGTCAATTTAATTTAAAAATTGCGTCGGGAGAGTGGAAGCCTGTTTTTTCTGTCATAACGCCAATGATGACTCGTGAGCAAGAGGGCTCGCCAATAGTACTTCACGAAAACCCAGTAGACATTTCGGTGGTAATGAATGAAAACGATTCCGGATACCATAATCTGCTTATTGATGTAGACAGAGAGCTCGTTCAAATTGATTCCTTGTTGGTAGATGGAAAGGTGCGCTTTCCCAATGGGGATACACAAAACTTTTCCCTTACCGAAGGCGGACCAGACGCAAGGGAATACCAAATTGTTGCCTATGAAAAAGGTGTATTTCGCGTAAAGCTTACGGCTTATGGCACCACTACAGATGGCCGAGACTTTATTCTTGATGTACCAGAATACAGCTTCTTAGGGCAGGGCCCAGCGGAGCCTGAGGTAGAAGACCCTCTAATATATGGCGAAGACCCTATCGTAGATGGTAGCGCCCCATTGGTTACCAGCAACACTGAAACGCCATTTGAAACCGCGGAAAAGCCGCCTGAGGGCGATATGGATTCTGCCACATTGACAATTCTCATCATTGTCATTAACGGTTCAATCATTCTCATTGGCCTTATTGTCGCTGTTATTATCATCTTAAAACGGAAAAAGGGAAGTCGTGGAAAGGCTGAGCCTTCAAAAGCTAGGCCTTCAAAAGCAGAGCCTAAGAAAAAAGCCAAAGATAATGCTGCTGATGAGTCCAATCTTACCCTAGATGATAGCCCCAAAGGGATAAAGAAATTGTTTGCGATGTTTAAAAAGAAAAAACAGGATGAAAGCTAGGCCTGTAGGTATTGGTCCTGGCGTAAAATTGTCCATCTTGGATTTTATTTCGACATTGTGTTTATTTAACAGGCAAACAAACTGCAGATGACAATTTTATTAATAAAAAGCATTGACTCCACATTGGGGAATACGTATTATCTGCGCCGCAGTGAGGGCACAGGGTTACAGCAACCTTTTTAACTCACTGATAACATTGAAATTGTGGAGCGGTAGTTCAGTTGGTTAGAATACCGGCCTGTCACGCCGGGGGTCGCGGGTTCGAGTCCCGTCCGCTCCGCCACTTTCAATGAGATAACTAAAAGGTCTTCGGAGCGGTAGTTCAGTTGGTTAGAATACCGGCCTGTCACGCCGGGGGTCGCGGGTTCGAGTCCCGTCCGCTCCGCCATTTAGTTACTAGTTAGTTTTACAATGTAAGCTCGGTTATGTGGAGCGGTAGTTCAGTTGGTTAGAATACCGGCCTGTCACGCCGGGGGTCGCGGGTTCGAGTCCCGTCCGCTCCGCCATTAACTGCAAGCTAAGCATTGAAGTAAAGCTAACAGTATATTTGTAAGCCCATTGTGTGGAGCGGTAGTTCAGTTGGTTAGAATACCGGCCTGTCACGCCGGGGGTCGCGGGTTCGAGTCCCGTCCGCTCCGCCATCAATGCAAGGCTTCAATCACATATCCATCCTTCAGAAATAATCTCGCTATTTTAGGCCGCACGCTGGTCAGTTATTTACGACCAAAGTGGAATGCTATTTTTCCAGAACTAGTCTATTCTTTTCATATTTAAAATACTGAAATCCATGTGAAAGTATGAGCCAAAAGCCCCTAAATGAGCATATTACTGCAGATAAAGCGAAAGCGGTTCTCGTGTCGCTTGTTAGCGCTATCATTGTCACTTTTCTCCTATTTTTAATTATGCTTTCATTTGTCAAAGAGCAAGAGGAGAGACGAGCGCTAGAAATTCTCAATAATGTGGGTGTGGTATTTCAAGATGCTTCTGCAACGTTGGATAGGGTGAATGAATTAACGTTCAACCAGTGTAGCAACGAGCATTTATTTGCGATGAGAAAAATCTTATTTCGTTCACGCTTTGTGAAAGAAATAGGTTTTTACGAAGATGATGCGCTTGGCTGCAGTACTTATCTTGGTATTCTTGATGTGCCGTTCACCGACGCTGCACCTGACTTTGTAACGATTCAAGACGACATTTTCTGGATAAATACCCCTCTCGCCTTGTTCGACGAAAAAGCGGTGGGTACTGTCGTGAAAAGGGGGCGTTATAACGCCGTTCTGGATATGGGAAATGTTATCGGCTTCACTCGTTTTCTAGATTGGCAGTTGTTTTATAACGGCGATAAATTTTACCACATGGCTGGCAATAAAACGCTGCTTAAAAACTCAGTGTCAGAGAGCGAGTTATCAAGTGATTCATTTTTTTCTCTTCATTTCATCAAATGCCACGATGTTTATTATCTTACCTGTCTGAAAGTGGCCCCGGACATGAATCGCCTGTTCGATCTACACGTTGGTAAATTACTTCTTCTCTTTCTAGTCACACTAATGACAGCTGCATTTTCTCATGTACTTACGTTTAATTATCTTCGGCATAAACACTCTCTTGAATCGCGAATAAAAAAAGGGCTAACAAAATCGAGTTTTTACTGTGTGTACCAGCCTTTCGTAGACCTTGAATCTGGTAAGGTCATTGGGTGTGAGGTATTAAGTCGCTTCGAGGATGAATTAGGCGCGATTTATCCTGATGAGTTTATTCCACAAATTAAAGCATTAGGAATTACCCGAGAGTTTACACAAGACATGATCGAGAAATCTATGCTTGAGCTCACCAAAAATCAAGATATTCCTAAAGGGTTTAAGGTTTCATTTAACTTATTTCCCATGGATTTTAACCAAGATTACTGCCTTGACCTAGATTTTGCCCTCACACTTAATACAAAAGATTTCAAGCTAGTGCTGGAAATTACTGAAGATGAGCAAATTTCAACGCACAGTGCCATCAAGCATATTAAGTCATTGAAGAGCAAGGGGTTCCTCTTTGCTATTGATGATTTTGGTGTAGGCTACTCAAACCTTAGTCAGTTAAAGACGATGAACTGCGATTTCTTAAAAATTGATAGAAGCTTTGTTATGGAAATGGAAGAGAACAGTATTCGTTCATCCCTTATTCCCCACATTGTTGGTATTGCCAACGGCCTTGAGATTAAGTTGATTGCCGAAGGCGTAGAAAACAGTGAGCAGGCCAGTGAACTGCGCAACCTGTCCGTTGGTTTCGGTCAAGGTTGGTTATACGGAAGGCCTCAGACAGTTGAAGAATTATCAGAAAGTGTCAAACAAAGCGCTTAGGTAACATGCCCCTGTTATTTTCTATTTGGTGTTGGTAGTGTTTAACGCTACCATTCGCACACAGATAAATAGAGAAGAAAAAACCGCATGCAGGACGTGCTTTGTTGCCACAACATTCATAAAAGTTATCACGACGGCAGTAATGAAACTCCCGTTCTTCAAGACATATCACTTTCAATTAAAGCCGGTGAGCATGTTGCCATTTTAGGTAGCTCAGGCTCAGGCAAAAGTACCTTGCTTCACTTGCTTGGTGGGCTCGATAAGCCAAGCAGTGGGGAAGTACAGTTTAAAGGCAAAACCTTATCCTCCCTAAACGCGAATACTCTTGCTGCGTTACGCAACGAAGAGATGGGGTTCATTTACCAGTTTCATCACTTACTTGGTGAATTTTCGGCACTAGAAAATGTGGCTATGCCTCTTAGAATTAGAGGGCTTTCAGTAAAGGCTGCTCAAGATAAAGCCAAAGCTATGCTTGAAGAAGTGGGCTTATCACATCGCATCTCGCATCTACCTGCGGCCCTTTCTGGTGGTGAACGTCAGCGGGTTGCAATTGCCCGAGCGCTTGTAACCGAGCCTTCCGTTGTACTGGCCGATGAGCCCACCGGTAATTTAGACGATAGCACGGGCGAGCAAATATATAAGCTGCTTACCTCATTAAGTGAGAAAAAGCACACCGCATTTGTGGTGGTAACGCACGATCTAGCGTTAGCAAACAGAATGGATAGAGTGCTTCGCATAAAAGATGGAAAGCTGGTTCAGTCTGGTGCTGTTAGGATTCAGTCATAATGTTCGCATTAGAACTTGCAAGGCAGTTTCGTAAAACGCGCTCCCAACAGCGCTTCATTTCTTTTATTTCCATGTCGTCAACGGTAGGCATAGCTCTGGGTTGTTTTGTACTTATATTGCTATTAAGCGTTATGAACGGATTTGAAAAAGAGCTCACTAATAGAATACTCAGTGTTATTCCCCACGGAGAGCTTTACAGCGTTGATGAGAGAGGTATCGACAATCTTGACGCCCAGCGCTATCGATTAGAGCAAGACGTAAGAATAGCGCGCGTCACGCCCTATACAAAGCTAACAGGAATGTTGCAGTACAAGGGTGAATTAAAAGCGATAGAGCTCACCGGCATTATTGCCGCAGACAACCAGCAGTATTTTGAAAATAGGGTGTCACAGTCTCAGTGGTTATCTTTTCAAGCCAACGATAAAGGGGTATTAATTGGTCAAGGTATTGCCGAAAAGCTTGGTGTGCAGCCAGGCGATGCCGTGCAGGTATTAGTTCCTGTAGCAACGAATGACCTAACTTTCAAAGCGCCCAAAACAATTACCCTGACGGTGAGTGGGTTCTTATCCATAGGTGGAGAATTGGACAATCTAGTAGGGTTAATGCACCTTGATATGGCATCGAATGCAGCCGAAATAACGTCAAAGGCTCAGGGCATGCAATTCACGTTTTACGATGCGTACTCTGCCAATGAGATTATGCGAGAGATAGGCTATAGCTATCCACAAGCCGTGTATATGTCCGATTGGACTCGTACTCAGGGTCACCTGTACAACGATATTCAACTTGTAAGAGCAGTGGTATACATTGCCCTTGTGCTTGTTATTGGTGTTGCCTGCTTTAATATCGTGTCCTCTTTGGTGATGGCAGTAAGAGAAAAACAAGCCGCCATTGCAATCTTAAAGACAATGGGCGCTACAGATTCACTGATACGCACTATTTTTATCTTACAAGGGATCATTAATGGGGTAGTGGGTATTACAGCGGGTGTTTTACTGGCGTTGTTAGTCGCACCTAACGTGTCTGCAATCGTGCTGTTTACAGAAAACGCTTTAGGTATTGAGGTGCTTTCAGGCGATATTTACTTTATTGACTTTTTACCGTCTGAGCTACACTGGGGAGACGTTGGCATAACAATCGCTGTGGCATTAACGTTATGTGTGTTGGCAACCTTGTACCCAGCCCATAAGGCGGTAAAAATATCACCTTCCTCAGCGCTTCATTGATTGCCTGTACGTTAATATGAGCATTAAAATGAACGTTTATGATCGCTAGTACGACTGCTGAAGTGTTATTAGTTGCCGGCATTATGATTATGTAGTGATGAAGGCATTATGGTTGGTGTTGAAGTGGGTACATTTTGATGAATGAAAGCCCAACAAAAAAGGTAGCGTATAAGCTACCTTTTTATATGCGGGGGGCTCGTTTAAAATACGTTGACATAAAGAGGACGTCTTTATGATGATGCTTTCCGACGTTATCTGACGACCTCTCTATGGCGTCAGCTTATGACACCAGTTTGTCATTCATTGTTTCGGTCGAAGTGCTCAAAGTCTACGTCTTCTTGTTTTTCACCTGCGTTAGGGTCGTTAAATATATCCTCATCTAACGCGCCTTCGCTTTTAGCAACAACACAGGACACCATGCAATCGCCAGTAATGTTAACGGCAGTACGGGTCATATCAAGTAGTCTGTCAACACCGATAATAAGGGCAATTCCCTCAACGGGTAAGTTGACTTGCTGAAGAACCATTGCAAGCATAATGAGACCAACACCTGGCACGCCTGCAGTACCGATTGACGCCAGTGTGGCGGTTAACACAACCATCATGTAATCGCCTAAGCTTAAATCGACAGCGTAAACCTGAGCGATAAATACCGTGGCAACACCCTGCATAATAGCGGTGCCGTCCATATTAATGGTTGCGCCTAAAGGCAAGGTAAATGAAGACACCGAGTTACCCACCCCAAGCTTGTTCTTCGCCGTTTCCATAGTTACAGGCAGCGTTGCACTGCTGCTTGATGTACTAAAGGCGAACAGGGCAGCATCGCGCATTTTCTTAAGTAATATAAGTGGGTTTAGTCCAGCAAGTACCTTGAGCAGTACAGAGTAGGTCACTAAACCGTGAAGAATAAGCACACCAAATACCAAGAAAAAGTACTTAGCAAGGCTGAGAATGGTATCGCCGCCAATGGTTGAGAACAGTTTTGCCATCAACACATACACACCATAGGGTGCTAGGTTCATAATAATAGTCACCAAGCGCATTATTACGGTGTTGATATCTTCAAAAATCGCGGTAAGTCGTTTACCAGCATTCCCCGTCATTGCCATTGCTATACCAAATAGCACTGCAAAAACAATTATTTGCAGCATATTCCCTTGTGCCATAGAATTGATAGGATTACTGGGGAACATGTTGACGATAACGTCTGACAGGCTCGGCGCTTCTTTTGCCTGGAACGTGGTTTCAGTCGTTAAATTTAGCCCGTCGCCTGGTGCAACAATTAGCGCTATACTCATAGCCAGTGTGATGGCGATAGCAGTTGTGACAACATACATGCCAACAGATTTTGCGCCTAATCGGCCCAACTTACTAGGGTCTGACAAGGTGCTTGTTCCACATATTAGTGAAACGAATACCAATGGCACCACCAGCATTTTTAAGCTGGCAATGAATATTTGGCCTAAAGTTGAAAATATACCTTCTACAAGAATGTTATACGTAGAGAGTTCTAAACCGAATATCGAAAATGTGAAATCTCCGCTATCATCAAACAATAATTGGAGTAACACGCCTGTCAAGATACCGGTTGCCATGCCGATAAAGATGCGAGCGGTTAAACTATACTTGTGTGCAGATTGAGACATGAAAGTTCCCTGTGCATTATTATATTTTTTAGTCTCACGTAGTGTGCCAGATTCATTTGATTTTTAAACATAAAAAACGACGCAATTGCCATTAATAGAGGTTCAGGAACGAATTATGCGGACATTAGCGAAGACGCTAAGCTTATTTAGCGCAATATTTATGCTAACAGCATGTGGGGGAGGCGGTTCCGTCTCTAGAGACGACACGGACAATGGTGCTGGAAATGGCAACGGTGGCACTACTACACCGACCTATACGGTGTCTCTTGCCCTTGAAAATGACAATGGTGAAGGCGATAACAATTTATCAGAAAACAACAGCCTCATCGTGGTAGCCACAGTCACCGACCAAAACGGCAATGCACTGTCTGATAGCTTAGTGACTTTTGCGCTGGACAATGCCGCGCTGGCAACCTTTGCCAATGACACAGGCACCGCCCGCACCAATGTCAGCGGGGTAGCGCGTATAGGCCTTAATGCCAGCACCGCGTCGGGCGACGGTCAAATCACCGCCAGCTTAAATACTGGGGAGACGGGAACGACGACATTTTCGGCAACAGCGGCAACAACCGGCTCAACAGAATCCTCCGTATCACTGACATTGCAAAACAGCGATGGCGAAGAAGACAATGAGCTTTCTACTAATAACGCACTTACCGCAGTTGCAACGGTGACTGACGCAGATGGGAATCCACAAGACGACGTATTGCTTACGTTCTCACTAAGCAACAGTGACCTAGCAGAGTTTTCAAATGACACGGCAACTGCGCTAACAGATGAGAACGGTATTGCATCTATTGGCATGACGGTAAGCGATCTGTCTGGCGATGGTGAAGTAACCGTTACCCTACCAACGGGTGAGTCAGGTTCTACAACCTTTAGTTCTCAAGGTCGCACTAGTGTCAGTGAAGAGCCTGCCTCGCTAGAGCTTTTTGCAGACAGTATTCAACTTGCATCAAGCGGTAGCGATGAAGTTGAGTTAATCGCATTGGTGAAAAACGAGCAAAGCGTGCTGATGGAAGGCGTTGAAGTGAGCTTTTCAGCGCCGAGCGCAGATGGCGTTGAATTACAGCTTATTCAAACTAGTACAGCGGCAGATGGTACCGCCCGTGCACTATTATCTACTCGAAACAATGCCGCTAATCGCATTGTCACGGTTTCGGCACAAGCTGGCTCTTTAAGCCCAGAAGATGTTTCTATCGAAATTGACGGAACGGAAGTCACGGTAAACGGCGCATCTTCAGTCATTTTAAACGATACAGTGAATTACACCATTCGCGTTCAAGACTCTGACGGCACATCAATACTGAATCAATCTGTTCAGCTTGAAGCCAGCGGCGGTACACTTGGCACCTCCGAGGTGAACACAGGCTCTACAGGCCAGGCAACGGTATCCTACACAGCGTCTGAGTCAGGGGAAAATACAATTACGGCGACCGCATTGAATGCCAGTGCTACGTTTACTGTGCAAGTACAGCAAGATGAATTTAATTTCGTCAATCTTCCTACTGAAGAAGTGCCTGTAGGCCAGCAGCAGTCCATTACGGTGCAGTGGCGTCAGAACAACTCACCAGTCGTTGGTGAAGACATTACGTTTAGTGCATCACGGGGCGTGATAAACGGCGCATCAACGGTGGCAACCGATGCAAACGGTGAGGCTACAATAAGCATAAGCTCAACCAATGCCGGCATATCATCTATCACAGCAACGGCGACAGACGGGAATGGCGATGTGCTTGTTTCTGCGCTCACGCAAATTGAGTTTGTTGCTACCACGCCACACACGCTAATTGCTGATGCGTCACCGGATTTATTGGGTCCAGACGGTCAAACCAGCACTATAAGCGCTGTTGTGAGAGACGTAGATGGCAATTTGGTGAAAAACAGTGTGATTAATTTCTCAGTGTCAGACGTTTCAACCGGTTTTGTTTCGCCTTCTCAGGCAACAACAGACAGTAAAGGCATTGCTACTACTGTATTTACGTCAGGGTCAGTGTCTACGCCTGACGCAGTGGTTATTACAGCATTCGTTGCTGATGATCCGGCAATAGAAGACGATGTTGTTTTAACCGTTGGAAACCGTGCTTTTGATATTTCTATCGGTACCGGTAACGAGTTGGAAGAGCCAACCTCTACCACGTACTTAAAACGCTTTAGCGTATTTGTGTCAGACTCTGTCGGTCAGCCTGTTAGCGGTGTAGAGCTAACTGCATCTGTTACCCCTGTTAAATTTGTAGATGGCGGCGAGTATCGTACCGGCTTTTGGTTTTACAACGATGACGAGTCCATTTGGCAGGCTATCGTTAATCAAAACTGTGAAACTGAAGATGTGAATGACAACGGTATTCTAGACACTACACCTCGCCTTGAAGATACCAATGGCGACGATATGTTAACGCCAGGTTCTGTTGGCACAATCACATTTGCAGTCGACTCGGTGACCGATGAGAATGGCTATGCGGAGCTAGAGTATCGTTACCCTGCAAGTTATGCGCTTTGGTACGATGCAGTGATTTCCGTGTTCGGTCAATCGACAGGTAGTGAAGCTAAGGCATCGATGCATTACACATTGAGTATCTCTGCTGATGATGTGACTGATGAAGGTTCATCTCCGCCGGCCAATCCGTTTGGCGTTACTGACCAATGTACCGAGGTGACTCCGTAACACCATTAAATTGGTGCTGAGACACGAGTTAACAGCAAAAAGCCGGCTTCATTGCCGGCTTTTTAATATACTGTGAAAGCTATCTACACCAAAGCGTGTTGAACAGGCCATTACCCCTGCTGGAACGGATATACCGAACCTATTTGAAGTAGCTGTGTAAGCTCATCAAGGGCAGTGCGCGACTCAATAAGAAGCTGCGGATCTCTTAAATCATCTTCACTTAATTCATCGCGATAATGTTTATCTACCCATGCATTTAAGTGAGCAAATTGAGTGTCGTTTATCAACGTAGACTGATTGACACCGTTCAACTCTTCTTCACTCATTGCTACGCGCAAGCGCAAACACGCGGGACCGCCACCGTTTCGCATGCTTTGCTTAACATCAAAATAGTTAACCGACTTTATGGGCGTACCCAGAGTGACAAGGTTGTCTAAATAAGCTTTAACTGACTCGTTCTCAGCACAGTCGGTAGGCGCAATAATCGTCATTTCACCATTTGGCAGGGTAATAATTTGCGTATTAAACAAATAGGTTTTCACCGCGTCTTGCACTGACACTTGTGCCGTAGGTACTTCAATGAAGTGCAGTGGCTTTTCACCAAACTTACGCTGTAATTCGGCAAACCCTTTCTCTTTTTCATGAAACGCTTGTTCATGAAAGAAGAGCACGTTTTGGTTACCTACCGCGATGACATCGTTGTGAAATACACCTTGATCGATAACGTCAGGGTTTTGCTGCATATACACAACACCTTCGTCACGCAAGCCATGTAAACGAGCTACCGCTTGGCACGCTTCAAGTGTTTGTCTAGCTGGGTATTTAGTTGGTGCAGGCTTTGTGGGGTCAAAGGCATGTCTACCGTAGACAAATAACTCAACACCTGCTTCGTGATAATCGCTGCACAAACGGGTATGGTTTGCTGCACCCTCATCGCCAAAATGCTCATTGTCAGGCAGGTGTCGGTGATGGGCAAAGTAGGTATCGTTTGCAAACGTACCGCGCAAAATATTGCCCGTAACTTGAGGTTCTAATGACCTGTGAAACTTATTTGTTAAGTTTGCAGGTGTAAAATGCACTCGTCCATCCGCTGTATCGGCGCTAGGAGACACAGTGGCGGCGTTTGCAGTCCACATGCTACTAGCAGAGCAACATGCTAAAAATATCTCGCGAGATTGCTTTGCAGCGCTTTCTAGCACTCGCGCATCTGTGCCGGTAAAGCCTAATCGACGCAGCGCGTTAATGTCAGGTCGTTCTTGCGGAGCCAACACGCCTTGCATCATTCCCATGTCCGACAGCGCTTTCGCTTTGGCCAATCCTTGTTTAGCAGCCTGCTTTGGACTACTCACTGCATTGGCATTGTTAAGAGAAGCAACATTACCGAATGATAAACCGGCATAGTTGTGGGTTGGGCCAACAAGGCCATCAAAATTCACTTCAAATTGCTTCATACTTTCCCTCTATTTGGTGTTTGGGCATTTGAACGCTACGCTGTATAGTTCTAGGCATTTAGCAAGGCGTTCAACAATCGCGCTTTTTTTTACCACCAATGCGCTTCTAACCTTTAACAGGGCGCCGTGGTGTTAGTGGAATGGCTGGCATTATACGGCTTTTAAAGGCTTTGCCAATCGCGCTGCTTACTTCTTGTACAGTTTTTGTGTGAGATTGAAGCAAGTAGAAGAATAAGTATGAAGAAGATCTTGTTTTCCATTCACTTTGTAGATATATGTTAAAAAAGAGCGGGCACCCTATATATAGTGCAAGGTTGCATCAATTTTCGGTATTTGACGTAAGAAGTCATTTAAAATCAATAGGTTTAGTTCAATTATATGGCAAAATCACTGGTCATAGTCGAGTCACCAGCCAAAGCGAAAACGATAAATAAATATCTTGGTAAAGATTTTATCGTAAAAAGTTCGGTTGGCCATGTTCGGGATCTTCCAACGAAGGCTTTAGGTAACGTAGAGCCTAAAAAACCGGCAAAAGAACTCAAAACATACAGCGACGAAGCACGTCAAGAATACCTTCGCCGCCATGAATATTTAAAACTTGTAGACAGAATGGGCGTCGACCCTGAAAAAAATTGGCATGCTCATTATCAAGTGCTGCAAGGTAAAGAAAAAGTTGTTAACGAACTAAAGAAGTTGGCTAAAGATGCCGACACCATTTACCTCGCAACGGATTTGGACCGAGAAGGAGAGGCCATTGCTTGGCATCTACAGGAATTACTCGGTAGCAAAGGCAAAACCTACCAGCGTGTGGTGTTTAACGAAATCACAAAAAATGCCATTCAAGATGCGTTCTCTTCGCCTGGTGAGCTAAATATCTCTCGTGTTAATGCGCAGCAAGCACGACGGTTTCTCGATAGAGTCGTTGGTTTCATGGTTTCGCCTCTACTTTGGAAAAAAGTAGCCCGAGGATTGTCTGCAGGCCGCGTTCAGTCTGTTGCAGTGCGTTTGGTGGTAGAGCGTGAGCGAGAGATTAAAGCGTTTGTTCCCGAAGAGTTTTGGGATATTCACGCAGACCTTACCAGCAAGGAACAGGCCGCGCTAAAAATGCTTGTGGCCAAGTACCAGGGCAGTGCATTTAAGCCAAAAAATAAAGACGATGCAGATAAGGCATTAGCCGATTTAAAAGGTGCAGATTACACCGTTGAAAGTCGTGAGTCTAAGCCTACGTCAAGCCGGCCCTCTGCGCCATTTATTACATCGACCCTTCAGCAGGCGGCGAGCACTCGTCTAGGCTTTGGCGTTAAAAAAACCATGATGATGGCTCAGCGTCTTTATGAGGCTGGATACATCACGTATATGCGTACTGACTCAACCAACTTAAGTCAAGAAGCGGTTGAAAGTGCAAGGGCGTATATTACCGATAATTTCGGTGATAAATATTTACCCGATTCTGCCATACGCTACGGCAGTAAAGAAGGTGCACAAGAAGCTCACGAAGCTATTCGTCCTTCAAACGTAACCATAAGTGCGGCAAGTCTAGGCGATATGGAGCGTGATGCTCAGCGTCTTTACGAGCTAATTTGGCGTCAATTCCTAGCCTGCCAAATGACGCCTGCTAAATACGATGCAACAACGATTAAAGTGGTTGCGGCGGATTATGAACTCACTGCAAAAGGCCGAGTGCTTAAATTTGACGGTTGGACACGTGTTCAACCTCAGTTGCGCAAAAAAGGTGACGATGAATTATTGTTACCTGACGTGCAAAAGGGCGATTCACTTACGCTAAACGAATTAGATCCAAAGCAGCATTTCACAAAGCCTGTAGCTCGTTTTAACGAAGCTTCCTTGGTAAAAGAGCTCGAAAAACGTGGCATTGGCCGTCCCTCGACTTACGCCAGTATTATCTCGACTATTCAAGATCGCGGTTATGTAAGGCTGGATAATAAACGCTTCTACGCTGAAAAAATGGGCGAGATAGTGAACGATCGTTTGATGGAAAACTTCGACGATTTAATGAGCTTCGACTTTACCGCGAACATGGAGCAGCACTTAGACGATATCGCCGAAGGCAATAAAAATTGGAAAGACGTACTTAACGACTTTTACAGTGACTTCTACGGTAAATTGTTAAACGCTGAAAAAGACCCAGAAGACGGTGGCATGCGCCTAAACCAGGCTATTCCTGCCGGCATAGAGTGTGAGAAGTGTGGCCGTGAAATGAACGTTAGGACTGCCTCCACGGGGGTCTTTTTAGGATGTTCAGGCTACAATCTGCCACCTAAAGAACGTTGTACCAACACCATGAACCTAACATCCGGTGATGAGGTGGTTAAGGTTGATGACGAGGAAGAGTTAGAAACCGAAGCACTGCGCTCTAAAAAGCGTTGCGCTAAATGCGGCACCGCCATGGACAGCTATCTTGTGGATGAGACGAGAAAGCTACACGTGTGTGGCAACACGCCTACCTGTGATGGCACTGTTGTTGAAACCGGTACCTTTAAAATAAAAGGCTACGACGGCCCTATCATTGAATGCGATAAATGCAGCAGTGATATGGAGCTGAAAAACGGTCGATTTGGCAAATATTTTGGCTGTACTAACGAAGAATGCAAAAACACCCGTAAATTGCTTCGAAATGGTGAAGCAGCTCCACCTAAAGAAGATCCGGTGGATTTACCGGAACTTCCGTGTGAGAAAACCGACGCACACTTTATGCTGCGTGATGGTGCTTCAGGTATTTTCTTAGCGGCCCATAATTTTCCTAAGTCAAGAGAGACTCGTGCGCCGAAAGTTCACGAACTTGCTCGCTTTAGAGACCGTATATCGCCTAAGTTCTATTATCTTGCCGATGCGCCAGCTAAAGATTCAGACGGAAACGAGACTATTGTTCGCTACAGTCGCAAGACTAAACAGCAATACGTAATGAGTGAGAATGCAGAGGGCAAAGCTACTGGATGGTCGGCGTGGTATGAGAACGGCAAGTGGCAAGAGCAGGCTCCGAAAAAGCCAGCGGCAAAGAAGCCAGCGGCAAAATCTAAAGCCAAAAAAAAGTAACTTTATAGGTAATTGAACGAAATATGGCCTCTTTACAAGACCAACTTTTAAAAGCGGGATTAGCCGACAAAGGCACGGCTAAAAAAGCCCGTGCTGAAAAGCGTAAAAAGCAGAAACAGAAGAAGCCAGTAGTGGATGAAGCCACTCTGGCTGCTCAAAAAGCAGCAGAAGAGAAAAAGGAACGTTCGCGAGAGCTGAACCAGCTTCAGCAAAACGAACGAGAGAAACGCTCGATTGTCGCTCAGGTCAAGCAGCTTATTGAAACCAATAAGCAAGCGCGTAAAGGCGATATGGTGCTCAATTTCACCCACGATAATGTTGTGAAACGTATGTACGTGAGTGCAGACATTCATCGCCAGGTGACAAAAGGCCGTTTAACCGTTGTGTTACTTGATGATGCGTATGAGCTAGTGCCTACGCCTGTGGCAGATAAAATAGCCCAGCGCGATGATAGCTTTATTGTTTACCGCGCCGATTTAGACAAAAGCGGCACCGACGGTAAAGATGAAGCAGAAGACGATTGGTATGCAGATTACGACATTCCTGATGATTTAACGTGGTAAATGGTTTGGTGATTACTTGGAAACTGTGTTCGTTCAATGAATTAACGACTAATCAACTCTTCGACTTGTTAAAGTTGAGAGTTGATGTGTTTGTGGTTGAGCAAACGTGTCCGTACCCTGAACTTGACGAAAAAGACAGGCACCCTGACACTAGGCACCTCATGGGGTTTGTTGATGGCGTCCTAGTCGCTTGTGCGAGATTGCTGTCTAAGGGTGTTAGCTTTCCGTCAGTCAGTATTGGGCGAATTGCAACGCATAAAGACGTTCGCGGTAAAGGGGCAGGTAAAACGTTAGTGAGTAAAGCGATAGCAGAGTGCGAAATGCTGTGGCCTAATGAAGCCATTGAAATAGGCGCACAAGAGTATCTTTTGTCTTTTTATGAAAGCTTTGGTTTTGTTTCTTCATCGCCCATGTATTTGGAAGATGATATCCCTCATGTAGATATGAAAAAAGCGTAAATTACCCTCAGTCGGTCAACTCATTCAATCTCTTGATTCATTCAACCCTTTTATTCTATTCACTTTTTTCAACACGCCCTAGTGTCGGCATTCCCGTGGGGAAATGCCAAAAGCTTGTTTGAATAAGCGGCTAAAGTGGCTTGCGCTATTAAAGCCTAAATCAAAGCACACGCTGCTAATTGCCTTGCCTTTTAATAGTTGAGAGCGCGCTTTTTGTAATCTCAACTGCCTTTGAAACAAAGCCGGTGTAGTGCCAAAGGCCAGTCTAAACTGCTGATAAAACTTACTTCGACTCATACACGCTATTTTACACAACTCATTGATATCCAGTTCTTCTGCTAAATGGCTTTCTATGTATTCAATCGCGTTACTTATTTTCCCTTTAAGCTGCAGTGTCTGTGAGCTAGCAAGCAGCAAATCACGGCTTTGTTGCTGAAGCAAACGAGTGATCAGTTCATTCAGTGATAAATCAATTAAATAGTGACGCTCTGCGCCCTGTTCACTGAATAAATACACCATTCGCTCTAGAAGCTGTTGGGTTTGAGTATTGTGCTTTGTATGCACTAAATCTGGTGTGTATTGAAATAACCCTTCTGACGCTATTCTCTGCTGCATATTAAGCGCCTCAGATACCGCGCTAATCTTGTCTTTACTTATTTCAACCGCAAGGCATGTGGTGGGGGTATTTATCGAGGCTTGGGGGAAGTCAATCAGCACCGTCTGTTTTGGTGCAATGACAAAAGACTCGTGAGGTAAAAAAGCGTTGTGATACTGACTACTATCCACATGCATAATTTTTTTGCCAGACAGCATGGCGCAAAAAAGAAGTTCATCCGAGTGTAGCGCCACTTTTTGAGCGCTTTCGTAGGTATCGTAAATACTCAGTTCACTGTTGTCGGCAGCAAACGTCACCTTATTTTCAATCAATACATCAAGCTGTCGACGCTTTTTATCTAATCTAGGTGTGTGCATCTTAAACCTTTACTTTTTCCTGTACTTTTTTGTACTGCTTACTCTTGTACTTTTTATTCTGGAATTACAGACAAGTTTCTTGGACAGCAAATCAAGAGAACGCCAATTTGTTAGTCTAATGTAAAGCAACGGTAAATATAAAGCATGTTTTTTCGTCGATTGTTACGACTAAAAGCGATAGCAATTTACCCCTTTAAACAACAAAAAGAGAGTAAAGATATGATTTATGCAAATCCTGGAAGCGATGGTGCCCTCGTAAACTTTAAATCTGAGTATGGGAATTACATTGGAGGAGAGTGGGTCAAGCCGGTCAATGGGAACTATTTTGACAATATTAGCCCAGTTAATGGCAAGGTATTCTGTAAAATACCCCGTTCAGATAGTGCAGATATTAACCTTGCGCTGGATAAAGCCCATGCCGTGAAAGCTGAGTGGGGAACGACCTCGGTTACTGAGCGCAGTAATATCCTTCTTAAAATTGCAGATCGCATTGATGAAAACCTCGAGCTACTTGCTGTTGCCGATTCATGGGATAACGGAAAAGCAGTACGAGAAACCCTCGCTGCAGATATTCCTCTAGCAGCAGATCACTTTAGATATTTTGCTGGCTGCTTGCGTTCACAAGATGGCTCTATTGGTGAAATTGATGAAACAACAGTTGCCTATCATTTTCACGAGCCACTGGGTGTGGTTGGGCAAATTATTCCTTGGAATTTTCCTATTCTAATGGCCGCTTGGAAATTAGCGCCTGCACTAGCCGCGGGGAATTGCGTTGTGCTTAAGCCTGCCGAGCAAACGCCTGCATCTATCTTAGTGTTAGCCGAAATAGTGGGTGATTTACTCCCGCCGGGAGTACTCAACATTGTCAATGGGTTTGGCAAAGAAGCTGGAGAAGCGTTAGCAACCAGTAAACGTATTGCCAAAATTGCCTTTACTGGCTCTACCCCTGTTGGCTCCCATATTCTGAAATGTGCAGCAGATAATATTATTCCCTCTACCGTAGAGCTTGGCGGTAAGTCACCTAATATTTTCTTCAACGATGTTATGGACCACGATGATGCGTTTCTTTCAAAAGCAATAGAAGGAGCTGTACTCGCGTATTTTAACCAAGGGGAAGTGTGTACCTGTCCATCTCGCTTATTCATCCAAGAGGATATATACGATAAGTTTATGGAGAAAATTCTAGAGCGTACGGCTCAAATTATACGCGGTAACCCTCTTGATACCGAAACCATGGTTGGTGCTCAGGCGTCGGAGGCCCAGTTTAATAAAATCTTGAATTATATTGATATCGGCAAAAAAGAAGGCGCAGAAGTGCTTACTGGCGGCAATATAGAGCAGTTAACTGACGAACTCAACGGCGGCTTTTATATTCAGCCAACGCTGTTGAAAGGCACCAACGATATGCGAGTATTTCAAGAGGAAATTTTTGGCCCCGTAATTTCTATGTCTACATTTAAAGACGAAGCTGAAGCGCTTAAATTGGCCAATAGCTCCGAATTCGGTTTAGGTGCTGGCGTGTGGAGTCGAAATATAAATTTGGCCTATCGCATGGGACGCAAAATAGAAGCGGGTAGGGTATGGACTAACTGTTACCACATGTATCCAGCCCATGCCGCTTTTGGAGGATATAAAAAATCAGGTATTGGCCGAGAGACACACAAGCTAGCACTTAGTCACTATCAGCAAACCAAAAACCTGTTAGTCAGTTATAGCGAGGATCCACTAGGATTCTTTTAGTTAGCCGGTAGAAGGTTGAAAGTATTTGTGGCGAAAGTAGAAGGACAGAGTTAGAAGGACAGAGTTAGAAGAGCAGAGGGTTTTTAATCTTCTGTTCATCTACTTTTAATGAAGCGTAAAAGGTTTCGTTATAATTTTTCTCTACCATACAAAGGGTAGCACGTGCGGTTGCCCTGTTGCTTAAAGGACAGCAGGGTGTCGGCGGAATATCTTGGGTTAAGGATTTGATGTGTGTGCCAACGATAAACCGAGTTAACGACAACACCGCCACTATCGCTACAATTGTGCCCAACGTTGTCCCTTCGTTGGGCTTTTTTTACTTGCGGTTTTATTTTACCGTTAACCGATAACCATTTCCTCGCAATGTTTCTATTGAAATTGAGTCATTGGCGCTAAGCTTTTGCCTCAGTCTACTGATGTATACATCCACAACGTTGGTGAGTGGATCGCTATGGCTTTTCCAAACTCGACTCAGTATTCGTTCTCGCGAGAGCACTTTCTCCGCATTTTCAGCAAAGTAATACAAGGTGTCATATTCTAGCTTTGTAAGTGATAACTCATCGCCGCACAAGGTCACAATTCTAGAATCTCTATCAATTTGCAAGGGGCCTACTGTTAAACTGTCATCTACAGTTGCCGCACCCGCTCTGCGTTTTAGTGCAGTGATACGTGCTAATAATTCGTCAAAGTCGAAAGGTTTACACAAATAGTCATCAGCACCTAAAGTAAGGCCATTAACGCGCTCTTTCACGTCATCTACGGCAGTCAGTAGTAATACCATTGGTGCATTAGGCATGGCCTTTATCGTGGGTAAAAGCTCAACACTGTCCTCATCGCCAAACATTCTATCTAGCACAGCAATACTTGGCGATTCTTGCCGGATTCGTGTAATTAAATTGTGTAAGGTACTCTCTTCTACGCATTGATATCCCTCGGCGCTGAGACCGCGAGATAAAAATCGTAATAGAGGTGCCTCGTCGTCGGCAATTAAAATTTTCATTATAGGTTGTTCTCTTTTTTGTTTATCCGCTGGCAGCCCTAAAAGCTGGCGCTAGCGTTAATGCGAAGCAGGCTTTTTCAAGGATAATGTAAAGACAGACCCCTTTGATAGCTCTGAGCGTGCAGTGAGTGTACCGCCGTGCGCCTCAGCAATGGCCTTTGCAATTGAAAGGCCCAGGCCCATGCCGTCTCCCTGTCGCTTAAGGCGAACAAAGCGTTCAAAAATATGCTCCAAGTCGGAAGAAGAAATACCGTCGCTGGTATCCATGATATTAATACGTATCCAGTTATTATCATCATCAAGTGATACTACGATGGGGGTGCCGGGCGAAGAATATTTGTTAGCATTTTCAATCAAAATGGTTAAAGCCTGAATGATTCGCTCTTTGTCTATAACAACACTCTGATTGTATTGAAGTTGGCTCTGAAAAGTAATTTCACGTGTTTTAATCACTTTCTGCCACTTCGTTACTTGCTTAGAAAGTTCGCTCTCGAGAGCGCACTGAGCAACGTCTAAGGTAAATTCGTGCATTTCAGCTCTTGCCAATAAAAGCAGATCGTCAACTAGCTTACTGAGCTTTACCGATTGCTCTAAAATGGTGTTAAGCGTCTCTTGGTAAATTTCCACAGTAGCGGTTTGCTGACGAAGGGTAACCTGCGCTTCTCCTCGGATAATAGTGAGAGGGGTGCGCAGCTCATGACTGACATCCGCCATAAACTGACGACGTTTAGTATCGAGCTGCGTCAGCTTATTATTGACTTCCTGCAGTGCCCGCGTTCGTGTTTCCACCTCATACTCAAGTTGTTTTCGGTGTGCAGATGCTTTGTCTTCATGGGCGCCAAGCCGCACAATCATAGAATTAAACGCTTTAACCAAATCGGTAAATTCGCTATCGAGAGTTTCTGGTAGCCGATAATGATAGTTACCGGAGGCAATAGCGTCTGTTCCCGTTCGAATAACAGTGAGCGGATGATACAACGCATTAAATAGCCAATAGCATCCTAAAAGGATAAACGGACATGTTATGGCACCTAAAATAATGGTAAACCAAACAATACTGGTATTGAGTGTGTCTATACTTGAATTAATGCCCGACACCACATTGCTTTGGCGTACTACAGCGCTATTTATGGCTTCACGAAATTGATTATCAATGGTGCTTTCAAGTAGCGTGTGCAGTCTTTCTTGCTCTTTTAATGGAGCACCATCATTGCGCGCAGCTATAGCGCGAAATTCGTCGACAATACTGCCAATCAATGCCTCTAGTTCGTCAGTGTCTTCAACACTTCCCTGAGTAGCGTCAAGACCAAGAGCGTCACGCTGAGCAAGCTCAAATTGTTTTATTCTTGCTATAGATTGGTCAATTCTTTCCTGTTTATTTCTTACGTTTGCTTGGTTCGCACTTTTACCGAAGATAAGTTCGTCAGTCAGTTGTTTAAATAGTCGGTAGGATGTACTGGAAAGCTGCTGATGTTCAGACAACAAGGACTGAGCCAGGTGACTTTGTTCTAAATTGGTTCGCGTAAGATGTGCAGTTACCGCAGCGCTAGCAAGGGCGATGAATAGAATAAAGGTAGAGAGAAGGCCAAAAAGATATAGTTTGCGTTTGTACATAAGAGCAGTGAGCTTCCGATTGTTATAGTTATTACGTTAGGTTATTGTAAATTGGTCACTTATAAACCTAGTAATAACAAATATTGCTATCCCAAGTATCGCTATCAAAAGTATCGCTATCAAAAGTATCGCTATCAAAAGTATTTGGATATAGGCCCGTATTCTAACTAGAGCTGCCTTTCAGCATTAATAACGCGATAGAGGTTTGATGTTGAAGCGCTTTATCAATCTTCCAGTGATGTGGACTCCATCCTGCTAAAAAACGATGAAAGTCAGCACAAGCGATGGGGTAGAGTGCACGCCACTCGTTGATGAGTAGAGGTATTTCTGATTTTTCTAGTGCTGCTGGCGGCGCAGATTCATATGCTTGAGAACCCACTGAGCAGCGCTGGTGTAAGGCTAACGCTAGCGCATTAAAATAAACTTCTAAGCAATGCTCAGAGTACGTTATTTGGTCATCTTCACTTAGCGCGCTCCCTAAAAAATACGCTACATCTTTTACACCCACACCAAACCCAACGTATTGAAAGTCTACTGCTGCGCAAGACTGATAATCAGGTGTAAAACAAAAATTGGCGACCTTGGCATCACCATGCACTAGGGTTTGATATTTAGCGTTGTTTAGGGCGTTGTCTATTTTGTTTGCGCTATCTTTTAATTGGCAGGGAGTCATAGCTTGGTATTCATCATCACGGGTTTTTAAATGCCAATAGGTACCCGTTTCCCAAACCAATACATTATTAGTTTGAAAATACGGTTTTGTGTGAATAAAACGACTGTGAAATTCAGCCAACCAGGTAAGCACTACCTCGGCCTGCGTCACTGACAGTTCGAGGGTTGTGTGCGTAAAACCTAACTTTCCAAGGTCTTCCATGACTAGTAACGTGCTGTCACCGTCTTTCGCGGCTGCGATACAGCGAGGGGTTTTACAGCGTTCGTTGGTAAAAGGTTGAACGTACTGGTAAAAACTGTTTTCTATAGCAAATGAGCGCAGCTTTCTGTGATGGCCAGCATCACCGTTCCAGCCTCGAGGGTGCTTGTGAGTTGCAGGTGTCACCGCGCATTTCACCACCGCAGATAAAGGCGCTGCAAGGTGACTGTTTCCTGCAGGTTGCAGCGCTGCGCGAAAGCAGGCGCCATAGCTGCTCCATAGTGTTTGAATGAGCGACGTCTCAATTGCGTTTGCCCGACAATGTTGTTCTAGCCAAGATACGAAGTGTGGGTTAACGGGTTGACTCATCGCTTAGCTCCTCATTTTTATGATTTATTTTAGGACGAGAGACATAAAAAAGCCGCTTTAAACAGCGGCTTTTATTATTAGAGACGTTTTATCTCAAAGTTTGTAGCAAACGCCTAATCTACGCTGCCTGGCAGTGTAGCAGGAGCAGATGCTCGCGCTGATACCTGAGCCATGTTTGCAGTTTTACCGCAAACCGTTACAGCGGGGCGAGAATCATCTGACTTCGCTGTAAGCTTCACATCGACAAACTCATCGTCAACAGACGCTGGGGTTGTCATTGGGTGAGACGCTCTGCGTTTTCCTGTTCCGCTTGCACCTAGTGGCGATGCTGGCTTATCAGCCTTTTTAGCTGTTGCAGGCACTACAGGCTTTTCATTGGCTGCAGGCTTAGAAGGTGCTGAAGGCTCCTTATCCGCTGAAGGCTCTTTACCCGCTGAAGGCTCTTTACCCGCTGAAGGCTCTTCAACCACTGCTGGCTTGTCTTCAGCTACAGACTGCTTGGCTGCAGGTGCTTCTGCTGCCTCAGTAGCTTCCTCAGCTAAGTTTATTTCAACTTGCTTTGGTGCTGCTGTTTCAGCGTCATCTTGTTGAGCCGCTTTTACAGACGCTCCTTCTTCAGTACCACTTGCTTTTGGTGATTCATCTGCTTGCGGGGCTGCCTCGAACTGCAGTTCATCTTGAACCGCTTCAACACTTGGCGCTGTCGCTGACTCTTTCGCTAGCTCTTCAGACTGAACAGAAGCGTCAGCAACAGGCGCTTTAGTCTCTTCAGCGGTTGGCGATGTTTGCTCAGCAGTTGCAGTTACCGCTTCTTTAATGTCATCCGGTTGTGCATTCGTTGACTGCACTTGTGAAGAAAGCACGCCAGGTTGTGTAGCTTGCGTTTCATCACCGTTTACTGGCGCAGTATTATTATGATTGTCGTTACTACTCTCGGTAGTACCTTCCTCATTTTGCTGCGCTTCTTTCTTACGACGTTGACCTGCCGCGCGAACGTGACGAGGAGAGCGACGTGAACGTCCTCTGCTTTCACGTTTCTGGCCATTTTCGTCGTTAGTTAACTCTGAAATTACTGCTGCTTCTTGAGTTTCCTCGTTGGCGTCAGAGGTTTCTGCCGTCGACCCAATAACCGTTTTTTGCTTAGCGTGATGCTTCTCTAACGGCTTTCCTGCTGCATCTTCAGTAACAGGCGCAGAGTTAACAACTTGCTCGTCAGGCTGCTTCTCAGCGCTTTCTGGTTTCTTAGGGGCAGCTGGTTTAGTTTCAGCTTTTGGCGCACTTTGCACATTAGCATTTGCTGAGTCATCTTTGTTCACTCGAACGCTGCGACGCTTATCACGACGCTTTCTGCGCTCGGCAACTTCACGTTTCTTCTCAACGTGATTGTCCTGTTGTTCCACATTGTCATTAACAGGAGCGTCTTTTTGAGGCTTTTCATGCTTTGGCTTTTGCTGCTCATCACGAGGCTGCTGCGCTCTGCGAGGCTTGCGACCACGGTTATTGCGCTTGTCGTCATGATCACTGCGTGGTGGGCGTTGTTCCTGCTCACCGTCTTTTGCTTGAGCTGGATTATTGCGACGGGTATTTTTACGAGGCTTACGACGACGGTCGTCATTATTACGAGTATTACGCGGGTTTTTACCTTTGTAATTAGACGGCGTTTTCTCGTCTTTCTCTTGGTTTTCCTTTGGCTTAGCTTCAGGCTTGTTGCTATCGCCAAATACATCATTTATCCACTTACCAATGCGAGCGAATAATGATGAAGATTCGTTTGTTTGTGCCGCTTTTTCCTGAACTTTAGGCTGAGCAACAGGTGCTGCCGTAGTAGGAGCAACAAGGCCTTTAAGTGCAGGCTCTTCACGCTTAACAGGTGCAGTGGTCGTTGTCACTTTCTCTGTTTCCACAGCAGGCATTAGCTCAACTTCATAGCTTGCATCTTGCAGGGCATCATCTGGACGACGGCGCTCTACTTGATAATGAGGCGTTTCTAAATTTGCGTTTGGAATAAGCAGCAAATCAACACCGTGGCGCTTTTCAAGAAGCTGAATAGACTTGCGCTTTTCATTTAACAAGTACGTTGCCACCGACACTGGTAGCTGCGCTTCAATCTGTCCCGTATTCTCTTTGATACTTTCTTCTTCTAATATGCGAAGAATAGAAAGTGCAAGAGATTCAGTACCACGAATAGTACCGTGACCTGAACAACGTGGACATACATGATGGGCAGATTCGCCAAGGGAAGGGCGCAAACGCTGACGAGACATTTCAAGAAGACCAAAGCGAGAAATACGGCCTAACTGCACGCGAGCTCTGTCGCTTCGTACCGCGTCTTTCATGCGGTTTTCCACATCGCGCTGATGTCTAACTGGGGTCATATCAATAAAGTCGATAACCACTAACCCACCGAGATCACGCAAGCGCAACTGGCGAGCAATTTCATCAGCCGCTTCTAGGTTTGTGTTCAGTGCCGTTTCTTCAATATCTCCGCCTTTTGTCGAGCGGGCAGAGTTGATATCAATAGAGGTTAAGGCTTCTGTTGGGTCAATAACAATTGAACCGCCCGATGGTAAGCGCACTTCTCTTTGGAATGCAGATTCTATCTGGCTTTCTATTTGGTAGTGGCTAAACAAAGGTACTTCACCGCGGTACAGTTTTACGCGGTTTGCGAAGTCGGGGCGAACAAGTTCGATATGCTGAAGTGCTTGCTCGTAGATACTGGTTTTGTCGATGAGAATCTCACCGATATCACGACGTAGGTAATCGCGAATAGCGCGAACAATAACGTTACTTTCTTGGTGAATTAAGAACGGTGCTTCACGCTCTTGGGCCACTGCAGATATTGCGTCCCAGTGCTTAAGAAGTACTTTCAAATCCCATTCTAATTCTTCATACGACTTGCCAACGCCAGCCGTGCGCACAATAAGGCCCATTCCGTCTGGAAGGTCTAATTTGCCTAATGATTCTTTAAGTTCTGTACGTTCATCACCTTCGATACGACGTGAAATACCGCCAGCACGAGGGTTGTTTGGCATAAGAACTAAATAGCTGCCTGCTAACGATAAGAAAGTAGTCAGTGCTGCGCCTTTCTGGCCACGCTCTTCCTTATCGATTTGAATAATAACTTCCTGACCTTCCTTAATAACATCTTTAATGTTAGGGCGGCCTTCAAACTTGTAACCTTTAGGGAAGTACGTGCGGGCTATTTCTTTAAGGGGGAGGAAACCGTGGCGGTCAGCGCCATAATCGACGAAAGCTGCTTCTAGGCTTGGCTCTACTCGGGTTATCTTGCCTTTGTAAATATTTGCTTTCTTTTGCTCGTGCCCAGGACTTTCAATATCTAGGTCGTACAAGCGTTGCCCGTCTACTAGAGCAACACGCAACTCTTCTTGTTGAGTTGCATTAATTAACATTCTTTTCATTGTATCTAACTCTGTTTTTGTACAGCCGTTAAGACACAAAATTAAAGTGACATGTGCAAACCCTCACCGCGCAACCTCACGGTTGGACGGGGACTTTGTTGTTACATCGCATTATCCCGAGTGGGTAGCCTATGCATTTTCTAAATGCATCTCTGTCAGCGTTACAGGTTACAAACGTTGTTTTTGTTTGTCTATTTTACCTAAACGACTGACCTTACCAAGGCCACGCTGCTTTGAGGATGTCGGGAGCGACAAACCCTTATTTCAATTTTCATTTTAACAAGCGAAATAATGAGCCTCGCTTGTTTGTCATTTAATTCTGTTGGCTAAACGGCAAACTTATTTTATGTTCGCAAGCACGGTTTCGCTTTACTACGGCAGTGTTGTCGTTGCCTCTTAGCGAGTTCGGTATGAAATGTCTTGTTTCTTTACTGACACTACCGACATCTAACTCATGCTTTTTCGTTTGCGACGTGGAGCATCGACCGCAATATGTCGTCGTTTTTGCTTCAATATCGTCTATGTTGTTTCTACGCGTTGTGTTCGCAAAATGAGCGCGTTGGCGCAAGGTTATAATTCGCGTTTGTTTCGTGTAAAAACCACTGACGATTATCGCACCAATAAGTAAAATTAAGCAAGGTAAGTCGGTGAATAAAAGTAACTAATACCGAGATATTTTCATAAAACGATGAGCTCAGTGCAAAAAAGAGTCAAAAACAAGAAATTTGAGCAAATAGAAATTTTCATAATGTTGGCGGCGAAGCATTGCGGTATAATCAATTGTATGAAAGAACAAGCTCCCCAAAAAGTCCGTTTTATAACGGTAGAGGCCGATTTAGCAGGCCAACGCATCGACAATTTTTTGCGCACTCAATTGAAGGGTGTGCCAAAGAGTATGATTTATCGCATTTTACGCAAGGGCGAAGTACGCGTTAATAAAGGTAGGATAAAACCTGAATACAAACTGCAAGCTGACGATGTAATACGCATACCGCCTGTCAGGGTCTCTGAGGGCGCGCCAGCACCCTCACCCAAACTTGATAAGATAGCAGCGCTTGAATCGCACATTTTATTTGAAGACGATCGTCTGATTGTCATTAACAAGCCTACCGGTATTGCAGTTCACGGCGGAAGCGGCTTAAGTTTTGGTCTGATTGAAGGATTAAGGGCTTTGCGTCCAGACGCGAAGTTTATGGAACTTGTGCACCGACTGGATCGCGATACATCAGGCTGCATGCTCATCGCCAAGAAGCGCTCAGCACTGCGTCATATGCATGAACAGCTGCGAACAGGCAAAATGGACAAGCGTTATAATGCGCTAGTCGCAGGTGAGTGGCCGGCAAATCGATTTAAGGTAAAGGCGCCTCTTAGAAAAAACACCCTGCAGTCAGGCGAGAGAATGGTCAGCGTCAGTGATGATGGTAAGCCTTCTGAAACCCGTTACAGAATATTAAAGCAGTTTTCTGGAGCGACGCTGGTTGAAGCCTCACCGATTACGGGTCGAACGCACCAAATACGCGTGCACTGTTTACACGCAGGGCATCCTATTGCTTGCGATCCAAAGTATGGCGATAGTGACTTCGATGCTAGCATGAGAGAAAAAGGACTAGACCGATTATTTCTTCATGCCCAAAGTATCGCGTTTATTCACCCAGCTACAGAAGAAAGAATGACGTTTACCGCACCCCTTGATAAAGCGCTGACTGATTCTTTAATGGCCTTAAACGCCCTAAATACGAAATAACGAGTAGTAACGATTTATGTCCGACATTTCAACTGCGCCTCAAACACAACCGTCGCCAGTATCTTCAATATTACCACGCTACAAGCTCGTAATTTTCGATTGGGATGGCACGGTGATGGACTCTGCAGACAAAATTGTTAACTGCATGCAGATTGCAGCAAAGCAATGCAGTATGCCAATTCCAAGTCGTGATGAAGTGGGGAACATTATTGGCATCAGCCTTAAGCCGGCTATTAAGCAACTCTTTGGTATTGACGATGACGCACTCGCAGAACAGTTAGTGTTAGCTTATAAAGAAGCGTTTGTTGCCAAAGACACCACGCCATGCCCATTATTCGATGGCGCTGAAGCACTGTTTAATGCGCTTAAAGAATCTGGCTGTATTCTTGCCGTTGCCACAGGTAAAGCACGTAGAGGTTTGGACAGAGCGTGGCAACAAACGGACACGGGCAGCTTTTTCTCCGCCTCACGCACAGCTGATGAAGCAGAGTCGAAGCCATCACCTGATATGCTGCTCCAACTTATCGACGAATTGGCTATTCCTGTCAGCGATGCTGTAATGATTGGTGATACCACCTATGATATGCAAATGGCTAAGTCTATTGGCATGGACAGAATAGGCGTGTCGTATGGCGTTCACGCCCAAGTCCATTTAGAAGCGCTGCAACCCAAAGTGATTGTTCATTCCATTGCAGAATTACAGCACTACTTACTGGGTAAGTAACGTAGTAGGTGAGCTCTCGTGTTAGAGCGGCTTTTGGTTGATCAGCATTTGGGTGAAGAGCCAGCGACAACAAGACAATATTAGCGAGTAGCTAGCTCTAGCAAGTTAGTATTAAAGTGAGAAGACAAGATATCGTTTAACAGCATGATGGGCAGCCCAATGAGACTATTGGGGTCTCTTCCTTGTACACGTTCAAATAGAAGTACGCCCATGCCTTCGCTTTTAAAACTACCAGCGCAATCTAGTGGTCGTTCTTTTTCAACATAGCCTTGTAATAGAGAGGTTGTGTTTTCACGAAAATGAACCCGTGTTTCTTCTACATCAGTTATTAACGTATCGCTTCTTGCTTGATAAACACAGATAGCGGTAAAAAAAGACACAGTTTTACCTTGGCAGCGTTTGAGCTGCTGAACAGCGGTACCCACATTTAAAGGTTTACCAAGTAATACCGGTCCGTCATCTGTGGCTAAAAAAGCGACTTGGTCGCTGCCAATAACGATGGCCTCATCGTTGCTCACACGTGCGCTTACTTTTAGCGCCTTTTCTTGTGCTAAGCGTTTACTCAGTGTCAGGGCGGTTTCATCAGGCTTAGGCGTTTCATCAATATCTGGACTCATGGTTTCTACATGGAGACCAATATCAGCCAGTAACTTTTTTCGATATTGAGAAGACGAGGCTAAAATTAGTGTAGACATGGTGAGTATTCCTGTTTCGAGCTCTTATTTTCGGCGTTCTACTTTAATACGCCTTAATAAAGGTATGCCGGTTAGTTTACCTTGTTTCCCCCTAAGTTAAATCGCAATTTTGCTTTGACAGAAGCGGGGTGACGCTATATCATGCGCGCCCTATGCAGAAAGTGAAATTACCCCATTCGGTTGAACCGATTAAAACCGCCACTAAACGTTCCGATTATCGGGGTGTTATTTTGGCTAGTGATATGGAACGATTGAGCGGGGCAGTTGTCCGATGCAGTGAATATGTGGACGCAGAAGTACAGTTTAGAAAAGACGAGCAGGGTCTTACTGTTTTTCACGGCCACCTATCTACTGATGTTACACTTATCTGTCAGAGGTGTAATGGTGAACTCGATTTATCCGTTCATTCGGATTTTTGCTTTACTCCAGTGCAGGGAGGAGAGCAAGAAAATGAGGACATCATTCCCGAGGCTTACGAACCGGTAGAGGTCAACGACCACGGAGAAGTTAGTCTGCTTCAGATATTTGAAGACGAGTTACTATTATCGTTGCCAATTGTACCCCTTCATGCAGAGTCGGAGTGTGCAATAAAGCGAGATGAGATGTCATTCGGAAAGATTGAACCGGAACAAGAGCGACAAAACCCTTTCGCGGTTTTGAAAGAACTTAAGCGAGACCAGGAGTAAGTTATGGCAGTACAAAAAAATCGTAAAACGCGTTCTAAGCGCGGTATGCGTCGTTCACACGATGCGTTGACAGGTGCTACTTTGTCCGTCGATTCAACGTCGGGTGAAACTCACCTTCGTCACCACGTGACTGCTGATGGATACTACAAAGGCAAGAAAGTAATCGGCGCGTAATACGGCGACTACATTTTGTCTGAGCTAACCATCGCGTTAGATATCATGGGGGGCGATCATGGTCCCCCTGTTATCCTTTCTGCAGCCGTAAAGGCTATTCAGCTACATCCCCATATTCGCTTCACACTCTGCGGCGACGAATCAGTTATTGAAAGCGGCATCACAGACCTTACCTCTGAAGAACGCGGCCGCGTCGATATTGTTCATTGCTCCCAAGTTGTTGAAATGGGAGAAGCGCCGACGTCAGCACTTCGAAATAAAAAAGACTCTTCCATGCGACGAGCACTTGAGCGCGTTAAAAGCGGTCACGCCGATGCTTGCGTAAGTGCCGGAAACACCGGCGCCTTGCTGACACTTTCCTTTTATCTACTTAAAACGTTATCAGGCATTGATAGACCCGCACTGATCAATATGTTGCCAACCACGAGTAACCATAATGTTTTTCTACTCGATTTGGGGGCAAACGTTAATTGCACGCCTGAAATTCTCTTTCAATACGGTGTAATGGGCTCAGTGCTGGCTCAAGAAGTCTCTGGTATTACATCTCCAAGAGTTGCGCTGCTTAATGTCGGTGAAGAGGATATAAAAGGCAACGCACAAGTGAAGTCTGCCGATCAGCTTTTTAGAGATGCCCCTGGTATTAATTACATTGGTTATGTTGAAGGTGATGATATATTCACCGACTATGCTGACGTTGTAGTCACCGATGGCTTCACTGGTAACATCGCGCTAAAGTCGAGCGAAGGTTTGGCTAAGTTAGTGATTAATGAAGTAAAACGCCAGTCTCAAAAGAATTTATACACCCGTTTATTAGCCAGAATTGCCTTCCCATTACTGAAATCTATCTACAATAGCGTGAACCCCGACCAGTATAATGGTGCGAGTCTGATAGGATTGCGCGGCATTGTTATCAAGAGTCACGGAAATGCACAAAAAGACGCTTTTTATTACGCCATTGTTCAAGCAATGAAAGAAGCAGAAATGCATTTGCCGGATAAGATAAAAACCAAGATAGAAACGGTATTGTTGGAGCAACTTTGAGCAAATATTCTCGCTTTATAGGAACAGGCAGTTATTACCCCAATGACGTGCGCACTAACGCAGATTTAGAAGTCATGGTTGATACCAGTGATGAGTGGATTACTGATCGCACAGGTATTAAAGAACGTCGCATAATTGGTGCAGATGAAACTGCTGCGACCATGGGTGTAGAGGCCAGCAAGAAAGCCATTGAAATGGCGGGTATCGATCCTAAAACCATTGATATGATAGTGTGTGCCACGACAAGTGGTCGTTATGCATTACCTAGCACGGCGTGCGAAATTCAGCGCATGCTCGATTTAGATGGCATTCCCGCCTTTGATGTTGCAGCAGCCTGTGCAGGGTATTGCTACGCATTGAGTGTGGCCGATCAGTACATTAAGTCAGGTATGGCGAAACGTATACTGGTTATTGGCACTGATTGCTTAAGCCGCCTTATCGACCCCGCAGACAGAACTATGGTCATTTTATTTGGCGATGCGGCAGGGGCCACAATTATTGAAGCAAGCGACGAACCTGGTATCTTATCAACGCATATTCATGCGGCAGGTTCCTATGGCGACCTTCTTTACGTAGGCAACCCAACTCGGGGCGACGAAAAGTCGGTACACGAAAACTGGGGCGTAATGCGCGGCAATGAAGTGTTCAAAGTAGCCGTGAACAAATTATCCCAGGTGGTTGAGCAGACTCTGTCTGCCAACGGCATGAAAAAGACAGATTTAGATTGGCTGGTGCCGCACCAAGCCAACTTCAGAATTATCAAAGCGACAGCTAAAAAGCTGAATATGTCTCTTGATCAAGTGGTGCTAACGTTAGAGCATTACGGCAATACGTCAGCCGCTACGGTTCCTACAGCGTTAGACACGGCGATACGAGACGGTAGAATCCAGCGCGGTCAACATTTGCTATTAGAAGCATTTGGTGGCGGTTTTGCGTGGGCGTCTGCGTTAGTTCGCTACTAAGCGAACGTAAACCACGCCATTTTTCACTTCTAATGATTTATACAATAATAAGGAAGAAGAATGACTAGAACAGCCTGTGTATTTCCAGGTCAGGGGTCTCAAAGTGTGGGCATGCTAAAAGAGTTGGCAGCTCAGTACCCAGTGGTTGAGGCAACGTTCAAAGAAGCGTCTGACGCACTAGGTTACGACCTCTGGAGCCTTGTTCAGAACGACTCTGACGGTCAACTTAACGAGACTCACATTACCCAACCTGCATTATTAGCCGCAAGCGTGGCTACATGGCGCGTTATTCGTGAACAGGGCATAGAGGTAGATTATCTTGCCGGCCACAGTTTAGGTGAGTATTCCGCATTGGTATGCGGTGGCGCTATGGACTTTACCGACGCGGTCAAACTGGTTGAGGCTCGTGGCAAGTATATGCAAGAAGCTGTACCGGCTGGTGCAGGCGCTATGTTTGCCATTATTGGTTTAGACGATTCATCTATCGCTAACGTGTGTCAGCAAACTGCTATCGCAACGGGTGATGTGGTTGCTCCAGTTAATTTTAATTCGCCTGGGCAAGTGGTTATTGCAGGTGAAAAAAATGCAGCGGAACAAGCTGCCAATGCGTGTAAAGAGGCAGGTGCAAAACGTGCTTTGCCTTTGGCGGTGAGTGTGCCTTCACATTGTGAACTTATGCGCCCAGCTGCAGACAAACTAGAAGACGCATTAACTTCACTCTTGGTAAAAGAACCGGCCATTAATATTGTAAACAATGTGGATGTGACCATTGAAACGCAAGGTGAGGCAATTAAAAACGCATTAGTGCGTCAATTATATTGTCCCGTTCAATGGACTCGCACGGTTGAATATTTAGCCGCAGCAGGTGTTGAGCGCGTCATAGAAGTAGGGCCTGGTAAAGTGCTTACCGGTTTGAATAAACGAATTAACAAGAGCCTTGAGTCTCTTACTGTTAATACACCCGAGGGTGTGGAAGCATTAAAACAATAAGGAAATGCAATGAGTCAGTTAGACGGTAAAGTTGCGCTTGTTACTGGTGCGAGCAGAGGTATTGGAAAAGCCATTGCTACTGCACTTGCTAGTCAAGGCGCAACGGTAATCGGTACAGCAACAAGCGACAATGGTGCAGCTGCCATATCGGCCTATCTCGAAGCGTTTGGCGGTAGAGGCTTGGCACTCAATGTAACCGATAAAGCCAGCGTAGATGAAGCCATAAAGGCGATTAGTAGTGCCGACGGCGGCATTGATATTCTTATCAATAATGCGGGTATTACCCGTGATAATCTCTTACTGAGAATGAAAGACGACGAGTGGCAAGACATCATTGATACTAACTTGACGTCAATATTTACGCTGTCAAAAGCGGTACTTCGCGGTATGATGAAGAAACGTTTTGGCCGTATTGTCAATATTGGCTCTGTTGTAGGCAGTGCCGGTAACGCAGGCCAAGCTAATTATGCCGCTGCGAAAGCAGGCGTAATCGGTTTTTCTAAGTCTATGGCAAGAGAAGTGGCGTCACGAGGCATAACAATTAACGTTGTTGCGCCTGGTTTCATCGATACAGATATGACAAAGTCATTGTCTGATGACCAAAAAGAAGCCATTTTTAAAGATATTCCAGCAAGTCGATTAGGCTCGCCGGATGAAGTTGCCTCCACTGTTGCGTTTTTAGTAAGCGACGGTGCCGCCTATATTACAGGTGAAACAATCCACGTTAACGGTGGAATGTATATGGGGTAAATTCGCAATTTTTGCGGATTTTGTTGAGTTTAGGGTGGTATTTACCCAAACTTGGATGTAAAAATAGTATTTAAACAATTTCGAATGTCGCTGGTTTGACCAGAAAATTAGTTTACACTGGTGCTTGCAAGGAACGACCTAGCAAAATAAACTAGCGACACTTTTGTTATCTAGTGACGTTTAAGGGAAACCTAGAATTATGAGTAACATTGAAGAACGCGTTAAGAAAATCATCATTGAACAGCTTGGCGTTAAAGAAGAAGAAGTAAAAGCAGAAGCTTCATTCGTTGACGATTTAGGCGCTGATTCACTTGACACTGTTGAGTTGGTAATGGCTTTGGAAGAAGAATTCGATACTGAAATTCCTGATGAAGAAGCTGAAAAAATCACTACTGTTCAGTCAGCGGTTGATTACATTAATGCAAATAAAGACGCATAAGTCTTTATTAAGTTACGAAACGGCTCTTTTTTAGAGCCGTTTTTGTTTCTCCTACCTTAGTTCCAAAGCGAGGACTTTTTGTGACAAAACGTCGCGTAGTGGTTACCGGTATTGGGATGCTTTCACCATTGGGTCTTAACAGTGAAGACACATGGCGCAAACTGCTCGCAGGCGAGAGCGGCATAGGTGAAATCACTCATTTCGATTGTAGTAACTATTCAACCCGTTTCGCAGGCCAAATTAACGACTTTGATCCCCTGGATTATATCGATAAGAAAGAAACGAAAAAAATGGACCGCTTTATCCAGTTAGGTGTTGCAGCGGGTAAACAAGCACTAGCCGATTCAGGGCTATCCATTACTGGTGATAATGCTCACCGCGTAGGTGTAGCAATAGGTTCGGGAATTGGTGGTTTAGAGCAAATTGAACAAAATCATTCAAAATTGCTCAACAGTGGGCCAAAGCGTGTATCTCCTTTCTTTGTGCCATCCACGATAACGAACATGATTTCTGGCTTTCTTTCCATTATGGAAGGGTTGAAAGGGCCTAATATCAATGTTGTAACAGCCTGTACCACAGGGGTTCACAACATAGGTATCGCAGCAAGAACAATAGCCTATGACGATGCAGACGCAATGTTAGCCGGCGGTGCCGAGGCAACTATTACGCCGCTAGGTATTGCAGGTTTCGCTGCTGCTCGTGCGTTGTCGTCTCGTAACGACGATCCTAAAGCTGCAAGTCGTCCGTGGGACAAAGACAGAGATGGCTTTGTAATGGGCGAGGGTGCTGGTGTAGTAATGCTAGAAGAGTACGAAGCGGCGAAAGCACGCGGCGCGACTATTTACGCAGAACTTGTTGGGTTTGGTATGAGTGGCGACGCTTATCACATGACTTCTCCACCAGCAGACGGTGAAGGTGCGGCAACGTCGATGGAAAACGCAATTCGAGACGCGAAAATCGACCCCACCGAAATTGGATACGTAAATGCTCACGGTACATCAACGCCAGCCGGAGATGTCGCCGAGGTTGCAGCGGTTAAGCGAGTATTTAACGAACACGCCTACGATTTGTTGGTGAGTTCTACTAAATCGATGACAGGCCACTTGTTAGGTGCTGCGGGTTCTGTAGAGGCCATTTTCACCATATTAGCGCTCAGAGATAAAATGGCGCCACCCACCATCAACCTTGATGAGCCGGGCGAAGGGTGCGACTTAGACTTTGTAGCTAATAAAGCAAAAATGTTTACTGCTGACCATGCGTTATGCAACTCATTTGGTTTTGGCGGAACTAACGGCTCGTTAATATTCAAGCGTTTGTAAGCGCACGACATAGGTAGGCTCAGCTGTGCTTACAGTGCTCTGTCATAATGCGTTTTTACACTGAGCTTTTATAAATCAAAGGGTGATGCATCTTATGCATCACCCTTTGTTGTTTGCACTCAACAACTTGGTATACTCCCCACTACTAATATCAGTACTTAAGATACCGAGCAGGCAGTGAAAATAATTCCCAGTGATACGCCCATAGCGTCGAGCGACAGGGCTTTTAATTATGGTGACGGCGTATTCACTACAATATGTGTAGTAAATGATCATCCTGAATTACTGTCTCTCCATCTTTCTCGCTTATCCCATGATTGTAAGGCAATCGGTCTGTCTATCGATATTCACATCTTAGAACAAGCTATAGGGTCAAAGATACAGGCTTTTCAAGCTAGCGCTGATTTAAAGAGAAAAGAAGCCTCACAGATAGACGATGAAAAAAAACCGCTATTAGAGGGTGAATCAAATCCGTCACAATTCGAAAAATCAGAAATTAAGTACGTATTAAAAGTGCATGTATCTGGCGGAGAGGCCGGGCGAGGGTACAGTCGTGATGAGGCAAACCCACCGTTAGTTCGATTCACTCAACATCCATACCCTACTCATTACGACTCACTTCATGCCACGGGTGTTACGCTAATGTGTGCGCAAACAGCATTGGCTATTCAGCCTGCGTTAGCCGGCATCAAGCACATGAACCGTTTAGAGCAAGTACTGATTAAAAGAGAAATAAACCAAGCCGATGCTGACGATGCGCTTGTGTGCGACACACAAGGTAACGTTATTGAATGCAGTGCAGGTAATATTTTCTTTTATACTGATAATACGTGGTGCACCCCCTCACTGACAGGAAGCGGTGTAAATGGTGTAGTCAGGCAGTGTTTACTTAATGCACTGAATGAAGAAAATGTACAGCACAAGGTAGGAAAGTTTACGCTTAGCGACGTTATGCGGGCAGATTGCGTAGTTATTACAAATGCCCTTATGAAGGTCTTTCCGATAAAAAGCATTACTTTTGCCGATGATAGCACCTCATTGTATCCGGTGAATAACGACAACATTGACACTCTTCAAACACTGTTGCTTAAACGCCTGTATAAAAACGGGCTTAGTAACAAAACAGGTGTTGAGCCACTTCGCTATCAATCGAAAAGACAGGAGTCATGATTGTGAAACGTGTTTTATACGTAATTATTTTTTTGATGGTATTTGCCTCGCTCTGCGCTGCAGCAGGCGCTTATTACATCTCTAACACGGTTACCACGCCTCTTGAGTTAAAGCAGAATACGCTGTTTTCTATCGAAAAAGGGAGCAGCGCGTACAGAACCATAAAGCAGCTTCGCAATAAAGAAGTGACTGACATTAGCCCTATTGTTGCCAAAGTGTGGCTTAAGTTCTTTGCCGTTAGTACAGATATCAAATCGGGCACTTACATGTTGCTTCCCGGGCAGTCGCTGGCCGATATTTTCACTGTATTTACACAAGGTGATGAGTACTTTTTTTCTGTGAGTCTGGTTGAAGGGTTAACGTTGGCTCAATGGCACAACACACTAAAGGGCATTGGCGAAATTGAATTTGATTTGGGCCAGCAAGCAGCCACCGACAGTGCGTCTTCGTTATCGGGGATTGCAAGTTCATCATCAGAGGCTTTGGCTTTAGAGCCGGATATGACGTCCATTCTTTTATCGCAAACCAATATGTTAGCTAAATTAGGGGTAAGTGAGAGCAAAAAGCTGGATAATACTGAAGGGCTCTATCTTGCTGATACCTACTTTTTTACTAAAGGCACTAAAGCCAGCGAAATACTGACTCGGGCACATATCGCCCTTGTTGATTTTCTTACGTCTGAATGGGAAACGCGTGATTTGGATTTGCCGCTAGCAACGCCCTACGATGCACTTATTTTGGCCAGCATTATTGAAAAAGAAACGGCTGTACCAGAAGAGCGGGATCTGATAGCCGGTGTCTTTGTAAATCGACTACACAAGAACATGCGCCTACAAACAGATCCAACGGTAATCTACGGTATAGGACTTTCATTTGATGGTAATATAACGCGCAAGCATTTACGGACGCCAACGCCTTATAACACCTATGTCATAAAAGGCCTTCCGCCGACACCTATAGCAATGGCGGGCAAAGCGGCTATCCGCGCGGCGTTAAACCCGAGAACGACGGATGCACTTTATTTCGTCGCTAAAGGCGATGGAAGTCATCAATTCTCAAATACGTTAAGTGAACACAATGCAGCCGTACGACAGTACCAATTGCGGCGCTAAGTTTAGGTAATAGCAAAAAATAACTTAGTAGAGGCCGCACAATAGCAGTACTTATTCGTCGAATAGCAATCAATTAAAGAGATGTTTTTGAAACCATGAATGGAAAGTTTATAGTCGTTGAAGGCCTCGAGGGCGCGGGCAAAAGTTCGGTCATTGGACTCATTGTGGATGCCTTAAAGCACGCAGGTAAATCCGTTGAGCAAACAAGGGAGCCTGGCGGCACACCCATGGCAGAAGCTATTCGTGATTGTGTAAAACACGACTGGGATGAGCAGGTTTCTGAAGAAACAGAGCTTTTGTTGATGTATGCAGCCAGAGTTCAGCTTTTAACAAATCGCATTTATCCAGCGTTAGAGAGCGGCGTTTGGGTGGTTGGGGATAGGCACGACTTGTCATCACAAGCATATCAAGGTGGTGGCAGAGGCGTATCGCCCGATACGATGAGTGCAATAAGTCAGATAGCACTTAAAGGGTTTAAGCCCGATTTGACCATTTACCTAGATGTTGAGCCTGCTATTGGTCTAGAGCGCGCCCGCGGAAGGGGAGAGCTTGATAGGATTGAACAATCGGGGATCGCATTTTTCGAGCGTACTCGAGAGCGCTACCTAGCGCTTGCTAATAATGATGACACTATTCAAGTTGTCGATGCTATGCAGCCAATAAAAAACGTTCACAATGCCGTCGATACCTTAATTAATCAATATGTGGCAGGTGTATAACCCATGTATCCCTGGTTTAATGATGTCTTTCATTCATTTACTTCCCGATACTTAGCGAACAAGCTTCATCACGCTTTATTGCTAAGTGGTGCAAGTGGTATCGGTAAATACAGATTGGCTCAAGAGTTAGGCAACGCACTTCTATGCAAAACACCTACACAGCAGGGCGCGTGTGAAACATGTTCATCATGCTTGCTGCGTGTAGCGGGTAATCATCCCGATCTGTATATTTTAGAAAGTGAAAAGCAGCTAGGTGTTGATAAAATTCGCGAAGGCATTGCTAAACTCAGTGGTACGGCTCAAATGAGTGGTAACAAAGTGCTGCTTATACCCAATGCCGATACGATGACAGAAGCCGCGGCCAACGCGCTGCTAAAAACGTTGGAAGAGCCAACAGCGAATACTTACCTTGTGCTTATTACCAGTAGCATAACAAAGTTAATGCCTACCATATTAAGCCGATGTGAAAAACACGCGCTACCGTTACCCAGTCTAGCGTTAAGTTTGAACTACCTGCGTGAATGTGGCGTAGAAGATGCCAGTGAAGCACTATTAGCAGCGTATGGTAACGCGCCGTTACGCGCTGAAGCGGCTTTAAAAGGTGAGGAAGAATTTAGCTTTCGCACGTTTAATGATGATTTTCAGGCATTGCTCGCGGGCGATGCCGATAGGCAAGCACATCGCTTGGCAAAAAAATGGCAAGATAATGCGGTGCTAGCGTCTCAGTGGTGCATGCAAAAAGCCCATGGTGATTATATGGCTAGCCAACAGCCGTCAGATTATTCCCGTTACGCACAGTGCGTAGATGTAGTGAAAACATTGCAACATCCTGGGGTGAATAGGTCGATGGTACTATTTGGGCTTTTAAAGTTATTTCAGCGATAAATAGTGGCCAACGAATAACGACTAATATGAGTAAAGGTGTAACTTGTTTGTAGATTCTCATTGTCATTTAGACAGATTAAAGCAGGGCCCAGAGGCCTTGGCTGAAACCCTTAATTTTGCGCGAACTCGTGGCGTTGAGCACTTTTTATGTGTTTGCGTTTCGGTTGCCGATTTTGACAGCATGCGAGAGGCTGTTGTTGGATTTGATGATGTCTCCGTGTCCTGTGGCGTACATCCTCTTCACCAAGATGAAGCATGCACTTACGATGAATTGCTAGAAAAAGCACAGCAGAGTGACGTAGTGGCCGTTGGCGAGACGGGCCTTGATTATTTTTATAGCCCCGAAAGTAAAGATGTTCAGTTAACTTCGTTCATCGATCACATAAAAGTGGCGAACGTCACTAATAAGCCACTTATCATTCACACTCGAGACGCCCGTGAAGATACAATTAATTTACTGAAAGAGCATAAAGAGCCGAGTACTAAAGGGGTGTTGCACTGCTTTACTGAATCTTTGGAAATGGCTCAAGCTGCAATAGAGATGGACTTTTATATTTCTATTTCAGGGATCGTTACGTTCAATTCAGCAGATGAATTACGCGAGGTGGTGAAGGAAATCCCTTTAGAGCGTTTGTTAATTGAAACTGATTCACCTTGGTTAGCGCCCGTGCCACACAGAGGAAAGCAAAACCAGCCTGGATATGTTGTTGAGGTTGCTGAGTTTATTGCTGACCTTAAAGGTATATCGGTGAAGGAATTGGCACGTATTACTACTGAAAATTTTTATACTCTTTTCGCATTAGCGAAGAAGAGCGCTGCGTAAGGACTGACTATGCCATCATGGCGCCAAAGCTTAGTGAAAAGTTTACATAAAACGCGAAGCATACCTGAAAGCCGATATTTCCAAATAGCCACAGCTAATCGCGAGGGAGTGCCTTTTTGTAGAACGGTTGTTCATCGCGGACTAACCGATTACAACCAGTTGTTAGTTATTTCAGATACACGTACAGATAAGTATCAACAGCTGAGTGAAAACAACCGATGTCACGTGTCGTGGTACTTTGCTAAAACTCGTGAGCAGTATCGTTTTAACTGTATAGCTTCAATGGTAACTAAGATTGAACAGCCTGGTTTGGTGGAAGCGCAGTGGGAAAAGCTTTCTGATGCCGGTAAAAAACAGTTTCTGTGGGGCCGGCCCGGAACGCCTAGACCAGATGAGTCTGCATTGAACGTCGAAGGGGATTATTCAATCGTTCCCGCACATTTTTGTGTACTATCCCTTAACATTGAAAACGTGGACTACCTTAATTTACGTGGTAATCCACAGCATAGGGAATGGCACGAAAAGGATGAAAATGATAACTGGGTGAGCCAGTCGGTCATTCCTTAATGCGTTTTACTGTTAAGGCTCACGGTTGAAGCTTAGGGCTGGGACTAAGTGAGAGTGAATGAGAGAAGATGAATAGGAAGTCGAGCCGCCATACAGAATCACAGGCGGCTCAGCAGATAGACTATCAGGTGTTTAATCAAATACTTTAGAAATTGGCTCGTCGCCTTTAAACAAGTAGGTGATTAAGTTATCTTCACTTGTACGGCCGACGCTTTCCACGATAGCAGTAGCCACGTCTTCTCTTGGGATCACTGCTTCATCTTGGTTGTCTGGCATGTCAGTTCTCACTAGGTGAGTGCCAGGCTCATTGAGTAATGTTCCCGGACGTAAAATAATGTGATTCACACCGCTATTTATTAAGTATTCATCCGCCACGTGTTTGGCAACTAAATAAGGTCTCATTTCGCCCTGTATTGAGTCTGGATCACCTGCGCCGATAGAGCTCACCATAATAAACTTAGGAACTTTCGCGCGCTTAGTGTAGTCGACAGCTTTTTGAGCAGCCCACAAGTCAATCATAATCGTTTTGTCTGCACCTGTATTGCCACCTGAACCTGCGGTAAATACCACAACGTCCACGCCTTCGAAATGCGAAGAAAAGTCTTTTTCTAAATCTTGCTCAATAACGCTTAGGTTGCTGTTATCAATATCAGACAATTTTTCTGGGCTTCTGACTGGTGCAATAACATGATGACCAAGCTCTAACAGTTTTCCTGTCGCTTGCTTACCAATTTCACCAGATGCGCCAATTACGAGTACTTTCGCCATAGATATACCTCCTTGATGTATGAGCTAATTAGTAGTCCACACAATCAAAAACGATCAGTTATGTCGATAAGTCGCACGTAACTGCGGTGCATAGCGATAATATACCGGTTTTATATGCGTAAAAGTAAATGCTCCCATTTTATAATTTGCTTTACGTTGATAATTCAATTTACGTAAATGACACAATTAATGGTGTTTGTTGTACACTTAGCATACACATGCTAACGAGAATTTAATGTGCTCAAAGTTAAGTTGATACTTCTTGCTCTTGTCTCCTTTTTTTGTTTTCAAATGCAGCACGTAAGTGCTGTTGAAACCATGAAAGTTCTTTCGGCAAATACGCCCGTATTTAGCGAATTTCAAAGCGATGGAAGTGTTAAAGGCTATTCGGTGGACTTTGCTACAGCATTACTTGATTTAGCGGGTATTCAAGCTGATGTTAGGCCATTGCCTTTCGCGCGATTAATTAAAGAGCTAGATACCGGCGAACTCATGTTAGCGACTGGTATAGGTCGAACTGCAGAACGAGAAGACAAATATTTTTGGATAGCACCATTAACTGCAAACGTAGTAGGGTTGTATGGCAAAAAGGCCATAGACCTTGATTTACTGACGGCGCAAAACAAAACTATTTCTGTTGCAGTAATGCGGGGAGATTATCGCGTTGAGTTAGGGAGTGAATACCCTCAGTTTTTTTTGCACCAGTTCAATACCTGGAATCAAGCGGTAGATGCTGTACTAAGAGACAGAGTAGACGCCATATTTTTCTCTGATCTTGGTATGGCCATTTTTTGTCAGAAAAACGAATTGGATTGCTCCACCGTCAGCAGACAATATTCCCATAACGTGTTGTACAGCTACGTGGCGATGCCAAAGACAGATAAAAATAGAAAGTACGCCACCGATTTAGTAAAAGAAGTGAGTCGACTTTTAAAGCGTCCAGAATATTCAGAAATTAAACGTCGATGGCTGCCAGTATTAGAAGACTATTCTCCCAATGTATCTGAAATAGAGGGCGTCATCGTTCTCGGCAAAACCCTGGTAGATGACAATAGCCAGCCAAAGCCTTGGGTTATTACCAATGAGGAGCTATTATTTAGTGAGCGAAACAAGCGAGGAGAGCTTACCGGATACGCCGTTGATTTGGTTCAGAGCATACTCGTTGAAGCAGGTATCAAAACCGATATTTTAAGTGCACCCTGGCAGCGTATTTTAATTGAAAGTGCAATGAAACAAGATGTTCTCGTATTTTCATTAGTGAGAACCGCAGAACGAGAGGATTTATTTCATTGGATCACTCCCATAACTCAAAACGCTTATTCTGTATTTTCCAAACGTGGAAGTAATACCGACATTTCTTCACTAGAGAACTTGCCAAAAAGTAGCCGAATTGCCGTGCTTAAGGGAGACTTTAGACAAGATATTGTTAAAAAGGCAGGTTATCGGGCTGTACCTAAAGACAGCTGGAAGAGTGCTGTGTTAGCTCTTGAAAGCGGTCGTGCAGACTATCTGTTTTTTTCCGATGGCGGAATGGACATTGTTTGTGATGATTTAGGTGATAAGTGCAATAGCATCACTAAACTTTTTACCTACCAAAAAGCAACAACGTATTTAGCGGTATCAAAAAAGGGGACTACCCCTGAACTTGTAGAAAAACTTATTGAAGCGTCAACTGTTTTTAAACAATCAAGCCAGTACAAACACCTTACTGAGAAGTGGTTGGCTGATTATGCAACCCGCACGTCACTTTCGCTGACAGAGGACGAGGGCGTAATAGTGTTTGGACAGACTGAATACTGAGTAGTGAGTAGTGAGTAGTGAGTAGTGAGTAACGAGTAGTGACCAAAAGATAGAGTAGGCCATTGTTTGTTGGGTTAACGTAAAAAATGTGTCTAACAACCAGTATGTTGACTACCCAATGAGGTAAATTAGTGGTACTAATAATTCCATTGCTGCTAACAATTACACCGTAGGAATGCGCCAAAGCTTTCACGATGTATCGAATTTAACAGCGATACTATAAACGACATTCAATAACCATGAACTGTTGAAAAACTAAATTCAATGTACACCTCATTCTAAAAATATAGTTAAGGGAGTAGTAATGACAACGGAAGAAAAAATGTATTGGGGGCTTACCGCACGAACATACTGCACGCTCATACATGTAAGCCAACTAGCGAGTATCGTTATACCTGGGCTGGGGCTTATTTTGCCTATTGTTCTGTGGATAGCCCACAAAGACCAAAATGAAGACATAGATAAACACGGTAAAGTAACGGCTAACTGGTTAATAAGCTTAGTTATCTATTCAATAATCTGCGGAATTCTGCTGTTGATATTTATTGGTGCGTTCGGGTTAATGATTCTGGGCATACTAAACTTAATTTTTGCAATTATTGCAGCGTTAAAAGCCAATGGGGGAGAGCTGTGGCATTACCCGTTGAGCATCAAGTTCTTTAAAGTATAGAGGCTCAGTAGCTGTTCGTTGCTTATACTTATTTGCCTGTGATGCATATCACAGGCCTACACTTTGCGCACTTACACATACCCATTCTAAGGCGACACTCACTACCGCAACTTTGTTGCACAGCACTGTTTAAACTTCTTATTGCTGCCACAAAGACATGGCAAATTCCTACCGTATTTTATTTTTCCACAGTCATCGTGAAGCGTACCATCGTGATAACGCCATTGGTTATCCTCAATAAGGAAGTTAGATGTTTCATGTAGCTGGAATAGGCTTTTATTTTCAAAATAAAATGCAGTAAATTCGACGGTATCCAGTGTTGCTTCTTGAACGGATGGGGGAGTTATCTGAAGAGCAAACCACAAGGCGCCATCAGCACTTTGTTTAAGGCTTTCTATGGTTAAGCCTTCTTGTTTTTCACGGGTGTAGGTATTCAGTACGTAATCGTATTGGTTTGTCGCATATGCTGAAAACCGAGAACGCATGAGTTGATCTGCACTTTTCGGCGATTCGGTACCATTTAAAAATGGCTCACAACAACGTTCAAAAGAAGCGGAAGAACAACAATAGCAACGCATAACACTCATCTACACTTAGGATTTCATGACGGTATAGTGTATCGCATTACCAGAGTGAATTGCGAGGTAGCACTGCGAGAGTGCATATTGATAGCGTAGCCAAATGAGACCGCTATATTGCCTGATTCCTCTCTACTTTCTTTCCATTTCTTCTCTGTACTTCTTCTGTGTTTCCTCTTTATATCACCAAGGGCCAACCGCAACATTTTTGCTCTGCTGAGTATTGTCTACTTTTACGTTAACTAAACTCACAGAGTAAAGTTCACAGAGCTTGCGGATCATGTCGCTGTCTGTGGGTTGTAAGTCTAAATCTATATTTTCAACATACAGCGTTTTACATTGGCCGCCAGTAATGAGCTTACTTATCCACTCTGGTACTTTCTCTTTCTCAGGCTTTTGAATGCGAATAGCATTTACAACGTCTTTAGAAAACGCTACTGAGTCAGAGAGAAGATAACTCCACCCCTTGTCGTTTCTTTCTTCAAAGCTTCCTTTTCCTTCACCGGGGTAACCTTCAATGGGTAATGGAAGTTGAACTACATTTTCAACCGCGGTATTTGATACAGCGCTACGAAGTGCATTGAATCGACAAACTGGTGAATTACTCATAGGACATACCTTATTTTTATAAAACCATTTTAACTGTTTAAGTGTACAGTGTGTATGCGTATACAGTAGTTGTGATGAGTCTCTTTTGCAAGCGGTAGATTGTGTTTTTTTCGAACAACTGCGAGAATTCTATCTAAGTGCTTTTAAATAAAAGGAATTTTTATTACGTCGTAAAATTTGAATCTGGCACTATTCGCAGCTGCAGGTTTTAGTACAAATATTAGTACAGGTATCAGTACAGGCTTCAGTACAGGCGTCATTACAAACAAAGAGACTAGAGACAGGAAATACCCGTTATTTCTTGTGTGTACTTTTAAAGTAGCCACGGGCTTTTATGAAAGTGGGCTGCACGTTTATTGATAACCTCACATACATTTGGCAGTAAGGTTAAGGCAGTGAGTTTAAGACAAAGTGATAGGTCAATGAGGGTAAGGCAATTATAAAAAGAGAGCATAATGAACTTCTTTGTTAATCTTGGTTATGCGGGAATGTTTGTCAGTGCATTTTTGGCAGCCACAATATTGCCCTTTAGTTCAGAAATAGTTATCACAGCACTGTATAGCAATGGTCTCTCTGGTTGGGGTTTACTGTTGGTGGCGTCTAGTGGAAATATTCTTGGTGCCCTGGTGAACTACGTACTGGGCTTTAAATACGGTAGGGTGGTTGCAACAAAACTTTTAAGAATTAGCGAAAAAACGTTTCTTCGCGCCTCTCACTTTTTTACCCGTTGGGGGAAGTGGAGCCTGTTTTTGTGTTGGGTGCCAGTTATTGGCGACCCAATCACGCTAGTAGCAGGAGTGCTTCGCAGTAATTTTTGGTTTTTCCTTTGTGTTGTTACTATGGCTAAAACTGCTCGCTATTCACTGCTGCTATTCATTCTGTCATAAATTGTTCAGTGCGCTATTGTTGCAGCGCATGCTGAAAGTAAATGTTTAAGGATATTGAGGACTATTTGCTTTAGCCGCAGATTTTTTTGCCTGCTTTCGACTTCTTTTCTTCTTATATGTTATTAGCCACTGTTTTGCTCTCGGAGCTAAGACGGTGATTCCCGCTAACCAATACCATATGGGTTCTTGCCAAAAGGTTTTTTGTGACCAGCTGAAGTGCAAAAGAGTCAGTGGTAATATGAGATAAATTGCATTGTGGAGCTGCTGCCAACGCTTCCCCATTTTTCTTTGTAGTACCTTAAAAGAGGTTGCGGTAAGAGCTAATAGTAGCAATAACGCCACCATGCCAACCACAATGTAAGGGCGACTAATGAGTTCACTTAGCACTAGCGCCATATCAAGCTGAAGTTCAAACAAAACGTAGGTACTTAAATGAGCCAATGCGTAGACGAACACATACACACCAAGCATTCTTCTGAACTGGATGGGAGCAGGGCTGCGCATTTGCTTAGCCAATGGGCTGAGCAATAGGGTAATGAATAAAAGATGAATTGCCCAGATGCCCGTTTCGTTTAAGAGTGTATCCACTGGGTCCGGCCCTAACGTATCGGTAATTCCAGCGTAGAACAGCCACACTAAGTAACCGAGAGCTACTACGTGAATAACTGATTTGATTGAACGTCTGAGCCATGGAGACAGTCGCAGGGGAGCCTTTCTCGGTGCCATCTTAGTAAAACTTTGCCAAATTCATGTCAGAATAAAGAGGAGCCACTTCTGAATACCCATTGAACATCTGTGTTTCTATTCTATTTCGAGATAAAAGACCACCAGAGGTAATTCGACGTTCGCTCGCCTGACTCCAACGAGGGTGAGAGACTTTAGGATTCACGTTGGCATAAAAACCGTATTCATTTGAGGCAAGTCGATTCCATGTTGTTGGAGGTTGTTTATCTGTCAAACGGATACGCACCACAGACTTAATACTTTTAAACCCATACTTCCAAGGCACAACCAATCGAATTGGGGCTCCATTTTGTGGGGGCAGGGTTTTCCCGTACAAGCCAACCGACATCAGCGTTAATGGATGCATAGCCTCATCTAAGCGTAAGCCCTCAACATAGGGGTACTCAATACCGCCACCCAAAAATCGATTACTTTGCCCTGGCATTTGTTCTGGATCATACAGAGTCTCAAACGCCACGTACTTTGCTGACATTAATGGATCGGCTTGTTTGATAAGTGCTGCTAATTCAAACCCTATCCAAGGCACCACCATCGACCACGCTTCTACACAGCGCAAACGATAAATGCGCTCTTGAAGTGGAAAGCGCTTTGTCAGTGAGTCATGGTCGAGTACTAGTGGCTTTTTAACTAAACCATCTATTTTCAATGTCCATGGGTCGGTTTTAAATTCACTGGCGTTTTCTGCTGGGGCATCTTTAGATGTGCCAAACTCGTAAAAATTATTGTATGACCTGACTTTCTTTTCTGGGGTTCGAGTCTCATTAATTTGATACTGACTAGGTTTGGTAAAATCCAGCGGCTTACTTTGAAAGGTTGCTTTCTCTTTCTCATCTTCCCAAAACCAGTCAGCCGCACTTGCAGATTGTGCAAGTAGCGTTGACGCGCCGACAAACCCAAGAGATTTAAGCAATGACCGTCGGTTTATATAAACACTTTCATTGGTAACATGATTGTCGGTTAGCTTTACAGATGGTTTAAACGGTTTAGACATACTTACACCATAATTATTGAGCGCGCTTAGATATTAAAAACTGAAAAGCAGTTTACGTCGACTACGCGCGAGAGTACCGAGATTACATTATTTACGTGAATACAAGGTTTTAGGATTGCATCATTTAATACACGCCTTCTATCTACCGGGTATTAAACACGCGCTTTGTTACACGTTAAAAACACGCGAATTTTATAAAAAGTAACTTCAGATTTAACACGTATAAAATAAGACCCATTTAATAACAATAAAATTTCATGAATTAAAAAGAACACAGCGAACCGCTATGGTAATAAGTAAAGCTAAATAAACTCAAAATGCTTTTTATGCATAGTAATCAATAGCTTTAGCTTGTTCTGAAAATGAAAAGCGCGTAACTTGAACGATTTACGTATTTTATTAACTAGTATAAAAATGAAAGCCAACGAAATAGAGCAATTAGCGCTGTCTGGCTCAGAAACCAGAAATGTAATAACCCCGTATGCCTTTAAAGTTGACCAAGCGCTATTAGGCATTCCTTTGGCTCCACCTATTAAACGCGCAATGGCAATGATCATTGATGTCATTTTAATATTTATGGCTGCAAAGCTTAGCGCAACGTTAATTGCCTTTGTTGCTGCGATGGCTTTTTATAAAGGCACAGCACAACAGTACCTTCCTAAAATGTCGTCGTTTTGGCGCAGAACTCTTAAGCTGTTTACTTTACCTTGTTCTCGTTACTTTGGCGCGGGCAAACTCCAGGTAAAAAAGTGTGTAATATTCGCGTGGTTTCGCTAAGCGGTGAGCCACTTTGCATGCTTGATTGCTTTGGCCGGTACGGCGGTTACGGAGCAGGTTTTGCGACGGGGTTACTAGGCTTTTTACAGGTTTATTGGGATCCAAACAGACAAGCCATTCAGGATAAAATATCAGCCACCGTGGTTATTCAGGGAAGTGTGAACCAAGTTGTAAATGCCACTACTGTTGCTAATGCGGTTAACAATTAGCCTTGGCAACATAACCTAATGACCTTGTTTTACACCTAGCGCTAGATATGGAAACTGTCTTGAATGCCGCCTTGTTTAGGTGAAAATATACTGCTGTAAAGCCGAGATGCAAATTCGTCGGTCATACCTGATATATAGTCGGCAAGCACACGCATGCCGTTTCCCGCTTCCTCTGCTTTACGCCAGCGCTCTTGTGTGTTCTCTGGCAGCAAGCGGGCAGGATCTGAGGCAAAGGCTTCAAAGAGCTCCATCACCACTAATTGCCCTTTATATTCCAACAGCTGAACATCAGGGCGACGTATTACCTTTCTAAACACAAATCGCTTAAATAGTGCCAATGCTTCGCCAAAGCCTTGGGGCATGGTGGCATTAAAGGCTAATAGCGGATGATAAAATCCGTCTACCTTTTGAATTTCGATAGCAGTAATAAAGCTGTTTACCAGCGCGCCAATTGCATTTTTACGCTCGTGGTGGGCGTGACTAAACAATTTTGTGGTCAGCGATTCAATATTATCTGAAAGCCATGGAATAGACAGCGCTTTTAATGGGTTCGTCACATCTTCTATGAAATGCGCTTTTTGCACCATATCCATGACAATGGCATCTTCTAAATCGTGGATGCCGTAGGCAATATCATCGGCCAGCTCCATAATAGAACAATCAAATGACTTGAAGCAGGTTTTACTGTGGGCACCTGTACTGCCAGTAAATTGCATAAACAACTGTTTATCGTCATTGTTTAGCGGAGCAAGCAGCCAATCGAACAAGGGCTTATCACATTGAAATAAACCTTTAGGCGGGTGCCAATCATCGGCTTTAACTTGGCGCAATGATTGCGGCCGAGGGCCAGCAGGCTCTTTAGTATGCAGAGTATTTATGAAGTTGGGGTATTTAATTAACCCCAACATACTGCGTCGGCACAAATTCATGCCATGGTCGGCCGTGTACGGCTCTAACTGAGTAACAATACGAAACGTTTGACCGTTACCTTCAAAACCACCGTGTTCATGCATCATGTAGTTGAGCGCAATTTCTCCACCATGACCAAAAGGAGGATGGCCAATGTCATGAGCCAAACAGATGGTTTCAATTAACGTAGGGTCGAGTACTAAGTCTTTTGCTATATCGGGAAATTTGTTCCAAAGCTGCGCGGTGATCCCCGTACCTATTTGGGCGGCCTCTAGCGAGTGCGTCAGTCGAGTTCGGTAAAAATCACTTAAACCAACGCCTAATACCTGTGTTTTTGCTTGCAGTCTTCGAAAAGCGGCGCTGTGGAGTACTCTTGCTTTATCTCTTTGGTAAGGGTTTCTGTGATCGCCGTCTCTCGATTCGCTGCGTGGAAGGCGACGCTCGTGTAAATCTAATTCCCATTGAGATATCGTCACAGTAGCTCCTTTTTGAATGTTACATTTCGTCTTGGGTTATTTCATCAAGACTCAATGAAAAACTCGGTACATATTGAGTGAGAAAATAATCCACTTCTTCTGAATGATACTCTTTCAAAATTTTATCCAAGCGTTTCTTTGCTAGCGTAAATTCGCGATTTCCAGCGGCAATTTCTTCTAACGTTTTTAGATAAGCACACAGCACATCCGCTGCTTTCACAATGAAGGCATCTTCTGGGTTATGGTTTTGTGAATCTATCAGCGCAGCATAGTCATCGCGAAAGGATTCAGGCGCCATTTCAATGAGCTTATTTTCCGCTATTTTTTCTATCTTTTTATATTCTTCCTTTATCGCCGGATTAAAATACTTCACCGGCGTGGGAAGATCGCCAGTCAGTACCTCAGATACGTCATGAAACATGGCCAGAGTGGCGATACGCTCTGGATTAACGGTGCCACCGAAAAATTTATTTTTGATAAGCGCAAGGGCATGAGCAACCATTGCCACCTGTAAGCTGTGTTCCTGCACATTTTCAGTACGCACATTGTGCATCAGTGGCCAGCGGTTAATTAACTTAAGCCGAGATAAGTGAGCAAAGAAATGACTTCTATCTGACATATTAAGCTCCCTGCTTATAGGTTCTAAAGAAATTTCCAATTCTGTGCAGGGCAGGCACTAAAACGTCACTGTGAGGTAAAAATACCAAGCGGAAGTAAATGCCACTATTAAGGTTAAATGCTTTGCCATGTACCAGCAGAATTTTTTCCGAGCTAAGTAAGTCTAAAATCATTTGCTCATCGTTGTAAATGTTGAATTTTTTCTCGTCCACTCGGGCAAAGCAGTACATAGCGCCTTTAGGTTTAACGCAGTGTATGCCATCGATGCCGTTAAGCATGTCAGTAGTCACATCTCGCTGAATACGCAGCCTTCCGTTTTCGTTTACCAAGTCGTTAATACTTTGATATCCGCCAAGTGCAGTTTGAATAGCGCTTTGACAAGGCACGTTTGCGCACATTCTCATTGAAGAGAGGATGTTGAGCCCTTCAATATAGTCAGAGGCCAGTCGCTTGTTACCACTAACCAATAGCCAGCCAGCGCGAAATCCGGCGACACGGTAGTTCTTACTTAAGCCACTAAAAGTAACAAAAAAAACGTCATCGGCTAGCGACGCAATGCTGGTGTGTTTTGCATCGTCGTAAAGAATTTTATCGTAAATTTCATCACTGAATACAACAAGTCCATGTTGCCGCGCTAATTCAACAATGTCCTGAAGTAGCGCTTCATCGTACACAGCTCCCGTGGGGTTATTCGGATTGATGAGTACAATTGCACGGGTTTTGCTGGTGATTTTACTTTTAATATCATCAAGGTCAGGAAACCAGTCAGCCTGTTCATCGCAATGATAATGAACCGGAGACCCTGACGATAGACTTACCGCTGCAGTCCAAAGTGGATAGTCAGGGCTTGGAATAAGTACTTCGTCACCATGATTAAGCAGCGCTTGCATCGCCATCATGATGAGTTCGCTTACCCCGTTACCAATATAAACATCGTCAACGCGAATATCTTTGATATTTCGCTGTTGATAGTACTGCATAACTGCTACACGCGCCGCGTAAATTCCCGTCGAGTCTGAATACCCTTGGGAAGTCGGCAGATTATGAATAACGTCTTTCACTATGTCGTCGGGGGCTTCAAAGCCAAACGGAGCAGGGTTACCGATATTCAATTTCAATATGCGATGACCTTCGTCTTCCATCTTTTTAGCTTGTGCTGCTATTGGGCCTCGAATGTCATAACACACGTTGTCTAATTTATGTGAGCGAGATACAGTTTTCATGGTCTATCTGGTTGATTTACATACCTTGAGATTATCGTAATCCACAGTGAGATGCGACGTAAAATCAGAAATATTAAGCTCATTGGAATACTTTTCATCTCAAATTGAACATTTTACGTACAATAAAAGTGATAGCTGTCCTTCTAAAGATAATTTAGTAAAATCAATGTTAATGACTTGTTAACTTTCCAATAAAAGCCTATCGTATGATTAAGATGTTTTTAAAAACATCACGTAAGGCAATTTTACCAGCAGAGGTGATTTTAATATGTCGCACCATTTTAAAGAAACTCCAGAGAATGCGATTACTCAAAGTGGCATTGCGCGTGTCATTCCCTGTAAAGAATTAGATGTTGGCGACCCTATAAAATGGTTGTCGTTGGCGTTGCGAGACGCCATGCGAGCGCCAGGATTAACAGTGTTTTATGGTGTACTATTCGCCGTTATTCCATGGTTCATCATGTATTTGGTTGAAATGACGGGCTGGCACTTGGTTATTCTGCCTGCCATTGTGTGCTTTATGTTGATAGGCCCGTTTTTAGCGGCAGGTCTTTACGATGTAAGCTGGGAAATGGAGAAAGGCCACAAACCGACGTTAAGACATTCATTGCGAGCAATGCGAAGAAATGCAATCAATGAGTGGGGGTTTGCGTTACTCATCATGGTCATGATGATCTTTTGGCTACGTGTAGCGTCGCTAATCCATGCACTTTATCCTCCTTATATAGATAATAATCTTGAGAGCTTGCTACCGTTTCTAGTGTTGGGTACCTTAGTGGGGGCTGCATTTACAATGATCATGCTGTTTATTACTGCATTCACTCAGCCAATACTCATGGAACGGAAAGTCGATCTTGCTACCGCCGTGCTAACGAGTGTTAATGCAGTGTGGTTAAATAAAGTACCCATGTTGATTTGGGCGGCAATAATCTTCTCGGCCGTCGCTATAGGATTCGTCACTGGATTTGTCGGTTTTATCGTTTTAATGCCGCTTATTGGATATGGGTCTTGGCATGCATATATCGATGCAATAGAAACGAAAGTCGAAAGAAAATATGAATAAAGTGTAGTTTTATTACAAAATAAAGTGGCGTTTCAGTGTGAAAAATAATCTGAAATGCCATTTTTTTTGTTAAAATTTCAGAATTAGGGGTGCAAAAATACACTTTTTAGTCTTTAGTATTAGAGTTTTTTGTTCGCGATTTGAGCCTTGTAATAGTGTTTAGGTATAAAAATTTCAAAAAAATATTTAATTTTCAGATGCTTAAGGTTTTAAATAGGTATTAACAACTCAATTTACTGCAAATTTACCTGCCTAACACAACATTACAACAGAAAAATTTTCCATCTTAGTGCATAACTAATGGGCACTCAGCGATTACCTGAGTGCTAACACCCTTTTTTTATGCATCGAGGAAAACACAATGAAATTGCTCAAGACCATTATTGCTACAGCAACACTATCAATTGCATTTAGTGCAAGCGCCGCCAACTCACAAAAAGAAGTTCGTTTTGTTGGCGAAACGGAATTTGCAGGATTTTGCAAAGCCATTATCAACGACGACATTAAAACCTTTCGTTCAAACCTGTCACGTAACGTAGGTCGTATTGGTGACAGCCAGCGTCAAGTACTACGATTAGTCACCTCAGACACAGGGTTAACGTGTAATGGAAGTAACCTTATTCAGTTTTCGGCTGAACGTGGCGCTGATACGGTTCACGAATACCTTACTTCACGTAGTTAAGGTAAGCGTTGACTATGGTTAATATGAAAAGGCGGGTGTTGCTGTTCTTTAAAAGAACACCACACACCCAGCCAGGAAGTCATAACTGGTTAATTATGCTTGGCTTAAACCCTTACCCAACGCGACACTCTGTTACGTCCGTTGATAAAGAGTCGCTGAGTGTGGAATCTCAACTTGAGGAGTAATACATATGCTAACGGCACAAGGAACAAGCTGGTGAGCGTAGAAAATAGCAAACCTCCAATAATGGCGATGGCCATTGGGGAATAGGGTGGACCATCGCCGCCTATCCGCGTTGTGCCTATGGCAAGCGGAATTAGCCCCAGCACAGTGGTTGCCACTGTCATAAGAATAGGTCTTATTCGGGTAACGCACCCTTCAATAACGGCGTCGTATAAAGAAAGACCGTCATTAATAAGCTGATTAATTCTATCTACCAGCACAATGCCATTGTTCACCACAATGCCCATAAGTATAAGCATTCCAATCATACCCATTACCGACATTGACGTTCCGGTTACCATAAACGCCCAAAATACACCGGTGAAGGAAAACAATAAGGATGTGATGACCGATGTAGGTAAGATCAGCGATTCAAACAACGCTGCCATCACCACGTATATCATGCAAAGCGCCAATAGCATGTTCATCTGCATAACCGCATTAGCTTCATCTTGACGAGAGAAACTGCCGTCTAATGTCCAGGTGTAGCCTGTAGGCAGGGTAATATTTTCGAGAGCCGCTTCTATTTGCTGTCTCGCCTGTGCGGTGGTGGTCTCACCCTCAAGGTTGGCACCAATAGCCAGCGCGGTTTGGCGATAGCTACGGTTAATTTGCGACAGCTGAGGCTTTATTTCAAAATCAGCAATCATATTAAGGGTAATTGATTGGTTTTGCGCAAAGCCGATATTAATATTTTTGAGTGCACTAAGTGACGACTGAATATCGCTACCATATTTGAGCTGCACGTTAACCTCTCCAGCGTCGCTGTAGCGAAACGTCCTTAGATTACTACCGCGAAGTGCGGTAGCAACTAGTTTGGCTACATCGTTAACCGCAATACCGAATCGATTGGCTTTTTCTCTGTCAATTCGAATCTGAACTTCATCACGGGTTGAGCCGGTATCAGCCTTCACATCTTTAAGTCCATCCACTTTGGCAAGAACCGGCACCAGCTGGTCTGAAATTTTCATTAATTGCTCTGAAGACTCGCCAAGCAATGTCACTCGAATACCGCCACCACTGCCACTTTCCCACTGAAATGTGGGGCGTGCTCTTACGAAAGAGGGCATAGACTCACGGATATCTTCTTTAATCTGGCTAACCGGCACAGGTAGGTCGTCGTTAAGCGTAAGGCCGCTTGTTGCATACCCTGGAGTAAAATAGGTATATACCTGTTTAATATGAAAGCGTTCTTGATTTTCATACAAATACGCTTCCATTTTTTCAACCGTATTTTCTACCTCTGATAGGGTGTAGTTTTCGGTTATGTGGTAATTCAGCCAAATGCGTTCTTGGTTATTATTACCATCATCATCCGACGTCACCGCCTGCATGGGAATAATGGTGGATGCCAAAATACCAACAGCAATAAGTGATGTTTTACCCTGATTGTTAAGTACCCACTGAAGTATTTTCCCGTAACGAGAGATGTAAGCTGGGGGCGCTGACTGCTTGACCACCGGAATTTTCACTTTAGTGGTCAGTAAGGGAATGAGAGTTTTCGCAATAAAAAGAGAGGCAAATAGCGAAATACAAATGGCAACTGCCACGTGCTCTAAAAAGATGGTTACGTCAATTTTAACGCCAATGATATTGGGTAAAAATACAATGGCCGTGGTGGCCGTACCCGCAATGACGGCCAAGCTTACCTTGTTGACACCACTTTGTGTGGCATAAGCAATATCATTATTTTTTTGGCGCTCTTGAAAAATACTTTCAGTAACAACCACCGCATTATCTACCAGCATACCAACGGCCAGCATCAGTCCCATCAGTGACAGTATATTTAGGGTATAACCTAGTAAATACATAACGCCTAGGGCGATACATATAGAAAATGGCACCGACAGCACAACAATAAGTGTGGTGACCAGCTGGCGCAAAAATAGGTATAAAACGATGACTGACAGCAGTGCACCTAGCAAGCCTGCACTTAACAAATCGCTTAGGGAAGACGTAACGCTTTTAGCGGTATCGTCCATCACAAAAAGGTTGATACCTGAAAACTCAGGGTCGTTTTTTGCTTCATTGATCACGGCCATTACGGCATCTGATACGTTGACCAAGTTACTGCCAGATTCACGAAATACATTGAAGCCAACAGCAAAGCTTCTGTCTAAATGACGCCCTTCGTTTCGCAAAGGCAATTCATAGCTGACTTCAGCCACATCCGACAAACGAATATTGGGTTTGATCCACATTTGTTTAAAGTCGTTAATATCGTCAAATTCACCTGTTGGGTTAACAAGCACCTTTTGGCCATCGTTATACATGTAGCCTGCAGTCAGGGAAAAGTTAGCCCCTTGTAACTTTCGTTCAAGCTCATTACTGTCTATGCGATAGGTAGAAAGCTTTTTAGCGTTCAGCCGAATGGTGATTTGACGTTTCATGGTGCCATAAAGCTCAACTTTCGACACGCCGGGTACTCGTTCAAGCGGGTGCTTTAAGTTGCGCTCAAGCAAATCGTAAGCGTTAGAAAGGTCTCGATCGCTAGACACACGCAGCTGAAAAATAGGCATGTCATTGGTGTTAAATTTATACACCATTATGCGTTCAATATCTGAAGGCAGCTCATTTCTTATCGCGTCTACCTTTTCCCTTGCCTCGATACTTTTGGCTTTAAGGTTTTCTTCCCAGTCAAACTCAACAACGATTTCTGCTTTATTATCATAAGAACGGGCTTGCAGGCGCTTAATCCCTGACATGGTGGCAATGGCCGCTTCCACAGGCCGCGTTATCATGGTTTCTACCTCAATTGGGGTAGCGTCAGGGTAGGGGATTTCGATAACCATTTGGGGTATATCAATACCGGGAAATTTCTCTAACGGAAGCAGTCTAGAAGACACTAATCCAAACAGCAGCATGGAGAAAAATAACATGCCTATGGTGACGGGTTTGTTAAGGGCAAATCTTGCTAACGCCGCACCTATACCCGCTACTACAGTGGGCGACTTTTGTTGTGAAGGCTTCATAGCGCGCCTCCTTTTGCAATAGGCTCGTTGCGTGTCATCACTGCACTCGTATCCACCGGTATTTTTTTATTGTCAAATAAGCTATACAGCACTGGCAGTAAAACGAGCGTAAGTAAGCTGGCAAACAGTAATCCAAAAATAACCGTTACCGCCATAGGTGTTCTTATTTCCGCACCCTCACCAAAACCTAATGCCATGGGGAGCAAACCGAGAACGGTAGTCAATGTAGTCATTACAATGGGTCTTAAACGTGTTTGGGCAGCGTCAACAATGGCAGCGTGCTTTTCCATTCCGTCTCTGCGCAGCTGATTTATTCTATCAACAAGCACAATGGCGTTGTTCACAACAATACCGCACAGCATAATTAGCCCGATAAACACCACCACACTAAGCGGTGTGTTGGTGAGCCACAAGCCATACACTGAGCCTGCGCCTGCAAGTGGCACTGCGAACAAAATAAGAAGCGGATGAAGCAAGGATTCAAACTGCGACGCCATAACCAGGTACACCATGAATACTGCCAGGGCGAGAGCAAATTGCAGCGAGCGGAAGCTGTTTTGCATATCTTCACTTTGACCTGCAATGGTGGCGCTAAGTGAAAGAGGAAGCTGAGTTTCGTTAAGTACAGTATTCGCAACATCAACAGCTTCGTCTAGCTTTCCTTTCGCTAAATTTGCCGTAACGATAGCGACACGCTGCTGGCCAACGCGGGTAATTTCACTTGGGCCCACGCTCATGTAAACATCGGCTACTGCGCTTAGAGGAATAGGCTGTGTTGAACGAGGGTTGATAACAATTGCCCTTACGCCCGCGATATCGTTGCGCTGACTTTCAATAGTGCGAACCAATACATCAACCTTTCTATCTTCAACGCTGTATTGGGTGGCAATGCGCCCGCCCACTTTGGCGGCGATCAGTTGCGATACAGTGGCTGCATCTAAGTTTAGCCGAGCAAGCTTAGCGTGATCGAATTCTATTTTAAGCTCTGGATTGCCATCGCGAATGCTGGTGGTTACATCGGTAAAATTAGCAAAGCTTGCCAGCTTAAGCGCAATAGCGTCACCATATTCTTGCAACTGATTTAAATCGTAACCCGTTATTTCCACTTGTATTGGCGATGAAAAGCTAAAGAGTTCAGGCTCAGAAAACACTGATTCGATATTCGATTTGTTGTTTAGATAATCACGCAAGGTGTTTTGAACCTGTTGCATGTCATCTTGAGTCGCATTGGGTTGCATGACTACATTTAACCGGCCCCAGTGGTCGCCACCTTGATTAGGCGCAGCACTTACAAGGCTGCCCGTTCCAGACATCGCATAAGTACGCTGTACTTTTGTGTGGGCTCCGCTCTGCTCTTCGTCCTTATGCTCGCTCTCATGCTCGCCTTTATGCTCGTCTTCTGGACCACTGTCCAAGCTGTTATTCTCATTAAATACAACAGCCGCTAGTGCGTTAAGTTCGGCATCAGTTTTCTGCAAAGGAGAACCTGCTGGCAAGGTGATTTCTACTGAGAACTCTCCTTGTGACATGGTGGGAATGAGCTCCATACCCAACTGGGGTAACAGTAAAACGCCCCCAGCAGACACGGCTACTGCAATACCTAGCACTGCCGTTCGAGCGCGAAGGCTTGCTTTCAGTAACACTTCATACGCTTTTGATAGGCCCTCAAACCCTTTGGAAAACAGCCAAACAAGGGGTGTGAACACTACCGACAAACATTTGCTGATGATGTGCCATGCACCAATTAACAAAGTAACAAGGGCTGCAGGCAAGAAAACAAAAACAAACTTGAATAGCGCTCTAATAGGCCAGGTGGCGTAAAACGCTATTTTACCTAACAGACTCGTAGGGGCTGTTTTTACAGAGGCTGACGGGTTATCGAATGTATCTTGGTGAGATAATTGTTGCGTTGATTTTCTTCTTGCCATCGCCGGAATGATGGTGAGCGCCACCACGAGAGATGCGGCAAGGGCAAAGGAAACCGTTAGCGCTTGGTCTCGAAATAACTGACCAGCAATGCCTTCAACAAAAATAAGGGGAACGAATACGGCCATGGTGGTTAATGTAGAGGCGATTATCGCACCCGATACTTCTTTAGTGCCCTTAGAGGCCGCCTCAAATTGCGTCGCGTTTTCGTTTTCGCCATGTTGGGTCGTTGTTAAGCCACGCTTGTGTTTGCGGTGGCGATCAATATTTTCAAGCACAACAATGCTGTTATCTACCAATAGCCCAACAGCAAGAGCAATACCGCCAAGGCTCATCATATTTAAGCTTATGTTGTTGGCATACATTAAATTAAACGTGGCAATAACAGACACAGGAATAGACACGGAAATGATAACCGTTGCCCAGAAGTCTTTTAAAAACAAATACAGCACCAACATGGCTAGAATACCGCCCACAATGGCCGCTGATTTAACGTTGTCGATGGCCTGTTTTATAAACACGCTCTGATCATAAGTTTGACTAAGTGCATAATTTGAGGGGAGGGCTTTTTGTACTTCTTTCAGGCGACGTGACACATTGGTAGCCACATCCACCGCATTAGCGTCACCTTCTTTATAGATAGCTATTTCAACACCTTCAGTGCCATTAAAGCGCGTGATGACACTTCTGTCTTTATACGCACTTTGTACCACGGCAACATCTTTTAATTGGATGTTTCGATTACCAGAGCGGCCTATAAATAAGTTTTCGATATCGTCTAGTGTTTCAAACTGGTTTAGTGTTCGAACTAAAAAGGCTTGGGCGGCATTGTCTATTCTTCCGCCTGCGGCGTTAACATTTTCCGCTTTTATACGCTCAACAATGTCTGTGATGGGAATGGATAGCTGACTGGCTTTACGCTGGTCAATAAGAATGTGAATTTCATTTTCTAGCCCTCCGCCTAAGCGCACGGCCGCAACACCTTCAACAGATTCTAAGCCTCGTTTTACTTGTTGTTCGGCGTATAAACGCAAGCGTTTCATACCGCTTTCGGAAAGGTTTTCGGTATCAGTGGTGAGGCCTAACTTGATGACGGGATCTAAGCTGGGGTTAAACCGCAGCAGTCGAGGTTTTTCAATGTCCAGAGGAAGTCGAAGTACGTCTAGTTTTTCTCTCACTTCTAAGCTGGCAAAGTCCATGTCCGTGCCCCAAGCAAAGGATAAGACCACGTCTGATTGTCCTGCACGTGAGGTAGAGGTAACTTTACGCACGCCTTTAACAACGCCGATAGACTCTTCGATGGGTTTAGATATCAGTTGTTCTATTTCTGCAGGGGCGGCGCCATCGTAATCAGTGCGTATAGTTAAAGTGGGGTAAGACAAATCAGGCAATAAATTCACCGACAGCCTACCAAGAGACACCATACCAAATAACAACACCGCGAAAGTAAACATAGAAACGGCGACGGGACGCTTAACAGCAATATCGACAATACGCATAATACTATTCCTTATTTATCTTCGCTTAGCTGTTTACAACTTCAACAGGCGCATTGTCTTTTAAATTTTGATGTCCCGCAGTAACGACTTGCTCGTTACCAGTTAACCCATGAGTGACTTCAATAACATCGTTATTTTCAAATCCGGTAGATACATTAACTTTCTTAACCACGCCACCGTCGACTACAAAAACGCTGTGGGTATTATCAATGGTAACCAGAGCACGGCGGGGCACGAGTGTGGTATTGGCATGAGTGGCATATTCAAGAGACACATCAGTGAACATGCCGGCTTTCAACGTGTTTTGTCCATTGGGCACTCGCAGAGTTACTTTAAAGGTACCGGTAGTGGCGTCGATAACGGGGCTGATTCGCTCAACGTGTGCGGTTATTTCTTGATTGTTTAACGCCGCAACGTTTAGGGTAGCAACTTGGCCTACAGACACATTTGTTAATTCGTTCTCTGGTAGGAATACTACGCCCTGAAGATCTTTTTGCTGCACAATATGAAACATTCTTTCACGTTGGAAAGACTCGGTTAAATTACCTACTTTGGCATTGCGAGATGCAATAAAGCCACTGATAGGGGCCTCGATAGTGGTTTCTTTTAAATCCAATTCAGCAATGCTCAACGAGGCTTTAACTGATTCATACTGGGCGTTGAGTTTATCGTAGGTATCGTGACTAATGAGTTTTTGTGAGTATACCTTGTTGACGCGTTCGAGCTCGTTTTCGATACCTTGTAAATCAGCGCGTGCTTTTGACACATTGAGCTCATACCGACGCTTATCTAGCTGTGCCAACGCTTGTCCTTTTTCTACGTAGTCGCCTTCTTCTACGAATATGGCTTCAATAATTCCTGATGCGCGGGCAGAGACAAACGCTTCTTCACGGGCCTCTAAAATAGCGGTGGTATCGTACGTTGAGGTAATGTCGCCTGTTTTTAAGTGCAGTGCTTCAACGGGAATAGCGAATACCGTCTCTTCTACTTTGTCAGGGCCATTCTCTGCATCAATCGCATCAGCATCTGTGCAGCCAGTTGCAAATGCGCTTAGCGCTAGAATTGTGCTACCGATAACCGCATAGCGTAAAAGTAGAGAGTTAGCGTTCGAACTGCGAAGTGAAGCGTTGTTTGCGTTCTGATATGAGGTGTTATGTGTTGTTTCCATGGTCAATGCCCTAACATTTATTGTCGTTATATCATAATGACCAGTATCAGCAGATAACGTGCCAGTAAACTAAACGTTATAATTTTCAGTAAGTTAGGGGTTTTTAAAGGTGAAAAACAAAAAGGCCAACCGAAATGGTTAGCCTTTTTTACTATCTGTTAGCCAATATTGCTAAGTTAAAGCGATTTAAACTAAAGTCTACAAGCCCAAAGCCTGCCTAAACATCGCTTATTCCACTGATTTTTTATTCAACCAAGGTGTAGCTGGTGGTAATGTCAACATTGCCCTTAAGCATTAACATGACCGAACAGTATTTTTCTGCTGATAACTGCACAGCACGGGCTAACGCCTTATCGGTAATTCCCTTTCCTGACACCGTGTAGTGAGCATGTACTTTTTCAAACACCCGTGGTGGCTCTTCAGCGCGGGTGGCCTCAAGCTCACAATGACACGCTGTAATGTCAAAGCGCCCTTTTTTCAAAATATCGACGACGTCCACACTTGAACAGGCACCAATAGCAACAAGCACCGATTCCATAGGTGAAACAGCGTTGCCGTTTCCATCCATCACGGTGTTGTAACCACTGTCGGTAGTACCAGTAAACGTAAGGTCTTTATCCCATGAAACACGTGCTTTCATTATATATCCTGAGTTGTGTAGGTTAAATATTTGTGTTCAATCGTATTGCATCAGCGTTAATAGTAATTTTTTTCTGTTTATACAGCGCACCCAATGCCTTTTTATAGGCCGCTTTACTCACATTAAAATGCGTGTAAATGTCTTCAGGTGCACTCTTGTCAGTGAGAGTCGATATGCCGCCGTGGGCGTCTAAATCATCTAAAATAGCCTGCTGAAGCTCACTTCGCGCATCTTTATCTATACGCTGAAGCACCACGTCAATTTTGCCATCTTCGCGAATTGTTTTTATTACACCTGAGGTAGCTTGACCTACTTTCAATGGTTTAAACGCGTCGCTGTGAAAAATCAGCCCAAGATTCTTTTCGTTTATCACGACTTTAAAGCCAAGATCTGTTTTGGCATAAACTAGGCATTCAACATCGTCGCCTTCATTCAAATAGGCGTTACTTTCCTGTAAAAAGTAGTGAAGCTTGGTCGCACCCAAAATACGCTGGGTTTTATTGTCAAAAAACGTATAAACAACGTATTTCATACCCGCACTAACAGGCTCGGCTTGATAGTCGTCTGGAACGAGTAAATCGTTATCTAATCCCCAGTCGAAAAATGCGCCGAAATTGGTTGCAGATACCGCTTTTAATATTTTGACTTCACCCACTTGGATCAGCGGTTTTTTCACCGTTGCGTAGGGCTCTCCACGCTGATTTGTGGCAACAAATACCTCTATCTCCGCATTTGTTGCAAGGGGTGTTTCAACCTCATCAAGAGGAAGAGTAACGGTTTCATCGATGCCAAGAGTGTGGGCCTCTGAATCGAAAACAGCAGCACCTTCGTTATCAGTCCCACTCTCAAACTCGTTTTCATTAGCGTCTAGGGCGGCTAGGGCGTACCCAAAAGGGTATTCTGCTACCACGCGCAATGTATTAATTTTTCCAATATTTATCATTAACACTGACTTTTTTAATAGAACAGGTAACATAATATCGGATTGGAGTTAAGAGCTAAACCATTATGAAGTTAAATTGCGATTTAGGTGAAAGTTTTGGGGCTTGGTCGATGCCTGTGGAAAAGGACATTATGTCTGAAATAGACCAAGCAAACATTGCCTGTGGCTTTCACGCTGGCGATCCATTGGTCATGAAAGCCGCGCTGGATATTGCCAAAGCCCACGGTGTGTCGGTTGGTGCTCATCCGTCTTACCCTGATTTACAAGGGTTTGGACGCAGAAGTATGGCAATGCAAGCCAATGAGCTTAGCGCCTGTATTCAATATCAGGTAAGTGCATTAATTGGTATGGCAGATATTGTAGGGGCAAAAGTCGATTACGTTAAACCCCACGGTGCACTCTATAACGACATGATGAAAAATAAGGACATTAGGCAAACCGTGATGAAAAGTGTTGCTGCCATGTGCCATGGAAAACTTCCGCTGATGGTCCAAGCCACATCTCAATACCAAGGGATAGCAGATGAAGCAAAACAGCATGGTGTATCGCTGTTGTTTGAAGCTTTTTCTGACAGACGCTATACCGATGAAGGCTATCTGCAGTCTCGTCAAATAGACGGCGCTGTTCTCAGTTCGCAAGAGGCGTTAGTACAGGCCAAGCAACTAATAGAGCAGGGCACAGTAACAACTGCATCAGGCGCCACGTTATCTATTCAAGCAGACAGTTTGTGTGTGCACGGCGATACAGCCGGCGCCGTAGAGATAGCCCGCCAAATTAGAGCATACCTATAACTATGTTGTTTCAAGAAACACGTTATTTTGAAAGTGGTCTTAAGGTAGGAGGTGCTCATGCAACCTTTTGGCAGTATTAAGCAGTTTGTTCCCGTGGGAGCAGATGCCATCATGTTGTATTTTTCAGGTTCTGACTTAGAGCAAGCAAATGCCGCCTGCCAGCAATGGTTGCGTGTACTCGATAGGGCTGCCATTCATAGCGAGCAGCCTTGGCTTGTAGAATGTGTGCCATCTTACGATAGCTTATTAATAATATTCGATATTGAGCGAGTCGATAGCCACTTTGTATACAATACGCTTCGCAGCTGGCAAAACGGTGGAAACACCATAAGTGGCCCGGCATTTGGTGACCCGGCAGTGGGTAGCCAGGAAGGTGGTGAAACTGAAGTAGCCGCAGGAAAATGCCATACATTACCGGTGTGGTATGGCGCGCCAGAGGCTAACGATCTCGTTGAAATTAGTCAGAAAACATCCTTATCAATTGAAGATATTATTTCGCTTCATACCAGCGTTGAATACAAGGTCTACGCGGTGGGCTTTGCTCCCGGTTTTGGCTACATGGGTAATATTGTGCAACAGCTACAGTGCCCTCGATTGAGCACGCCCAGAAAGAGGGTGCCGAAGGGAGCGGTAGCCATCGCAGATAGACAAACCGCTGTCTATCCTAGCGAATCTCCCGGCGGCTGGAATTTAATGGGCCTGTGTCCTGAAAACATGCTGGATAAAACCAATCATTCTTTGCTAAGTGCTGGCGATACCGTAAAGTTTGTGTCGATAACAGAAAGTGAGTTTAACGCCTATCATGAAGGTTGAAGTAATTTCGAAAGGCCTTTTCAGCCTCATTGTTGATGAAGGCAGAAAAGGTAAGCAGCGTCAGGGGTTCTCCCAATCAGGCCCTATGGACGAAATAGCGTATCGTTGGGCAAATTTTCTTGCTCATAACCCTGACAATACGCCCTGTTTAGAAGTGATGGGAAAAATGACGGTCTGTTTTCATGAGCCTACTATTGTTGCCGTTGCTGGGCGGCAGGTAAAGGTGCAGGTAAATGGGCATGACCAACCGTCTTATTCCAGTATTAAGGTCAATAAAAATGACTGCTTAAGCTTTGAAAGTGAATATGTTGGAAGTAAGGCGTATCTTGCTATTTGTGGTCAGTGGAAGGTTCCTTATCACGTTGACAGTGCATGTACTGTAGTTCGGGAATCTCTTGGCGGCCTTCATGGCGATGGTCGAGTGATTAGCGACAGTGACTGTATCGATATAAGTCGTTGCGATGAGCAAACCTATGCAACGTTATCTGTTCGTCAGCTGCCAATCCAGCACAGCATGTCAATGCAATACAGCATGTCGATAAAGCACAGCATGTCGATAAAGTGTGGGCAGCAGATAGCCTATGACATAGACGCGCCGTTACGTGTTATTAAAGGGTATCAAGAAGCGCATTTTAGTCAGGTCGCAAAGCGCATGTTTGAAAGCTCAGAGTATACGGTCAGTTCGTCAATTGACAGAATGGGCTATCGTTTGACCGGAGCAGATATTGCTTCATCACTATCTTCAATGCATTCAGAGGCTATTCATGTAGGCGCAATTCAAGTACCTCCAGATGGACAGCCTATTATTATGATGCGCGATAGACAAACCCTGGGTGGCTATCCGAAGTTAGGATGTTTGAACCCACTCGATGTGAGTCGCTTGGCTCAGCGGGTTCCTGGGGAAACTGTTTCCTTTATTTTTCAAAATAGTGAAGAAGCCCGAGCCGACATTCTTTTGTCTCGGCAACACGTGCTGCGATTGAGAGGAGAAATTGCATGACAGTCGCTTTTTTAAACGGTGAATACCTTCCCCTTAGTGAAGCAAGAATTTCACCCATGGATAGGGGCTTCCTATTTGGAGATGGTATTTATGAAGTGATACCGACCTATGCAGGGAAACCAGTAGGGCTTAAGGGCCATTTGTCGCGGTTGGCCTCGGGGCTATCGGCCATTGAAATTGATAACCCTTATGACGATGCCATGTGGACATCCATTGTGCTGCAGCTGGCAACAGAAAATGCTCAGCATATAGAAAGTGGTAACGTGGGAGTGTATTTCCATGTGAGTCGAGGTACTGACACTAAGCGTTATCATGCATACCCAACTGGCGTTACACCAACGGTTTTTGCTTTCGCGTTTGAAATGGCAGCCCCCCAGTCAAATTCAAGAAGCAGTGCCAAGGTGTTCAAAGTGGCACTAGAAGAAGACAAGCGCTGGCAGCGATGCCATATAAAGTCCACATCGTTGCTTGGCAACGTCATGCACTTTCAAAGTGGCGTAAAGGCTGGTGTTAACGAAACGATTTTGTACAACGAGAAAGGGCTGATAACTGAGGCAAGTTCGTGTAACGTATTTATGGTGAAAAACGGCATGATTAAAACGCCGCCTTTAAATAACGAATTGCTGCCAGGGATCACCCGCCACATTGCACTAGAATCGTTTAAGCGTGCAAACCTTAACGTTGTAGAGGAGTGGTTTTCTAAAGAGTCACTGCTCGATGCCGATGAGGTGTGGCTTACATCCTCGAGTAAGGAAGTGTCTCCGGTAATTGAAATTGATGGGCATGTTATTGGTGAGGGCGCGGCAGGTGAAGTGTGGGAACGTGCAATAAGGGCGTATCACGCTTATAAATTTGACGCTTAATGCGCATATAAGCAGCGTTTGAAAAGCGAAAAAAAACCTGCCGATATTAGGGCAGGTTTTTTATTTGAACTTTAGGTCGACACGCCTTGATTAGTCGAGTGTGTCACAGTTCCCGTCGGTGCATTCGCCGTACAGATACAGGCTGTGGTGAGTAAGCTTAATATTGTGCTGCTTTGCCACCATTTCTTGTCGCTGCTCGATGATATCGTCTTCAAACTCAATCACTTTTCCACACTTAAGACATACCAAGTGATCGTGATGGTCTTTATGGCTTATTTCGAAAACAGATTTGCCGCCTTCAAAGTGATGACGATTTAAAATGCCGGCGTCGTCAAATTGGTTAAGAACGCGGTACACCGTAGCTAAACCAATTTCTTCATCTTGTTCGATAAGAATTTTGTACACATCTTCCGCACTTATGTGTTGATTATTTGGGTCTTGCAGAATTTGTAAAATTTTAAGGCGAGGCAGAGTGACTTTAAGCCCTGCTCTTTTCAATTCTTTATTTTGATCCATTACAACCTACTGAGAAAGTGTGAAAACATTTGCAGGTATTATAGGTAACTTGTAGCGATTTTAAAGTAAAACTCAGGTTTCTTTAAACGTATGAACGATTTTTGTTCTTAATTCGAATAGTGGGCAAGTAGTAAAGGTGTATTAAGTTTAGCGTTTAAAAGTAGAGATTGTTCATTAAGTGCAGGATAAGAAACATAAATATGTAAAATAGATATAAACTTTTGGTGCATTGAATTTACATACTGTTAAACTAGAATTGAGAGAGTATTATGACACTCCTTGCTTTTGTCGGGCGTACTTGTTGGATTCTATTATGCAGTTAACAATAATAAATAAAATAACGTTAGGCTTTGGTCTCTTCGGATGCTTACTTCTATTTACCAGTGTTTTATCTTACTTTGGCCTTAACGATATCCGCAAATCTGCAGAAGATGTGGTTGAGCGAAAAATGCCTGAGCAAACCAGCATGGTAAGAGTGAAAACAGAAATTTTGTCCTTATCTGTTATCACCGCAAACGGCTTCCATGTGGAAAACGCTGCTTCATTCGAAAAGAATAAAGCATTGTTTGATGCTTTATCTTCTGAATTCACAGAAGATCTTGATAACCTCAAATCGTTAATGCCCTCAAATGGCGATGCTCAAAAAGCAATTGCAGATAGTCTTCATTACGTAGATAGCAGCAATAAAATGTATGCGGCTATAAAATCGCGTATGGAAGTAGAGGCGCAGCTGCAAAGCCAACTTGAACAAGTGCTAATGGTGGCCGACGAGGCCAGTGCACTTATGCTTGACCTTTCTTACATCGACTCTAACGACCCAGGTATAGAAACATTAATTGGCGCTGGCACCGCCATAGATAATAAGCTTCTCACAATCAATGACTCATTTATCGAATTAGCAGAGTCTAATCGCTCAGAAGAAAGCCTAGGGATTATTGATGATTTAAGTTATCAACTCAGTAACCTTCAGGTAGATAAAGACTATATAAATAGGTTAGCAAGCGGAATAGACGACGGTGGCACGGTGAGTGCGTTTAACGAGCAATACGATGCCTTACTGGTCGCTGTCGACAAGTTAACAGCGCTGCAAAAAGCAAAGCTAGACATGATTGAAAACACGGTAAAAGAGAGAAGCAATGCGACCTCATCGCTTAATACGGCCCTAGACGACATCAACGCATTATTTAAACGAGTTCAAGCTCAAGCGTTAAGCGGGCAAAACGCAATTTTAGAATCGGTACAGGCTAACTTAGTTAAAAATACTATTGTTGCTGTATTTGGCCTTATTACCGCTATCGTACTGGCAGTTGTGGTTACCCGCAGTATCTCAAAACCACTTAGCCGCATTAATCGCGGTTTGAGTTTATTGAGCAAGGGTGATCTAAGCCAGAAGCTACCTGAAAAAGGTAATGATGAGTTTTCAGCACTGTCTGCCAAAGTGAATAGCCTGACCGATAGCCTGAGAGAGCTGGTTGGGAATATTTTAGAGCAGGAAACGCGGTTAATTGAAATAGCGAAAGAGAGCGTAGAATTAGGTGATAAGAGCCTAGTCGATGTGGATGACCAACGAGAGCAAGTCACGGTTACGTCCACCAATACGCAACATGTACAGGAAAAAAGCCGCAGTAACCTTAAACAAATTAATCAGGCAATGTCTGCGCTACGGGATATTACCAATCAGAGTCAAGACATTGGTCACCTTGTAGAGCGAAATAGACAGCAAGTAGACAGCCAAGCTAAACAGGCTGAAACATCTGCAGAGATTATCGCCCGGTTAGATGATAACTCTCGCAGCATTGGTAGCATACTTGATGTTATTAAAACCATTGCAGAACAAACTAATCTACTGGCGCTTAACGCAGCCATAGAGGCTGCCAGAGCAGGGGAGCAAGGACGTGGGTTTGCTGTTGTTGCCGATGAAGTAAGAACCTTAGCAAATCGAACTCATGACTCAACTGAAGAAATTGAGCAGATGATTGGCAATTTACAAAAAGATGCTGCTGAAGCGGTTAAAGCCATTGAATCTGGGAAAGAGCAGGCAAAGGGCAGCGTTGATATTACCCACCAGGTTGCAGAGCAGGTAAAAAATATTCGGGAAATTATCGAGCAGCTAAGCAACATCAACGAGCATATTGTCACCGATACCGAACAGCAGGACGTGTTGTTAGCCGACGTAGCGCAAAGCTTAAACACCATTGTCAGCTTGGCAGACTCCAGTGCTCAAAGCACAAGGCAGTCTAACGAATCCACCATGAAGTTAGATGCGCAAACTGAAAGCTTGCGAAAAGCGGTTGAGCGTTTTCAATTGTAAACGAAAACATAATGTCAGAAATAAAATGCCAGGCACAAAAAAACCGCTCACCATGAGCGGTTTTTTTATTTAACAAACTGGCGTTGCTTACGCGAGTTCAGCGAGACAAAGTTCGTCGTGAATTTGCTTACACCACGCTTTCACTCGAGAGTCAGTGAGCTCTGGCTGTCTGTCTTCGTCTATACCAAGGCCTACAAAGTGGTTGTCGTCGGCCATGCCTTTAGACGCTTCAAAGTCGTAGCCATCTGTAGACCACTGACCAACAAGAATTGCGCCTTTCGCTTCAACGATATCGCGCACCATACCCATGGCATCTAGAAAATATTCAGCGTAGTCTTCTTGATCGCCACAACCGAAAATTGCCACTAGCTTATCGTTAAAGTCGATGCCCTCTAGCTCTGGGAAAAAGTCGTCCCAATCGCACTGTGCTTCTCCGTAATACCACGTTGGTATTCCGAAAATAAGAAGGTCAAACTCGGCAATATCTTCTTTACTGCTCTTAGCAATGTCTTTAACGTCAATGAGTTGCTTACCTAATTCTTTTTGAATCATCTTCGCTACGTGTTCGGTATTACCCGTGTCACTGCCGAAAAATAGGCCAACGCTCGCCATAACTAACCTCTATTAATCATTTCTGTCTGTTTAAACGCCTGAATTAAGCCAGAACCATTCGATGAGTCCCTTTGCTAGAAACCCCACGGCACCTAGGCCAAGCACGCCATAGGTCACTACTTTACCAATAAGAGGGACATCGTTCTTACGCAATACATCGTGCACAGCAAAGCCCATCAATGCAAAAAGTATTGCAAGGCCGCCGTAAAGCATAATGGACTCTATTAGTTCATAGTTTTCTGCAAGCATGGTTTCGTTAATTCAATATCAGTAATCTACAAAATCTGCGCGAATGATATCACAATATGCGAATGTGTAAGAGACCAAAACATTCAAAAATATGTAATAGTATTCGCTGTCAGTGCAAGTTTAATAAGAGATTGTTTTGTAAATACAAAAAATCAATTTTTTTGTAACATTCTCTCTACAATTGCATTAAAAGCCGCAGGCTTTTCTGCATGCAGCCAGTGCCCGACACCTTCGATAATATGCGCTTTAGCATTCGGGAAATAGGTACCGATAGCGGATTTATGATCCGCGGTGATGTAATCGGAATTTCCCCCTTTTATAAATAGGGTAGGCCCGTTAAATTGTTTAGACGTTTGTCGCCAGTCTACTATATGAGGGTAGCTCTCTATCAGCCCTGCTAAATTAAAACGCCAAGACCATTTACCTTCGTCTGTTTTGTACAAGCTTTTAAGTAAGAATTGTCGTACACCAGGTTCCTCAATAAACTCAGCCATTGCAGTTTCAGCGTCTTTTCTACCTTGAATGTCATCTAACGGAACTGCATTTAAACCATTAAATATGCTGTAATGCCTGTGGTTGTATGCAACTGGCGCAATATCAGCCACAACAAGATGGCTCACTTTCTCTGGGTAGTTAAGTGCATACTGCATTGCGACTTTGCCACCTAAAGAATGACCTAGTATGGCTACACTCGAAAGGGAAAGTGTTTCGACAATATCGTTAATGGCATTGGCTGCGTTAATGACGTCAAATCCACTTGTCCACTTCGATTCACCGTGGTCAGGAAGGTCGATGCTTACAATATTGTATTGTTTTTCAAAATGCCGTTTAATTATTGCTAAATTATCAGCGCTTCCAAATAATCCATGAATTAAAAAAAGCCATGACGATGAATTATCGCATTGAGATATTTTGTAATTTATATCCACGTAGTCGCCAAATAAATTGATGAAATAAAGAGGCCTGCAATACAGACCTACATAAATGTAATTAATAACAGTATGTATTAAGGCATGCCTTAATTAATTGAAAAGCTATCCAACGATTTACCGCTATCGAGGGCGTCTTTATAAACCCGTGGCATTCTGCCAATGCCGGTCCATGGATGCTCAACGCCTTTTTCGTCTACAAGCTTATATTTAACCGGGCGTTTTTTACCTGTTTTCTTGCTTGTCTCGTTACTTAGAGCCTGTAGGTCTTCAACATTTAAACCAGCTTCTTCCATTTGTTGTTTAATAGCAGCCAGTTTTTCCCGTTTTTGCTGTACTTCTTTTTCTTGTTCTAACGCTTTTTCTTTTCTTTTATCTACAATATTTGCTAGTTTTTCTTGAACTTCTTCCAGTTCTTCAATGCTTAATTCCTTTACGGCACCTTGTAAACGTCTTCCATGGGTTAAAATATCTAAAAATTCACTCATTAATTAACCTTAGTACGTTGGGTGTAAATTCCTAATGATAATAATTAATAAACGGGCAAAAAAAAAGCGAGCAGAGCCCACTTTTTAATTTAATACGATGTACAGTGTAATTCAGTCGCTAAAAAGCAAACCTTTACACAAATCGACTCAACATTTACATATTTGGATAATTAGGACCGCCCGTACCTTCAGGCACTACCCATTTTATGTTCTGGCTAGGGTCTTTAATATCGCAGGTTTTGCAGTGTACACAGTTTTGCGCATTAATCTGAAAACGCTTTTCACCTTCATCTTCAATAATTTCATAAACACCAGCAGGGCAATAACGTTGAGCAGGCTCTGCAAATTTCGGTAAGTTTATCTGAATTGGAATAGAAGGATCTTTCAATTGCAAATGACAGGGTTGATCTTCTTCATGGTTTGTATTGGATAAAAACACAGAAGATAGTTTATCAAAGCTCAAAACGCCGTCTGGTTTTGGATAACTGATTTCTTGTGATTTATCCGCTTCGTTAAGCTGCGCATAATCTTTATGCTCATCTTTCATGGTAAAGGGTAAATTACCTTTAAAGAAATTTTGTTCTAAGGTGTTAAATGCACCGCCCCAGAAATTACCCAATTTATGAATTGCCGGGCCAAAGTTACGCGAACGGAATAATTCATCGTATACCCAAGATGATTTAAATTTGTCTGTGAAACTGGTTAATTCTTTAACTGGTGCTTCATTATTTTCTTTTATTGCTTCAAATATACTCTCAGCAGCCAACATGCCTGATTTCATGGCCGTATGGTTGCCTTTAATTTTCGCAAAGTTCAGTGTACCAGCGTTACAACCTACTAGTAGACCGCCAGGGAACGTCATTTTAGGCAGTGAATTAAACCCACCTTTTGCAATGGCGCGAGCGCCGTAAGAAACCCGCTTACCGCCTTCAAGGTATTGCTTAAATACCGAATGATGTTTTAGACGTTGGAACTCATCAAAAGGACTCAAGTAAGGGTTTTCATAGTTAAGGTCAACAATTAAACCCACAAACACTTGGTTATCTTCGGCGTGATACATGTAACTGCCGCCGGTAGCCTCATCTAGTGGCCATCCCGCACTGTGCACCACTAAACCTGGCTGGTGTTTGGCTGGGTCGATATCCCAGATTTCTTTAAAGCCAATGGCATAATGTTGTGGTGAACTGTCTTTATCTAGGTTGAAATGAGAAATAAGTTCTTTACCAAGGTGGCCTCTACAGCCCTCTGCAAATATCGTGTATTTCGCGCGAAGCTCCATACCCGGCATGTAGCCATCTTTATGCTCGCCATTTTCGCCAACGCCCATGTCGCCCGTTATTACACCACCAACGCTACCGTCTTCGTTGTAAATTGTTTCTGCGGCAGAAAAGCCAGGAAATACTTCAACGCCTAACTGTTCGGCTTGTTCTGCAAGCCAGCGGCAAACATTACCCATAGAGGCAATATAGTTGCCCTCATTATGCATGGTTTTTGGGGTAATACTGTTTGGCAGCTTTTTGGCCGAATTCTCATCGTTAAGTAGATAAATGTGGTCTTCAGTAACAGGCGTGTTAAGTGGCGCGCCTTTCTCTTTCCAATCGGGGAAGAGCTCATTCATGGCTCGAGGCTCAAAAACAGCACCCGAAAGGATATGTGCACCTACTTCGGAGCCTTTTTCGACTACGCAAACCATTAATTCTTGGTCATTTTCATTTGCAAGCTGCATTAGCTTACAAGCAGTTGATAGTCCAGCTGGGCCGGCACCGACGATGACTACGTCAAACTCCATCGATTCTCGTTCCACGGGAGGCTCCTTATGTTCGTATTTTTATAATGCACTATTGATGAAACAAATAATGCAATGTGTCAAAAACATGTAAATTAAATGTCGACCTGCAAGGTAATCCAGGTTGACGTTTACGTCAACAGTAAGTACATTGCATAGCAGTTTACGTTAACGTTAACTGACAACGCATTTTATGCGCTGGTAAACGTGGTGTTAACGCCTTTTTCGAGCTAGCCTTGTAAAAACGGACGTTCCACGGTTTCTTTTTTAACGTAATGTACTTTATTAAAGTTTCAAAAAGCGTGGTGAAGTAATACGTTTTTAATTTTTAATAGTTAATTATTAGTGAAACGTAGTAGACACCGACGAACTCTATAATTGAGGTAAATATGAAAATACTCGTACCGGTCAAACGCGCGATCGACTACAACGTTAAGGTAAGAGTGAAAGCCGATGAATCTGGCGTCGACCTTACTAATGCAAAAATGGCTATCAACCCGTTTTGTGAAATTGCTGTTGAAGAAGCAGTAAGATTAAAAGAGAAGGGGGTTGCCACTGAAATCGTTGTTGTTTCAATTGGCGATAAAAGCTGCCAAGAACAAATTCGCACGGCTTTGGCATTAGGTGCTGATCGCGGCATTCAGATTGATACCGATCAAAACCTAGATTCTTTGCAAGTTGCTAAGCTATTAGCAAAAGTTGTTGAAGAAGAAGCGCCTCAGCTGGTTATCCTAGGCAAGCAAAGCATCGACTCTGATAATAATCAGACGGGTCAAATGCTAGCAGCATTAACGGGAATGCCTCAAGGCACGTTCGCTTCTGAAGTAGCCATCGATGGTGAAAAAGTGCACGTTACACGTGAAATAGACGGCGGCCTTCAAACTGTAGCGCTTTCTCTTCCTGCGGTAGTAACCACAGACCTTCGCTTAAACGAACCTCGTTATGCGTCACTTCCTAATATCATGAAGGCAAAACGCAAGCCTCTAGATGTTAAAGCAGCGGCAGATTTTGGTGTAGCGCTAGAATCTCACGTGAAAGTGCTTAAAGTAACGCCACCGCCACAGCGCGAGGGTGGTATTAAGGTAGCAGACGTTGCTGAGTTAGTAGACAAACTTAAAAATGAAGCGAAGGTGATCTCATGACAGTACTTGTATACGCAGAACACGACAATGCGAGCCTAAAAACCGAAACTAATAAGCTAGTGCATGCTGCAAAGCAAATGGGTGGCGACATTCATGTATTGGTTGCTGGTGAAGGCTGTCAGGCGGTTGCTGATGCAGCGGCGCAAGTAGACGGCGTTACTAAGGTGTTGCTTGCAGACAACGCAGTTTATAAATATCAGCTAGCAGAAAATGTTGCCGACTTAGTGCTTGAACTAGCGGGCGATTATTCTCATGTCATTGCTGCAGCAACAACCACAGGCAAGAACTTCATGCCTCGCGTTGCGGCACTGCTCGATGTAGCCCAAATTTCAGATATTATTGGCGTAGAAAGCGAAGATACGTTTATTCGTCCTATCTATGCGGGTAATGCGATAGCGACTGTACAATCAGGTGACGCAAAGAAAGTTATTACTGTGCGAGCTGCGTCTTTCGATGCTGCTTCAACTGGCAATAGCGCTGAAGTTGCTGCTATCGACGTAGTAAAAGCAAACGAAAAGTCCGATTTTGTATCTGAAGAGCTTACAGAATCAGAGCGTCCTGAGCTTACTGCTGCCGATGTCGTTATTTCTGGCGGGCGCGGTATGCAAAACGGCGAGAACTTTAAGCTTCTTGAAGGTATTGCTGACAAACTAGGCGCAGCTATGGGTGCATCCCGTGCAGCCGTTGATGCCGGTTTCGTACCAAACGACATGCAAGTAGGCCAAACAGGAAAGATTGTTGCTCCTCAGCTTTATATTGCAGTGGGTATTTCTGGTGCCATTCAGCATCTTGCTGGTATGAAAGACTCTAAAGTTATCGTCGCTATTAACAAAGACGAAGAAGCGCCTATTTTCCAAGTTGCAGATTACGGCTTGGTGGGTGACTTGTTTGAAGTGCTTCCAGAATTGGAAGGCGCTATTTAATCAATTGTTAGCAGTATGTTTGTATAACATCTGACTGAATACCTGTTTGAATACAAGCGATAAAACGCAATAAAAAAGGGCTGCTTCTGCAGCCCTTTCTGTAGGGAATCTATAATTTTTCTAATTGTGCGTTAAAAGCGAACGATGAACGAATTACACGCGAACTACGGAGTTCTCTTCAAAACTAACTGGTGATGTTCTGTATGCATCGGCTTCCCAGTCATTTTCCCAGGTCTTACCGTCTAAAAGGTAGCGGAATTGATATTCGGCATCTTTTTCTAGATTCACTGTTAGCGTGAAGTCACCGCTTTTCAGCTTTTTCATCGACAGTGGCTTTTCGTCCCAGCCAGTGAAATCGCCGCAAAGCTCTGCGTTTTTCGCTTCTCCTGCTGCTTCCGCATTCAGTCGAAATGTCACTTTGCACACTGGTTTAGATTTAAGGTATTGCTTCTTAAGACTCATAATGTGTTTCTCTTCAACGTAGCGAAAATATTTTTTTAGAAAAAGTGTCTTTTCTAACGCTCTTTTTCAATTGAGCGCATAAATAATCACCGATTATCGAAAGTTTTTCAATCAGACTTTTTATTAGCCCAATAATTACTTATATTACCCGTGCTTTATTCAGCGATGCGATTTTCAGCGAAAAATACATAAAATCTAACAATCTATGTAAAGCAAAAAACAAGAAAAGTCAGTACACTGGTTACATACAATAATAAAATATCAGGTCTTCTTTAACAGGCCTTAGCAACACGTTCCTAGGGATAGAAAATGAAAAACTCCGGTTTAAAAAAGAGTGGTATACCACTTATTATTATTGTTGTTGCGTTCATTGCAGCAGCAATCATGATCAGCGCTAAAAAACCACCCGAACAGGTTCCCGTCGAGATACCGGCCTTTTTGGTAGACGCGCAAGAGGTGTCACCCGAGTCTATTAGTTTTGTCGTCAGTTCACAGGGTAACGTTGTCCCAAAACATCAAACTGCATTGAGTGCGCAGGTAAGTGGGCAAGTCGTCTCTCTATCTGACCATTTTGTAGTAGGGGGAACGTTCAAAAAAGGTGATGTGCTTGCTGTGCTAGAGCAAGAAGACTACATGACCGATATGAAGCTTGCTGAAGCTGAACTTGCGCAAGCTCAGGCTGCCCTACAAGAAGAAATTGCGAGAGGGAAAGTTGCTGAACAAGAATGGCGTTCAGTACGCAATTCAACGCCTCCCGAGTTAGGGTTACGCAAGCCGCAACTCGCCAAAGAACAAGCGAATGTAAAAGCCTCAGAAGCAAAATTAGAGCGTGCAAGACGTAACTTGGAGCGCACAAAAATAAAAGCGCCTTACAACGGTATTGTGGTCGAGCGAAATATCGATTTAGGTCAGTTTGTAACAATGGGAACGCCAATTGGTACAGTGTATTCAACTGATACGGCTGAGGTAAGGCTGCCAATCACCGATGGCGACTTAAGGTTTATCAGCATTGCCGACCAGTCATCAGACGGTGCAGAGGTTACTTTACGGGCCACAGTGGGCGGTGCAAAACGCAGTTGGACTGGGCGCCTAGTTCGCTCTGAAGGTATTTTGGATACCGGAAGTCGTGTCGTTTTTGCTGTAGTTGAAGTGACGTTGCCTTATCAAATTAATGACGAGCATGACTCTCCACTTCGATTTGGACAATTTGTTGAGGCCGAGATTACCTCAGGCAGAGATGAAAACTTAATAGTGCTTCCCCGCAATATTCTTCGTTTAGATAACACCATACTGACTGTGAATGAAAATCGCGAGCTTGAAATTGTTCCTGTGGATGTAACACGCACTACGGCTGAAGACGTGTTTATTAGCGGCGGTATAAACGAAGGCACTTTGGTAGTGACAAGTGCAGTACCTAACCCTTATAACGGAATGAAAGTTCGACTGCCAGGCGATGAAATAGTGTTAGCCGAAGAAGCTGAGCTAGATAAAGGCACTGATAAAAATTCAGATAAAGAAAAAATTAATACTGATACCTCAGAAGGTGGCAGCGAATGAGTCGTATAGATACACATAGCGGATTGATTGCTTGGTTTGCGCGCAACAACGTAGCAGCTAACTTATTGATGTGGCTATTGGTCGTTGGTGGCTTATTTGGTGCATTCTCAATTCAAAAACAAGTGTTTCCTAGTTTCGAAATTGATGTAGTCAATGTTCGAGTTCCTTATTTGGGCGCGGCGCCACAAGAAGTGGAAGAGGGCGTACTGCTGAAAATAGAAGAAGCCGTGAAGGAGCTTGAGGGAATTAAGCAGCTTAACGCTACTGCAGTTGAGGGCATGGGAACCGTCAGTATTCAAGTTGAAGAGGGCTACGACGTTAAGTCTTTGCTCGATGAAATTAAGGTTCAGGTTGATGCAATCCCCAGCTTTCCTGCCGATACGGAAAAGCCGGTTATATATCGACAAAAGATTCAGCAAGACGTTATCTGGGTATCGGTGTATGGGGATGCCACCGAGCGCGAGTTAAAAGAGTTTGCAAAAGACCTTCGCGATGATATTGCAAACCTGCCCGGCATATCGAGTGTTCAGGTGGTGGGTGCTCGCGATTATGAAATTTCAATCGAGCTTTCTGAGTCTGACCTGCAAAAATATAACCTCACCTTCGCCGATGTTGTGGCGCGTCTTAGCCAGTCAAGTATCGACTTGCCAGGTGGCTCAATAAGAACTGAAAATGGCGACATCTTATTAAGAACGAAAGGTCAGGCGTATACCGGTTGGGATTTTTCACAAATTATTTTAGTGTCAAACAGCAACGGTACTCGGGTAACTTTAGGCGATGTGGCTTACATTAACGATGGCTTTATCGAGAACAATCAGTACGCGTTATTTGATGGAAAGCCTGCGGTTAGTTTGCGTGTTCGCGCTGTGGGCGATCAAGATGCCTTAGAAATATCTGAGCAAGTTAACCAATACATCGACAAAGAAAAAGAGACGTTCCCTGCGCACATTACAGCAGACACATGGGGAGACAGCTCGTTTTACCTCGCTGACAGACTCAACATGATGCTAGAAAACATGTTTTTCGGTGCCTTGTTAGTTTTCTTGGTGTTGTCTCTGTTTCTCAAAATTAAGCTGGCGTTTTGGGTGATTATTGGGCTGCCTGTTTGCTTCTTGGGTACCTTGTTAGTGATGCCCTTAGACATGATTGGTGTCTCCATTAACATGCTTAGCTTATTTGCTTTTATATTAGTTCTGGGGATTGTGGTAGATGACGCCATTATTATGGGGGAGTCTGCGTATTCCGAAATAGACGCAAAAGGCCATAGCGCAGAAAATGTTATCGCTGGGGTCAAAAAGGTAGCAATGCCTGCAACCTTTGGTGTGTTAACAACCATTGCCGCATTCTCGCCAATGCTAATGGTATCAGGGCCCTTCGGCATTATTTGGAAAACCATCGGTATGGTGGTTATTGTTTGTCTTGTCTTCTCTCTCATAGAGTCAAAGCTGATATTGCCCGCGCATTTAGTGCACATGAAGCTGAAGCCATACGACCCGGCAAAAGCAAATAAATTTCAGCGTTTTAGAGACTTCTTCAGCGAAGGCATTAAGAAGTTTATTCACAATACCTATGCCCCATTTTTGGCTAAAGCAGTGAGAAACCGCTATACCACTGTAGCCACTTTCCTAGCCATGCTTATTCTAACGGTTGGTTTATTTGGCGGCGGGATTGTGCGGTTTGTATTTTTCCCCAGTATTCCAAGCGACTTTATGTCGGCAAGCTTTGAATTAGAACCTGGCTCCTCCATTGCTCAGCGCGACCGCGTGCTCGATACCCTTCGAGATGCCATGAGTAGAATGGACAAAAAGATTGAAGAAGAAACGGGTTCTAACGTTATTAAACACGCCATGACTTTCGATAACGGAAACTTGGGTGGTGAAATTTTTGCAGAGCTCACCAAAGGGGAAACTCGCACGCTGTCAGACTTTGATATTCAAGATCGCTGGCGTGAAGAAGTACCAGAAATTCCCGGTGTGAAAACTTTTAGCATTAGCTCGCCAGGTGGGCCAGGTGGTGGCGCCGATCTTAGCTTCGAATTTAGTTCTAGCGATATTAATGCGCTTCGCGCTATTACGGATGAAATAAAAGAAGTTCTTGATACCTACGAAGGCGTTACAGACATTAACGATACGTTCTCTGGTGGTAGCGATGAAATTCAGCTGGCGCTTAAGCCACAAGCGGATGCCCTTGGCATTACGCTGCAGCAGTTAGGGCAACAAGTTCGCTTTGGCTTTTACGGCGCAGAGGTACAGCGTATTCAGCGTGACGATGAAGAAATTAAAGTAATGGTGCGCTATCCAAAATCTGAACGCAGCTCAATTGAGCACCTTGAGAATATGCGCGTACGAGCGCCAAACGGCCAAGAGATCCCTTTTGAACAAGTCGCAACCTTCAATTTAGGTCAAGGCTTCGACTCTATCATTCGCGTTGACGGTAAACGCTCGGTTACCATTACAGGTGTAGTGGATAAGGCCTTAATGGACCCGTCTGAGGTAACGTATGATGTTGTAGATAACATTATGCCAGACTTACTTGCGCGCTACCCCAACGTTGAATTTAAGCTACAGGGTAATTCGAAAGAACAAGCCGACGCTATTTTTAGCCTAATGCAAGGACTGCTGTTTGCTCTGTTTGCCATTTATGCCCTGTTGGCGATTCCGCTTCGCTCTTACAGTCAGCCGCTTATTATTATGTCGGTAATACCGTTTGGCGTGGTGGGGGCTATTATTGGTCACTTGGTGCTTGGAATGGCGGTAAGCGTGCTGTCCATCTGCGGAATTATTGCGCTGTCGGGAGTTGTGGTAAACGACAGCCTAATTATGGTGGATTTTGTAAACCGGGCGCGTAAAGAGGGACTCTCGTTAATGGATGCCGCGATAAGTGCTGGTACGCAGCGCTTTAGGGCCATTATCCTGACTTCACTGACTACGTTTATGGGGCTGATGCCTATTGTATTTGAACGCAGCTTGCAGGCGCAAATTGTAATACCAATGGCCATTTCACTGGCGTTCGGTATTTTGTTTGCCACTGTTATTACACTGCTTCTTGTGCCTGCGCTGTACTTAATTCTTAACGACATAAGAATGATTTTTAAGGGTAAAAATAACGCGGCAAACAGTAATTCTGAAATTGAAAATGCAGGCTGATCTCAAAATGGCCGTGTTTTTAAGGAGAGTAATTTGATAATTAAATCAATGCGTTCATTTGCTGTGGTGTTAGCGGCTGGTGCTATGGTTGCCTGTAATTCGGCGTACCAATCTGATTCGGCCTCAAAAGATAGTGCAGACATCTCAAGCCTAAGCCCACAAGAAGTAAGCGCACAAGAAGCCAGCACGCAAGAAGCCAGCACGCAAGAAACAGGCACTTCTACTTTTATGCCTACGCTGTCTGTTACGTCGGGGGCTTACCCAACGACAAGAACGATTGCTCAGGTAGATAACTATCACGGGATAAGTGTCAACGACCCTTATCGATGGTTAGAAGCGCAAGATACACCCGAGGTGAAAGCGTGGGTTGATGCGCAAAATGCGTTAGCTAAACCGCTGTTAAGTGCGCTTCCATCTCACGAGCGCTATACAGAACGCCTAACTGCCCTTTGGGATTACGAGAAGTACTCTACACCTTATATGGTTAATTCGAAGGTGTTTTATACTTACAACAACGGGCTACAGAATCAGTATGTCATCTATGTGTCCGGCGATGCAGAAGGCGAAGGGAAAGGTGAAGGAAACTTCGACGTACTTATAGACCCCAACACGCTAAGTGATGATGGCACCGTGTCTATGTCCTCTACCGAGGTGAGCCCTCAAGCCAGTTATCTTGCCTATACACTGTCTGATGGCGGCAGCGATTGGAAAACAGTGCACGTACGTGATGTGAGTTCAAAGCTAGATACTAACGATATTTTAAGCGGTGTGAAGTTCACTAATATCGCTTGGTTGCCTGACGAAACGGGCTTTTACTATTCTCGCTATCCACAAGATGAAAACGGTGAGTATGACGATAGCCAAACCGTTTCGATTTACTTTCATCAATTAGGCACTGAGCAGCGCGAAGACAAGCTTATTTTCAAGTTTGATGATAAACCAACATGGAACCCGTATCCTGAGGTAATTCAAGGTGGAAAAACGCTGCTGATTTCCGTATTCGAAGGCTATCAGTCAAATGGTGTCTATGCAAAATCCCTTGCCGAAGACGGGCCTCTACTGCCAATTTTCGATAAATGGGATGGCAGATATGAGCTTATTGGTGAAGAAGGCAACACGCTCTTTTTCTCATCTACTGAAAACGCACCTACCGGAAAAGTAATTCAAGTTTCCCTAACGGATAACCCGGCAAGCGATACGTCATCAACGGGCAAAATTGTCAGTGAGAGAACCACCATCATACAAAGCAGTGACGCAACGCTTCGAGACGTATCGCTCTTTGGCGGCAAACTGTTCGTACAGTACTTAAAAGACGTAAAAGCAAACGTTGTTGTGTTTGACACCAAAGGCAATAAGCTAAAGGAATTGGCGTTTTCAGATATTGGTAATGTATCGGGCTTTAATGGCAGTAAAAACGCAGACTCGACATTTTATAAACTAACTGGTTTCACTAACCCTGGGCAGGTATTTAAATACGATTTAAACACCGGAACAAGCACGGTTTTTAAAACCATTGATACTGGCATCAATTACGACAACTACGTGACCAAGCAAGTATTCTATACCAGCAAAGATGGCACCCAAGTACCTATGTTTATTGTGCATAAAAAAGGCATAGAACTAGACGGCAATAACAAAACATTATTGTACGGGTATGGCGGTTTTAACATTTCTTTACTGCCAAGCTATTCTATCTCTCGCATGGTGTGGGTAGAACAAGGTAACGTGCTTGCTATCGCAAACATTCGCGGTGGCGGTGAATACGGCGAGCAATGGCACCAAGCTGGCACTAAATTAAACAAGCAAAACGTGTTTGATGACTTTATATCAGGCGCAAATTTTCTGATTGATAAGGGCTACACGTCAAGCCAAAAACTCGCGGTACAGGGCGGTTCAAACGGAGGCTTATTGGTTGGTGCTGTTATCACTCAACGACCAGATTTATTTGCGGCGGCTTTACCGGCGGTGGGCGTGTTAGACATGTTGCGCTATCACACGCCAAGTGCCAATGCCCGGGCATGGTCTTCAGACTATGGGTTGAGTGAAAACAAAGAACAGTTTGAAGCGCTATATGCTTATTCGCCGTTACACAACACAAAAGCAGGCACGTGTTACCCTGCGACTATGATAACCACAGGCGATCACGACGATAGGGTTGTACCTTGGCACAGTTATAAATTTGCTGCTCAGCTACAAGCTGACCAAGGTTGTGATAACCCCATACTGCTAAAAGTTGAGACCAGAGCAGGTCATGGTGCTGGCACGCCCACGTGGATGCGTATTCAGGGCTATGCCGACCAATGGGCATTTTTAGAGTCTGCTTTGAACTAGGTTTTTATGCCCTGATGACCAACTAAAATTTAAATACTTTACTCTATATTTGAAAGCCGCTCTTATGAGCGGTTTTTTTGTTTGCATTTCGTACGAATACACATATACTGTATATATACAGTATGGTTTAAAATGACTCGATTTAAAATGGTGCCGCCCTTTCTTACTTCTGCAACTATGTGGAAAAACCATGTAGAAAAACTATGTAGAAGGCGCGTTCCGATGATGATTAAGCGTTGGCAGGAGATACGATATGCAAACAGGTATTAAGTCAGTAGATACGTTAATTACTAAATATGGCATTTTAGTGAGTCCTGGTGCAGATGAATTTCAACGTCGTGTGCGACTGACAGGCGGTGACGAAAGAGCAAACAACTTGCCGTTTTGCATGTACCAAAAAGTAGCGCATGCACCGTTATCGAAGTGTTTCAATGTTCACCACTTCTACTTGCCTTCACACAAAGGAAAACTGGCTAGTTTTTTGTTTGATGAAAAAGGTAACCTGATAGAACAGGTATACTATCAACGTGTAGCGCGTTGGGTGAAGGTATGTAGAAAGTTAGAGCAGTTAGTAAAACGCGCTAAGCAAGACGTTCAATTGGCGGCATAATTGGAGAGATTGCGCAGATAAAAGTGCGCAGCGTTTGTATTGCGCATAAAAAACGGTAGCCAACTGGCTACCATTTCTATTTAATACAAAAGCTATTTATTACAAAAGCTATCCGTTAATAAATGGCTTAGTAATATGTGTATTTAAACTCTACACCCCAAATACGAGGCTGGTTAACAATACCCGTCAGGTTATTAAAGTCGATTGCGCCTCTTACATTGTCTTCGTCGGTAATGTTTCGACCAAATAACGCAACTGTGTAGTTGTGCGCAAAGTTTTCATAACCTACACGCAGGCCACCTTCAAAGTTATTGTCGGTAGTAAATTCAACCGCTTCGTACAAGAATAGGTTGGTTTCACCTTGGAAAGCCCAGTCGGTAAATACGAAGAACTCACCGTCGTCACCCATAGGAATGGTGTAGCGAGCAGTAAAGTTGAAGATTGATTCAGGTGCCTGTGGGAAAGGGTTGCCGTCGATAGATGCAACAAAACCATCAGGACGAGGATCGGTTACTGTACAGTTACCAGTAAAGCCTAAGTCTGCGTTTGTACCACATGGTGAAACAGTCAGTGAATCATCCTGTATTTCTGTGTGGTTATAGCTGTAACCTGCTGTGAAGCTAAGCTCATCGGTAGCGAGCCATTGTGCGTCAACTTCAAAACCATATGCTTCGCCTTGGTCTGCGTTAACTAGGGCAGTAAAGTTGTTACCACCGCCGATAGCGGAGAACTGCATATCGTCAACTGTGTAGTAGAAAGCAGCAGCGTTCAAGCGCAAAGAGTCGTCAAGTAGGTCAGACTTGAAACCAATTTCAAATGAGTTGATAGTTTCAGAGTCAGCGACAGAAGGCGCGCCTTCAAATGCTACGTCACGACCTTGAATAGTTTGTGCTCTAAAGCCATTAGCGTAACGTGCGAAAAAAGACATGTCGTCTGTAATGCGGTAGTTCGCACTTAGCTCGTAGCTTGCTTGTCCGTCACTTACATCGATATCGTCGTAATCTTGGATACTTGCAGCGCCAATGACTAAGGCAAAGCCGTTTACGTTTTGCTCGCCTACAACAAGGCTCTTAGAGTCGTGCGTGTAGCGTACACCAGCTGTTACGTTTAGCTTTTCGTTCACTTGGTAAGAGCTTTGACCAAACAGGGCCCACGTTTGGTTTTCATGGAAAACTGTGGTCGCGCCGAAGAATCCATCGATACTGGTGACGTTAAATGACGCGTCGTAATAGAATGCACCGAGTTGCCAGTTCATAGGGTCATTAGTGTTACTGGAAATGCGGAACTCTTGAGTATATTGCTCAAGGTCGTTTAACTCATCTTTAGTCACTGCAGAGAACGGAATGAACCCTGGACCCGATGTGCCGTCTGCATTGTTAAAGCCACCGTCGACGTCACCAAGGCTTGAACCGTCGGCTGTTTCTAATGCAGAAATTGAGGTAAATGTTACAGTGTCCATGTCATACTCTAGTTTTAGTGACGTACCAAAACCTTCGTATGCCTGTGGATTGTTATCAATGCCGTCGCCTTCAAGATCGCCATCGTAAAATACAGTATCGCGATCATAATTCTCGTTTAAGTTGTTGCTACCTTTGTCGAACACGTTTGCTCTAAACACAGAAGCGGTACCTTCAAGGTCGCGGCCATGTACGTTAAGAAGCGCTGAGAAGTCAGCCGAAGGCTCCCAAAGAAGCTGTAAACGGAACGCTTTTTCGTCGAAACCACCAAGCGCATCATTTTCGCCAGTAAACGCGTTGTCGATAAAGTTATCACGTTCTTGAGATAACACCGACAAACGAGCTGACAAGTCATCAGTAAGACCGCCGCTAATTGCACCTTCAAAATTCATTGTACCTAAATTGCCGAAGCCTGCTTTTGCATAACCTTCTAAGTCTTGCGTAGGCTTAACCGTGTCAAATTTGATGATACCCGCTGTAGTATTACGGCCAAAAAGCGTGCCCTGCGGGCCGCGAAGTACTTCTACTTGTTGAACGTCAAACAGTGGAAAGCTTTTTAAAACCACGTTTTCCATTACCACTTCGTCCATGATAATAGAAACAGGTTGTGAAGCGGCTAAGTCGAAATCGGTGTTACCTAAGCCACGAATGTAAAATCGTGGTGCTACGCGACCATTTGATGATTCAGCGTAAAGACCCGGAACACGAACAGCTAATGCAAGAATATCCTCACCGCCTGAAAACAGGCTTTCAAAGTTTTCGCCGCTTAATGTGGCAACTGAAATTGGAACTTCCTGGATTGACTGTGTACGCTTTTGCGCAGTTACAGTAATCTTTTCAAGTGCTGATTCTTTCTTTTCAGTCGTTGTGGTTTCTTGACTAAGTGCCGACGTGCTAAAAGCAGCGCTGATAGCTAACGCCAATGACGCGATTTTATATGAACTCATGTTTTCACCAAGATGATTGTGTCAGTTTCTTTGTAGTGTAGTGCGCTTATTTTTGTTAGATTTGCGCAACGAGCGCGAGTTTACCTAAATTTATAAGAAAATGCTGCAGTTTTTAGCAAAATTACCTTTAATTTGAATATCAGTCGAAACGATTATATCGGCTAGTTGCGCCTAAACTTTGCCCTGTACTGGGATGGTGAAAGGCCCGTTATTTTTTTAAATAAACGGGTAAAAGAGCTTAGGTCTTCGTAACCCACTGCATTAATAATCTTCTCTAACGAAATGGCAGTGGTCTCTAGGAGCTTACGTGCTTTTTCGATTCTCAACGATTGAAGATACTGCCCAGGCGTTGTGCCGCAGGCAAGTTTAAAGCGCCTAGTTAATGTGCGCTCGGTCATGTTATGGGTAGTTGCTAACGCACTCACAGAAATAGTGTCGGCGAGATGCTCTTCTATAAATGACTGTACCGCCATAATATCTTCATCAGAATGAAAACGGCGTTGCCGACTGCTAGCATAAGCAGTTTGATTGGTTCTAGAGAAATCGAGAACGTGAGATTTTGCTGTGTCACTTGCAATCTGATGGCCGCAGTAACGTTCTATAAGCAGGATTGCTAAATCTATCCATGCCATACCGCCACCCGCACAATAAATATTATCCTGCTCCGTCACCATCTTCTCAGGTTGTAAATCTACGTTGTGGTATTGCTGTGTAAACTTTTCGGCATAGCCCCAATGGGTGGTTGCTACTTTCTCGTCTAACAAGCCAGTATCAGCAAGTAAAAAGGTGCCAGTGCAGTTTGCCGCAATATCAGCACCTACTTTATGCAAGCGTTTTATATGCACCAGCTGTGACTGATTTTCAGTAAGCACAGTGTCGATATCGCCGCCTATAGTGGGGATCAGCAATATATCGGTATGGCTTACATCTTCTATGGCAATATTTGGCGTGAGAGTAAGCTGATTTGAACAATGAAAAGGCAGTCCATGGGCGCTAGCAAGCTGAACTTTAAACTTCTGTGAGGTGGGCAGGTTGTGAATTCGTTGCCAGCTAATTCCCGCAAAGGCGAATACATCAAGTGCGCCAGTAATCGCCGAGGCGAGGGCGTGATTGAAACCAAAAACGGTGACGGTAAACGGGGCGTTATTCATACAACTCATTCATGAAGATAATGCGACTTATGATATTTAATTAGTTTAGATGATTAATGGCTGTTTTGACCATTATTGTGTCATTAATGACAATAATGGCACGATAACGAATATGACACAATGCGTTAACAATTATTCGTGGAGACGAACATGGCCGATCAAATTATTCCCCGCAGAGAAATGCAATTCCAGTTATATGAAGTGCTAGACACAGAAGCGCTTTGCTCAAAAACACGATTTGAAGATCATAACGTAGAGACATTTAATGCCGTTGTCGATATGGCAGAAAAAATGGCGGAAGAGCTTTTCCTTCCTCACAATGCTATTGCAGATAAAAACGAGCCTACGTTTGACGGTAAAAAAGTAACCATGATTGACGATGTCAAAGTGGCCTTCGATACCTACAGAGAATCGGGTTTTATTGCCGGACATTTTGATTATGAAGACGGCGGTATGCAGCTGCCTGTTACCGTAATGAATGCGTGTGCTGGCTATTTTCTCGCGGCAAACCCATCAACCACGTCGTACCCATTCTTAACTGCCGCCGCTGCGAACGTAATTAAGCACTTTGCCTCAGAAGATATCAAAAATGCGTTTTTACCTAGAATGCTCACTGGTGATTTTACCGGCACGATGGCGTTAACAGAGCCCCATGCAGGCTCTGCACTTGCAGACATCCGCACAACAGCGAAGCCTCAAGAAGACGGTAGCTATCGCGTAAAAGGCAGTAAAATTTATATTTCAGGTGGTGAGCACGAGCTTTCAGACAACATTGTTCACCTTGTTCTAGCAAAAATTCCTGGTGGCCCTGCTGGCGTTAAAGGCATATCACTTATTGCAGTGCCTAAGTTCCGATTAGACACAGAAGGCAACCCGAGTGAGCGAAACGATGTGTCACTTGCTGGCCTAATTCACAAAATGGGCTATCGCGGTACTACATCAACGGCGCTTACCTTTGGTGACAACGACGATTGTCACGGTTACCTTATCGGTGAGCCGCACCAAGGTTTACGTTACATGTTTATGATGATGAACGAAGCGCGAATTGGGGTTGGCTATGGTGCTGCTATGATTGGCTATAGAGGATATCGCTACTCGCTAGACTACGCAAAAGATAGAACCCAAGGCCGTGCTGCTCCGAATTTGGCGCCTGAGGATGATCCAACGCCAATCATTAATCATGGCGATGTGCGCCGTATGTTGCTAGCGCAAAAGTCGTATTGTGAAGGCGGTATGTCTCTTTGCCTTTACGGCAGCATGTTGATAGACGAGCTAGAAACAGAACAAGATGAAGCCAAGCGAACCGAGCTTTCTCAACTGCTCGATTTACTCACGCCTGTCTTCAAAGCCTGGCCGTCAGAGTTTGGCCCTAAAGCAAACGATTTAGCCATACAAGTTTTAGGCGGAGCAGGGTACACCCGTGAATATCCAGTAGAGCAGTGCTGGCGTGACAACCGTTTAAACCCTATTCATGAGGGAACCAACGGCATTCAGGCTCTCGACCTGCTTGGCAGAAAGCTATGGCAACATGAAGGTAAAGGCCTTCAAGTGCTTCTTGCTCGCGTTACCGCTGATATGAAGCGAGCGGAGACACCTCGTGCTCAAGCCATTGCTAAAAAGCTTAAACCCTATTTAGATAAGCTAGGCGAGCTAATTCAACAAGCGGCGGGCGACTTGCGTTCAGACAAACAGTCGGTACTACTTACTAACGCAAGCTGTTTCCTTAATGTGTTCTCTAGTTGTGTGGTTAGCTGGATTTGGCTGCGCCAGGCCAAAGTAGCAGAGCAGGCGTTAACTCAAGGTGCCAAAGGCCAAGACGTAGATTTTTATGAAGGCAAGCTTGCCGCTGCGGAGTACTTTTTAAGTTGGGAACTACCGTTAGTGCAAAGAGACATCGAAATTTTATCGTCCAAGGACACAACCTGCGATAGCGTAAAAGCAGCCTATTTCTGAAAAAACTAGAATGAGCTTCACAGCCCAATTAGGGTTGTGAAGCATAAGTATCGCCAATAAAACGTGGAGCAACATGCATGAACGTAGCGGCAAATGTACAAAATAAACATATTTTAATTACGGGTGGTGGCTCTGGAATTGGCGCGGCATCTGCAAAAGTGTTGTGTGAGCGAGGCGCACTTGTCGGGGTAGCAGACTTAAACCTTGATAATGCGAAAGCCCTTGTTGAAGAGCTAAAGCAAGCTGGTGGTAAAGCCTATGCGGTTGCAGTTGACGTAACCGACCCCGAGCAAGTTAAAGCCATGTTTGAAACGGCATATTCTCAGCACGAAAAAGTAGACGTGGTGATTAACAATGCCGGTATCGATCACTTCCCTGCGCCTCTTACAGAGGTAGACGATGCCATGTTTATGAAAAACATTCAGGTTAATTTAGCGGGCGTGTGGTATTGCATGAAAAATGCCCTTAAGCATATGACTGCAACCGGCGGCGGCCACATTATTAATATAGCCTCTGTTGCTGGCCTTCGCTCTGCTCCCATGATCAGTGCCTATAGCGCGTCGAAGCACGGTGTTATCGGTCTTACCAAGTCGGCAGCGGTAGAATATGCCCGAGCTAACATTCGCATTAATGCAGTATGCCCAAGCTTTGTTGATACTCCTATGGTTCAAGGCGTACTGTCTAAACTCGATGAACGTGGTCAAAAAGGCTTAGTGGGCGCTAATCCAATGAAGCGCTTGGGTAAACCAGAAGAAATTGCCAATGCTATTGCGTGGTTATGTAGCGATGAATCGTCGTTTATGACAGGCCAATCAGTAGTACTTGATGGCGGCATGTTAGCCTAAAGGCAACACAGAAAAATACAGCAAAGAACACAGAATAAGGATTATAACGATGAAAGATTTATTCGATCTAACAGGAAAAGTAGCGCTAGTAACAGGCGCAAGCCGTGGTATTGGTGAGTCTATTGCTCGTTTGCTAGCTCAGTATGGCGCTCACGTTATTGTTTCAAGCCGCAAGATAGACGGCTGCGAAGCGGTAGCTTCATCTATTCGCGATGCAGGCGGTAAAGCAACAGCACTGGCCTGTCATGTAGGCGAAATGGAGCAAATTACTGAAACATTTGCCACTATTAAGCGAGACTTCAAAAAGCTAGACATCTTGGTGAATAATGCGGCGGCAAACCCGTATTTCGGCCATATTCTAGACACCGATCTGGGCGCTTATAATAAAACCGTAGACGTCAACATTCGCGGCTACTTCTTCATGTCTATTGAAGCGGGCAAAATGATGAAAGAGCAGGGCGGTGGCGTAATATTAAATACGGCCTCGGTAAATGGTGTAACCCCAGGTGACATGCAAGGTATTTACTCTATTACCAAAGCAGCGGTGATAAGCATGACCAAATCATTCGCGAAAGAATGCGGCAGCTTAAATATTCGCGTTAATGCATTATTACCAGGGTTAACCGATACCAAGTTTGCTTCAGCGCTGACCTCTAACGATCAAATTTTAAAGCACGCGCTTAAAGTGATTCCGCTTGGCAGAGTGGCCGATCCGGACGAAATGGCTGGCACCGTGTTATACCTTGTTTCCGACGCGTCTACCTACACTACAGGCACGACAGTAACAGTTGATGGTGGTATGCTAGCGTAAAGAGGATGGTTACACGTTGTAGCGTGTAAAAATATACGAGAGACTAGCACCATGCATATATGGGTAGACGCAGACGCGTGTCCCGGTGCAATTAAAGAAATCTTATTTAAGGCAGCCCGACGCACAGGGCTGCCTTTATCTTTAGTTGCCAACCACTCAATGTCGGTTCCACCCGACAAGCACATCACACTCACCGTAGTTCCCTCGGGTTTTGATGCGGCAGATGACTATATTGTAGAAAAAATTGAAGCGGGTGATTTAGCGATTACCAACGATATTCCACTGGCAGCGGACATACTGGCTAAAGGTGCGAGTGCAGTGAATACCCGTGGTGATGAATTTGATAAATCATCAATACGGGCTGCGCTGACAATGCGCGATTTCATGGATACCATGCGTTCTAGCGGTGAGCATACGGGCGGGCCTAAAGCGTTTTCTCAACGCGATAAGCAAAATTTCGCCAATGCACTAGATAGACTACTTATGCAGGGAATTAAGGCAGCAAAAAACTAACCTCACTGCCTGCTGTTACGACTATTTTTGCTATCGACACGTGCTAGGCATACGCATCACGGTAAAGCCGCTCTAATTCTTCAGGCTTAGGCACTTTAGGGTTATTAGCCGGCGATCCGGAAGCCAATGCTTGCGTTGCCATCAGTTCGATTATGTTGTCGTAGGGCCCTTTTTCAATGCCAAATGAAGACATGGTAGGAACGTCAAGCTCACGATTTAAATGGTGCAAAAAGTCGATGAGCTTTTTATGGGCATTTTCGTGAGTACCAGTACTACCTGGCTCGCCAGTTAAGCCTAAGTGATGAGCAACCTCAGCATACTTAGATGGACTTCCCGAAAGCGAATACGCGGTTACTATAGGCAGAAGCATTGCGTTACTCATGCCGTGGGGTACATGAAAGTGCACACCGAGGGGCCTACTCATACCATGTACCAATGCAACTGACGCATTTGAGAATGCTAAGCCAGCCAAGCTTGCGCCCAGCATCATGGCCTCTTTGGCTTTAATATTATCTGGATTTTTGCATGCTGCAATAAGGTGTGGGGCTATCAATCGCATAGCAGCAATGGCCTGTTGATCGCTAAACGGGTTGGATTTTCTACTCACATAAGCTTCAATTGCGTGAGTAAGGGCATCTAACCCCGTATCTGCCGCCACCCGATAAGGTACTGACAGCGTAAGTTCATAGTCTAGGATGGCCGCTTTAGGCATTAACCCCGGGCCCATACACAGCATTTTTTCAGCAGATTGTGAGTCGCTTATCACAGTTACTCGCGTGCACTCAGACCCTGTGCCTGCTGTGGTTGGAATGGCTATAATTGGAATACTCTGCTCTGAAACTACACGGGGTACTTTGTAGTCTCTCATGTGCCCGCCGTGGGTTGCCAAAAGTGCAATGGCCTTGGCACTATCAATTGCGCTACCACCACCAAGTGCAATTAAGCCATCACACTGCTGCTGTTTAACTAGGGCTACCGCACCATCGATAGATCTATCGTCGGGCTCGGGCATTACATCACTAAAAACCTGGATGTCGTTGGCATAAGCTGAAAGCGATGACGTAATATTTTCCACTTTGCCTAATGTCACCATGATGGGATCGGCAATAATACACGGCCGTTTTACACCCAAGGTAGCAAGCATATCCTGAAGCTGTGAAATAGCGCCTCCACCCACTTTCATAATGCTTGGCAAATGTATATCTACAGTCATGTGTGCTCACTCAAAAATGTTATATTTAATATGCTGTTAACAGTATCATAACATTGTGTGACAGCACACTTACGACTTTGGTATTGACGTTAAAATGCGGATGCCTGGCATAAAAGCGCTTCAATGTAAGGGTAGTCAATGTCATCTACACGTTTAAAATTAATATGTCGCCTATATTTTCCAGTGCCACATAACATATTGCGTTCATCTACAAGTTGAGGGCCATGACTGAATGACAGCTGTACATGGGCCGAGTAAATAAAAACACCGCAAAACTGCCCCTCTTTTTCATCTGGCTTCAAGGTAAATAGGGTGCCGCCGTATTTATTTACTGTTCTACTATCCGGTACGCAAACTTGAATAAAAGCTTCAAGTTCATTGGCAAGTGAAACTAGATCTAACGCGCTATTGTTTTCCATTGAATTACCCGTTTAGTCAATATTGTGGTTAGGCGCATAAAAGCTAGGGGGCGCTACAAAAATCATAAAGTGATCGCGGTTAGCCATTTCCTTTGGCTATTAAAATAGCGTGCTGAATTTCTGCTTTAATTGGTAGCGTTTTAAATGGGCTAATGTTCGAGCCACCGGTATTTCCCGCGGGCACTAAACCTACAGCTGTTTTGGTAGCAGCTCCGAAAATACGAAAAACTTGCCCTAAACACTCTTTTACATCTTTCTGCCGAAACGCCCAGCCAAACATGAGAATATGAGCTTTCACATGCCACCATGTAGATTCTTGTCCTAATACATGCGCAGTTTCAAGATGACGAAAAGAGGCGGCAACATCGCCATTTGCTTCTTTTTTAGCGGCCATAGCTATCTCTGCCTGTACGCTATCAGCTATATTTTTAGAGAATTGACTTAGCATATGTTCATCCTGTTGGTAGCGTTAAACTAATTGGTTACCAAGTTAAATTGGGGCCTTTTCGCTTTTCAAACCGGCTAAAATGCAAAGCTAGGTGGCTGCCGCGACACGCTTTAAACCAATATGACGATTAGGTAATTTATATACTGAGTTATATTTTGGTGAATGTAAATAAAATGAAATAGGCCTTACACATAGAATAAAGCCGAGCTCAATTGCCGAAACATTTTAGTTTCGCACGTGTCGACATCACTACTTCTTTTTTAGTGCTGCCTAAGCTTCATTTTTTATTTGATGGGCGTGTTTGGAAAACACTTTGCCTGTAGTTGCCCAAATTAAAACACCTACCCATGCAATAACAGAAAAGCCAGCAGGAATGCATGCTAGCACTATATATTTAAAGTGCTTTCTATTAAAAATAAGGGCTAGCATAGCTGGGAGAAACCACAATACAATTACGCCAAGAATTACAAACCCAATAAATGCGTAGTTGCCGCTTTCCAAAACTGTGTTGATATATTCCATTCTTTTTCTGTCCTTAAAATTAGCTCAAAGTTGATGTCTTAAGCTGTGATATTCAGCTTTCAAACTAAGTAGTCTTTAAGCTGAAGAATTTATTACACAGAAAAAAGAATTATTTATTGGGCTATGGATATCGAGTAGGAGTTCGTAGGCAAATATGGGGCCTTTCTAATAAAGAGCTATGTTGTTAGAAACGACCTTTTTAAAACGGGGTAGAGCAATCGAAAGCCACTAATGTAGCGTCGTAGTGAAGCGCTGTAGTGTAGAGTTGCAATTTATCGCATATCGAACCGCCCGGTTGAATAAAGGCGGTCATACGCATGGTGCTTTCTATTTAAATTGAACTAGGTCCGCATTGCTCAGATTTACAAACAATATTTTTTACGGGGTAAGCACTGAATCTATTCGCATACCATTGTTGCTCTCCATACACCCCGGTGTTTGTTTTAAATTTAACGGTAAAGGTTCCACCCAGCCCATTGTTTGAATTTATGGCAAAGTTCAAAATTGTCGGGGTCAAATTGGTGAAAGAAGCTGATGATGTTTGCTTTATAATTTCTTTATTCGCTACCACTACAAGTGCGTCAGTTTCGTCGTCTGGTTTTTTTATAGATGAAGTGCTTTTTCGTTTTGTTACTGGTGCTAAACCGTCTACCACCCGAGTAAGTTCACTAAACCTTGTCTGCGTAAATTTTAGCCTATCCAAAGACCACCCCATATATTCCGCAAATATTTTTTTATTCGTATCAAACAATTGCTCCACTTCTTTAACCAGTGTTTTCGGAACTGATTCATCTTTGTCTGAATTGAGCAGACTAAGAAATGCTGGGTGGTTTTGAATATCGATAAAATTTGGTAAGTGACTAGATTTATTATTGATGCCATACGCGGAAACGAATTTATAATATTCGTCGATTGGCAAATTAAGATAGTCTGCATAGTCTCTGTAGTCTGAAAGCTCGATATTAGATTTCAATTGTTGGCTGCTTGAGCTTTCGCTATTTGCAGACACATTTACCGATAAGGATAGAAAGAGAAGCAGGGTTGATAGAGGTTGAATTCTTTTAGACATAAATATCCCTTTTGAGTCTTAGGTTCAATTGCTCACCGTTAATAATTAGTTCTTAAAAAACTTAGCAGACAACATTCGTTAACTCAAATTCGTAGTGAGAGGTATTTGGTCTTTTGTTAAGTCGGAGCGCCTGACAATGGCCTACCAGCTATTCGATATATAAGATGCTAAATCAAAAAAAGCATCTACTTTATCGCTGCGGCGACTCCAATTATCGTGTTGGTGAGGCATGCCTTTTATTTCTATTCTTTCATGCTTCTTCATTAGCTCGTTGCGTAAAAGGGCACGTTCCTTTTCATTAAGCATTAGCGACTGAATTTTTCCGAGTTCGCCAGTATCTAACCAAATAGCACCACACCCTGGGCATTCGTCAATTTCCACCGCGTGCAAAGGGCTATAAAATCGCTGAAGCATTACAGTGTCCGGGCACTTAGGGCAGCGTATGCGTTTGTCCTTCGTCTCCAGCTCACAATGAAACTGACTTAAATGCTTAGCTAAAACGTTGCCTTTTTTATCTTGAGGGTTTTCAAAGTGACTCAGGGTATTATTTTCCAATAGCACGCCGCCGCATGCTTCACTGTAATAAACGGGGACTTTTCCTACACTGACTTTTTTTAACGTGGAGTGCGTTCTAGGGCATTTCATTGGTTAACACTTCCGTATATTCGGCATCATTTCTTAGTTGTTTAATGCAACGTATTAATAATGATATGGCCACAATCCCACCGCAAAGCACACCAACCTGAGGAAACGATAGGTCGATTGAGCCAGCGGCATACAGACTACCAAGTGTGGAACCAAGTACAAACACAGCGGCAATAAACGCCACCGCGGCAATACCTAACAGTAACCAGGTTCCAGTTTTTTTCAAATTAGACATACTATTTCCATTACCTTTCTTTTATTAAACGGGCTCATCAACAACTTTTAACTGCGCTATATCCATCAACCTTATGTGTGTTTGGTAATAGTATTTATCTGTGCGTTTACCTTCTGCCAAAAACGCTATCTTTACTCGCTGCGCTTTTCCTCTCACCACTATTTTTTTGCCGATAAAAAACTCTTGCGGAGGCATTTTATAATAAGCTGTGAGTTGCTTAATGACTCGTGGGGGCAGGGCTACCGTTACGGCGCGCTGGTCGCGATAATCGGCTTCTGTATTAAGATAAACAAAGTGACCTTGACTGCCTGCGGCGACTATGCGAAGGGTATACTCTCCAACAACACCTCTGGGGGCAGCGTTAGCCGCGGCTTCAATAATTTTCATTGAGTCAGAAAGGGGGTAAGTGGCAGTTGTAGGAGGCAACGTTGTGGACGTGCAGCCTGCTAGAGCAAAAGCTAGTAGTAAAAAAATATTTTTCATCATGAATTCCCTGTAAGTGCATGGCATATTTATAATGCTGTTGAATGCGTATCCATTTTATGAGCGCGCTGCACTACTTTATTTGCTTGCTTGGCTATTTAGCCACTATAGCGTGAAGCTAAGATATTTTCGCTATCATATTGAAAAAGCGTTCATCTTCACTTTGTATAACAAAACCATTTCTTTCATAAAAAGCAACTGCCGGGCTACTTTCAAACACCCTAAGTGTGAGGGTGTTTAAATTTGCATTTAACGCACGCCTTTTAGCCTCATTTAACGATGCTCTGCCAATGCCTTTGTTTTTTGCCGAATCAATAATCTGTAAATCTCGTAAAACATAGCAGTCATCATTTAATTGCAACCGCATAACGCCAACAACCTGTTGCTGAAATATGATGTCATAATTTTCAAGTTCTAATGTTGCCTCAAATACTTTCGACACGTCCCACGCTGGGGCGAATTGCTGGTAATAAACTCGCATGTTGTCGAACGTGATACTGGCAGCTCGCGTTAAATCTTCAGTGCGTAAAAATGAGATATTCATCGAGTCATCTAATCCTCAAACTTCTAAAGCAAGTTTGATGGGCATAACAGCGCACTCTATTCGAGCGAACGCGCTATCGAAAATCTTAAAAGCATTAATAGGTGTATTATACGGCGTGCTTTTTCGAAGCTAGAATACTCGCCGTTGCTACTGTGATGCCTATGAGCATGCCCACAAAACTGAATATTAACCCGGCTTCTTGGCCAGATAGGGCACCAGACTGTAACTCTGCAAAAACAGGGGAGAGCCCAAGGTATGCGCCGACCGCACAACCCAAAACGCTGAATGAAAGGCCAAGTTTTGTTCCTAGTTTCATAATCAAATATCCTTCTTATTTAATGTAATCTGGCTCGTTATTGGCTGTAGTCAAAACAACAGACCAATAAAGCTATCAATACTCGCTATAAACAATCCCGCAATTAAACCGCAGCTAAACGACCTAGATACTCGCGCTTCCACTTTCTGCCGTTCAATTTCCGCCACCATCTCATCAACTGAACTTCGTTCTTCAGTAAATTGACATAATTTATATTTGGTTTGTCCATTTAATGGAACGCAGAACTTTTTATTTTTATTAAAAAAGCTTCGTAAATCTGATTGGCTATAACCAGTTTCTAAGGAGAGTGTAATTATTCCTCGACCCTCTTTACCGGACGATTCCAAAGCTTCCAAAATTTTGCGAGCTTTTGCACTCATATTAACTTCCTGTGTTTCTTTGGTGCCTTGTGCGTATAAAATAAGCCTTATTGGCTGGCTGGTTTAAAAAGTAAAACTGCAGTGCAAAATACGCAGTCCATAGAATAGCCAATAATAAGTGTGTTATCGAGCCTATTTGAAAAAGTTGGCTGTTGTTAGCGCTAAAGTGCAAGCCTGCGTTTAAAGATGGGGGGAGCAATGAAATAATTAGATTTAGGCATATGAGAGCGCTGAATGCAGCTGTAGCGAGCATTCCAACCCAAGCTACTTTCATTTTAAAATGTAAAGTAAGCGCTAAAAGGATAAACCATATCCCTTCCGCACCAAGATTATCTCGAACTATTCCTAGCCCGATAAGAGAAAAGCCTACGAATAAATGGCTAAAGACTAACAAGCTTTTTTGAATGGATGCTTCATTGCTCAACATATGTTGAATTCCTTTAACAGCAAATTAAGAGCGCTTAACGGACAAAACACTTAAACTATAGTGATACAAACTATAGTAACGAGTGCAGCGAGCGTTAGGGTGACTGTTATATACAACTAGTCACCCGAGGATCCGCCGCCACTGCTATCTTGCGGGCCGCCTCCAAAACTTTTTTAGGCTCTTACTGGCGTATCCTGACTACGGTTTAACAACCATAACCCTATAGCTCCGAAAAACGGGACTAACCAAACAAAAAATATCTGAGCACTTTTCTGAAAGGTTTCTAAATCATCGCGACGGCCAAGAAATATTGAAACAACTGTTTTGAGTAGAATTGCAATTCCAATCGCGGCGTACCAAATTTCAAATCCCATTTAAATTCTCCCTCTAGGCAATTTACTCTTAAATCACTGGCGCAGGGGAGTGGGCTATAATGCGAAGCAGCCCACTTTATGCAACCCATCGGACGAGCTGAGTAAGTCTATTGAGTACTTATGTTTTTTGGGCTTAAAAAAAGCGCGTCGCTTTTACCAATAATATGGTTTGTATTCCTGGATTTCTTTTGATGTATCGCTACGAAAAACTTAAAAGGAAAAACCAACTTACCCAAAGCTTGGTTTGAATAGCCCGCACTCGTTGATAAAGGAGTGTCCCACTTGACTGATATCGAGCCATTTTTAGCGTCTATAACGCAAGGATTTCTTTTTTTGGATGTAGTTACCAATTCATCGTGAGAATTCGCAAACAAAACTGAGCACGTGTATAGCTTAAAAGTATCGTGATAATTAGTTATGCTGTAATCGAATTTCACATCAAGCTGATGTTCATCAGTTCCAACCTCACCAAATTCCACAACTTTGATGTTGCTGACTGTCGCTTCGCTATTTTCAATATCCGAGTAATTAATTGATGCGCAACCAGTTAATAACCCCATGAAAACAATCACTAAAAACTTCTTCATATTTTCTTCCTTAAAAATTTTAACTTTAAATTTTACTCGCTTGCTCCACGAACCTTTTCGTTAGCTACTTCTAGCATTATTGATACCTCACATGGCGAGTGTTGTTCAAGTAGAGAAACGGATCTATAGTTTATCCACTCCGATATAGGGTCAAAATTATCTTTTCTTTTGAATGTTAGACCTTTGAGCTGCACCAGGCATTCACCCTGGAGCTTTGCAATCCCTATTTTGTCTTCGCTAAGCCCAAAACCTTGATAGTTTTTCGCAACAGCTTTTTATATGCCGAGCTTTTGTTGATACTGAAATAATCCTTTAAGGGAATTATAGAGTCCGGCCGCCATAGTAAAATCATGACCCTCATGTTCAAACTCATCAAATCGCACATTAAAATCAATATTACGATTTCTTAAAATTGTTTGAGCTAGAGAATCATAAACTTGTCGCATCTCGCCATCTTCACTACCTATAGCCATATAAAGATAATTTTGAATATGTTTGGCTGTGGTGACATATTTTTTTGTAGCTTGTGATGTTTCTCGCTCTCCCCACCAAACAGCAGGGCTGAATGCTAAATGCCCCTGAAATAAATTAGGACGTGATTGGAAGCTATGAATAACTAAAAGACCTGCAATTGAATGGCCTGCAATTACATTATGGTCATTAGTTCGGTACTTTGTATTTACTTCTGGGATAAGCTCCGTCTCTAAAAAATCCAAAAATTTATCACCACCACCGCCTTCTCCAACGGGCCCTCTTGGATCTTTGTTTACTGTGGGCGCAAAATCTCGTAGACGATTACTGCTAGTAACGCCGACAATAATATGCTCATTTGAGCCGTTAGATAAATGTAGCCTTTGCAGCATTCCATCAATCAGCTCACCATTGGTTTCACCATCTAGAACAAATAAAACCGGATATTTTTTTGTTGTATCTGACTTATAAGATGGCGGCAACGCTACAATTATATTTGGTGCCTCTACCATAATTGTTGATTGGGGAATTTTCATGCTTACGAAATTCGACGCATTAATTCCGATTGAAAAGAACGTTGTAAGTACTAAAAAAACAATTTTCAAAATCTAAAACTCCGTTTCTGGCTGAAATTCTTAAAGTGCATATAGATACAATGACTCCCTGAGAAATGCTAGCCTCCGCATCTTCGTGGGTTAGATCGAAAGCCATCGGGTGCCGACCAAAACTATAATTAGTTTGTTCAATACTAAATTAATCTGGAGGCTAGCATGAACAAACATAGCATGATTTTTATCGGATTGGATACGCATAAAGAGTTTCACGAAGTTGCCTATTATGAAGAGCAGCGCGAGGCAGGTGCTGTGCACCATGGTCGCTGAAAAGCTGAAACCAAATGTCTACTTCGCCAAACCCTCACCAAGAAATTGCCTTGGCTGCAAACAGCCTGAAGTCGTCTTTAACAAATTACGCGGAGCGGTCTAATTTATCGAGTGGTGCGTTTCTGACCTAGATTCGCGTCAAAACATAAAACTTATCTATATCTTCGTAGAACTTTCCCTGTTATTGCTCTTACTCGTTAGCAGTCAACTTCGATAACCACCGCGTGAGGAAAAACTTTTTTTGCTCTAACAAATAAGCTGTGAGCAAGCGCTTTTCTGGGAGCATGAATATCTAGAGCGTTATCGCTTTTATTAAAAAGACTTACGCAGTTGCCTGCTAATTGAATCTTCACTACAGAACTCTTTGGTAACGTTTTACTACCAATAACTGAATAGTTTACGCAAATGCTATTACCGAAATCTTGGAGCACCTTATCGGGCTCATAATGTCCAATTTTTATGTATCGCAATACGGCTAGTATTATCACGATTGAAAAAGCAAAAATCCAAATATACAAAATGTCCATGAAGTCACCGTCTATTTGCTAAATTACGTGGCATGGCAAAACTGAGCAAATGGTCAGTAGCCGCGAGCTTGATGGCTTTTTGCGTTTTGACAAACTTAAATTCAGCATTTCCTTTTCTTAGAAAATAAAAAGCCACACAGGTTGCCACAGTGGCTATCACAGCTCCCAACTCATCTATATACTACGCAGAGTTTGCGTTCGTTATTGTAATGGGCGTGAATAACTTTTGTATAACCACTTATGCCATGCCAACGTACTTTGGATGAGAGGCAATTCTGTCAATCCACACTTGTATAGCTGGGTAATTAGAAAGATTAAATCCACCTTCTTCGGCTACATGAGTATAGCCATATAGTGAAATGTCAGCGGTAGTTAGTTGCTCGCCTGCTAAATATGGTGTTTTTTTAAGTTGAGCTTCCATAACTGATAGAGCTTTGCCGCCGCCTTCCTGCTTTGATTCATAATCGGCACGGCGATCTTCAGGCAATCCTAAGTATTTGGCAATAAAGCGCGCTACTGCAATAAACGGTTCATGGCTGTACTGCTCAAAAAACTGCCACTGTTGAACTTTGGCGAGATCGAAGCTGTCTCTTGGCAGTAACTCGCTTCCAATAGCCAAATAGTTCAAAATGGCATTAGATTCAAAAAGGCAGCGCCCATCAGGTAGTTCAAGCAATGGAATTTTACCATTTGGATTTCTCAACAAAAAATCAGAAGTTTGCGTTCCGCCGGCAAGAATATCAACATGAACCCACTCATGCTCAATTTCTAAAAGTGAGCATAACAATTTTACTTTGTAACAATTTCCGGATTGTATATCACCGTAGATTTTCACGTACTCTCCTTATAGCGTTTAATTCAAAGCACACGGGCGACGAACCGCGCAGCGGCTTAGCGTGACAACTCTTAATGGTAGCGAATGATGCATGTTGCTATGAATTGCTACGCCAATTAGCATTATGTTTAGCCTTGCCCCAGGTTTTCATGTCAGCCTATCTTACTTACTTGCCCCACGATTTTTTTCGTTAGCTACTTCTAGCATTGTGAGAACCTCACACGGCGAGTATTGTTCAAGTAGAGAAACAGATCTATAGTTTATCTACTCCAAGATAGGGTCGAATTTATCTTTTCTTGTGAATGTAAGATTTTTGAGCTGTACTAGATATTTAGCCTAGAGCTTCGGACTCCCAATTTCATTTGTGCTAAGCCCGAAATGTCCGTGGTTTTTAGCAACATCTTTATACATGTCTGACATTGTAAATGAGCTATAACAAGCAACAGTACCTAGGAGTAAACAGGTAATCATTTTCATTGGTTACTGCCTATGGTGGTGAATAACTTTTAAATAAAGGAATATAGCGGGTAGGGCATAGTAGTCCCAGCATAACAACATCCTATTGATTGAAAAAAAGGTAACACCCAACTTTCTGCACTTGCTACAACGTGAACGACAAGAGTTATTTGTTAGCTTCGACTTTGTTAAACATTTTTGGTAAACGCCAACTAACAAGCGTTGATAGTGCAAACAATACGGCAATAGTAAGATACCAATACTCTTGGGTGAGACCGATAAGCTTTACACTATTATCTGTAAGGAAATATGTAATAAAAGCAGCAAGTAAAATGTGCTGAATTTTTAAGGATTGTTTGTGTGAGCGCTGTCCGATAAAGAAGCCAACACCAGCGGGAATACCACACATGAAAAACACTAAAAAGTACGCAGCAATACTTTCTTGTTTAGCGGGCGAAGTGAGGCTAAATAGAACAGCAATTGCTGCAACGGCTAAACCAAAAATCCATGCATTTCTATCTATTGCCACAATGATCTCCTTGGCAGTCAACGCTTAATATAATTTTTGTTATACATTCGAGTATTTACATTCGCTCCCAATGAGTTGGGTACTGACTTTTAAACACAATATTGAAGTATTCTTCAGAATCAAGGTTTCCACTCTTAACCATTGAGAAAAAATAAACTGCTGCGCAAAGCGAACAGATTAAGTATATGCAGCAAATTAGTAACAGTATGCCAAAACCAAAAACCGAGTACACAACGTGGTCGCTATACTCCCTCAATGGTGTTTCAAGGTTTACACCAAACACTGGAAGAGCTTTCACAAACAACAAATAAGCGATGACCCCTCCCAATATACATCCAGTATTACCAACTTTTGCCGACTTTTCATAAAAATACGGTTTCAGATTAAGTTGGCTCTTTATCGCTTTAATTAAAATAACCTATTCCTTGAGAATATTTCTTACTCACTAAGTTTGGGAAGTTCTGGGTATAACGCTGAGCTAGCGGGCATTGACGTAGCGGCATAATCGCGAAGCCGCCCTGCGTGTTTGCGTCCCAGCGAACGAAGTGAGTGAGTTTATTGGGTTGTCAGGTGCGGCCAACCACGTATTGCAGTGCTTTTTTACGGAAAACTGTCCATATAGCCATTGCCACAATAAACCCCCATAGTAATGTTTGAAGCCCATAAAGCTCATATTCAATGACATAGACTATAGCAGGCATGAAAAACAGAAATAAGCGTATAAATTCATTTTGAAAACGCCAAGCAATCGAGTGAATAGCGAAACAGTAAATACCGATAATAGAGCCAATCACGAAAACAAAGATAGATGGTATTTGCCAATAAAATGAACCTGCGAAAGTGACAGAAAAAAGGAACAAAAACCAGTGAGAGTTTGTAATAGTATTTATATAACGTCCAGAATCTGACTTATTACCCATAAGCACATAACTTTTAAATAAGGGGCGCAGACAGGTGGGCTAAAATCCGAACGAAGTGAGCAGCCCACCTGTTTGCGTCCCAGCCCGCGCAGCGGGCGACATAATTTTTTGTTATGTGCCATTATGCTCCTCGTCTGAAAGCGAGCTTTCCCAAGACACAATTGCCGCGAAGATGTTTGATAATACAATGGCAAAAAGGCCTACAGCAATGATAAGAAAACCGGCTTTAACTTCACCAAGACCTATACGATAAGTCTCTGTACTGCCACTTACTGGTGGTGTTGGAAAAAAATAAGCAAAGAGCGTGGTTGCAATTACCGCTATTGCTACACCAATTAATACAACCCCGAAATAAGTGAGTACACGAGCAATAAATAACAATAAACCTAGGTTTCTAGGCTTTATATTTGGGAACGGTTTCAAACTCATAATAATTCCTTTTACTGATTTTTGGACGTTTTGGTTAACTTATTTTGGCAAATAACTTTTCAATAATGGGCGCAGACATGTGGGGCATAATGGCGAAGCCGCGCTGCGTGAATGCGTCCCAGCGAACGAAGTGAGCGTATTGTTAGGTTTGACCTAATACAACCTCATTCTTGAAAAGGCGCTATCACCTATTCTTTCGATATATCGACGGACTCATTGTACTTACGCTTTAGATATTTAACGCTAGCATTTAGTTCTTTGAGCTCCTTGCCATACTCAACGCCAATGTCCCTGATATTTTTTACTCTCTTAGATATCAGAAAGACAAAAATAGGCACAGCAATCCAAAGCAAAATGAGTATCAAATAAAATAGCGCACCGATCGCGCCAACACCTGCAAATATAGAATTCATTTAATTTTTCCTCCTTAAAACCTAACTTTTCAATAACGGGCGCAGGCATGTAGGGCATAATGGCGAAGCGCCCTGCGTGTATGCGGCCCAGCGAACGAAGTGAGTGACTTGATTTTTTGTTATGTGCGTCCCTAAAATTACCTAGAAGTTGCATTTAATCTGATACTCATTTTCTCCAGTTTTCCATTTTGCTGACTAAACCTGGATAGCGCCAGTCCATGATATAGATAAAAGGCGACAAAAAAAGAACAACCAAACCCAATAACAACAGAGATTCTCTAATAGAGCTGATACCCAATTGGTTAATTTTGGTTTGAATAATAGATAGGAAGAGCAGCATGCCGAAAATAAAAGGTAGCATTAAAAGATAATGCTTAATCAAATTAGAAACTGTTCTTTGTTTAGCTATATGGCGAGTTTGAAGCCTGCAATGAAACTCTACAGTTAACGCATTTAGGATAGTTGCGATTAATGCTATTAAAGCTAATTCAAACAATTAAAATATCCATATCGTAGAAGCACATAACGCTTCACATATGGGGCGCAGACTTGCTGGCTATACTTGCGCGAAGCGCCAGCCAGCGAGTATGCGTTCCAATGAGCGGAGCGAATGAACATAATGTGTTTGTTAGAAGTACCATGTTTACCACCCCTCCAAATGTGTACCAACCTCTTTGCCTTTTTCTAAATCATCTTTCGCTAAATAACCAAAGCGGTTGTGTTCATTTCGCATGCTTAGCCTATGAAATGTAATGCAACATAATAAATAAACTAACCAGAAAAAAAGCAGTAACCCAGCGAATAACAATGACTTTTCAATTAAATTAAGGCCGTCTCTGAAAAAGACTATCGGAATACCAATTAGGGCAACTAGCCATGAAATATGAAGAAACGACACTTTTGCAGCAGTCTTTAATATAACTGAATTGTAATACGACATTTTCAGATCCCTCTGGTACTTCTAACTTCCAAATATGGGGCGCAAACACGTGTGCAATAATGGCGAAGCCGCGCACGTGTTTGCGTCCCAACGAGCGGCAGCGAGTGCCATAATTTGTTTACAGTGGTTCCGTTCTTTTTTACTTCCAATTTGATTCAGTAAAAAGGAACATGCTTCTGCTGTCCACGAATGTTAATTTTTAGATAGACCGATATCTATAACAATAGTTTCGGGTCAGCAGAAGTTACTTGGTCATAGACGCATACTCAGGGAATGTCGTGCACCGACTTCTGTAAAACCTGCGCAGATCAAGCTTACATATTCCTTCATTCAC